>NZ_CP034998.1:3290000-3590000 GCF_002531755.2 Rhizobium acidisoli | reverse complement strand
GCAGAGCACCCGAAAACAGCAAGCGGTTTTCAGAATGGGAATGTGCGCTAGTTCAAGGTGATGGAGCGGCGCCGGCAGGTTCTGCCGGATGCAAGGCGCTCTTGGGGGGAGGGCATAATGACCGTGGAGATCGCCGACACCGCACCCGTGGTGCTGTCCGCCAGGCGTATATGCAAATCCTTCAGCGGCGTGCAGGTGCTCTTCAGCGTCAATTTCGATCTCCGCGCCGGCGAAATCCATGCGTTGATGGGTGAAAACGGCGCCGGCAAATCCACGCTCGTCAAGGTGTTGTCCGGTTTCGAACAGCCGAGTTCCGGCGAGATCCTGCTCGACGGCAAGCCCGTCGTCCTGCCGCCCAACGGCGCCGCCGAGGCGCTCGGCATCGTCATCATTCACCAGGAATTCAACCTCGCCGAACATCTGACCGTGACGGAGAGCCTCTTCCTCGGGCGCGAAGTCACGCGCTTCGGCGTGCTCGACCGCAAATATATGCGCTCGGAGACACGCAAGGTTCTCGATGTGCTCGGTTCGCATGTCGACGAGAATGCTCTGATCAGCACGCTTTCCATCGCCGACAAGCAGATGGTCGAAATCGCCAAGGCCATCAGCCGCGACGCGCGGGTCGTGTTCATGGATGAGCCGACCGCCGTCTTGTCGCGGGAAGAGACCAATATGCTGTTCAAGCAGGTCCGCAAGCTGCGCGATCAGGGCACCAGCTTCGTCTTCGTTTCGCATAAGCTCGATGAAGTGATGGAATTGACCGATCGTGTCACGGTGCTGCGCGACGGCCAATGGATCAAGACGTCGCCGACATCCATTCTGGACGGCGAATCGATCGCGCAGCTGATGGTCGGCCGCGAACTTTCCAGCCTTTATCCGGCCAAGGTCGAGCCTGATGTCGACGAGGAGATCGTCTTGAGCGTCGCCTCGGTTTCGACGGGCTATGTCAAAGGTGCGAGCTTCGAGGTGCGCAAGGGCGAGATCATCGGTTTTTCCGGCATGATCGGCTCCGGCCGCACCGAACTGATGGAAGCGATCGCCGGGTTGCGGAGCCGTCTTGAGGGCGAGGTGGTAATCAAAGGGGCCGCCGTTCCCTCCGGCGACGTGCATGCCGCCAATCGCTGCGGCTTGGCCTATATGACCAAGGACCGCAAGTCGAAGGGCTTGCTGCTGCGCTCCGGCATGGTCACCAATCTGACGCTGCAATCGCTCGGAAGACATTCTCGCCGAGGTTATCTCAGCCCCGGCAGCGAAGCGGCCGCGATGGCAAAAGCCAAGCGGCGCTTCGACATCCGGGTTCGCGACGGCAATATCGTCGCCGGCCGGATGTCGGGCGGAAACCAGCAGAAGCTGCTGCTCGCCAAGGTCATGGAGACCGAGCCCGACATCATCATCATCGACGAGCCGACGCGCGGCATTGATGTCGGCACCAAACAGCAGATCTATCATTTCATCTCGGCGCTGGCCCGGGACGGCCGGTCGATCATCATCGTCTCGTCGGAGATGCCCGAGGTCATCGGGCTATGCACGCGGGTGGTGGTGATGCGCGAAGGGCATATCGTCGGCGTGCTCGAAGGGGACGAGATCTCCGAGCAGGAGATCATGCGTTACGCCGCCGGGCTGAAGAGGAAAGCGGCGGCCTGAGGGTCGAAGCGGACAGATAAGATGCCCAGAAAGAATGGGGCGGGAGGTTGGTTTTGGAAATGAGTGTCAACGAGGAGACCAGGGAAATCCGGCGCCGATCCTGGCGGGATGTCGATCTGCGTGCGGTCGCGCCGTTCGTCGCCCTGGCGCTGCTTCTGATCGTCGGAGCTCTGGTCAATCCCAATTTCATCGGCATCACCAACCTTGCCAATGTCGCGACGCGCAGCGCCTTCATCGCCATCATCGCGGTCGGCGCGACCTTCGTGATCTCGGCCGGTGATCTCGACCTGTCGGTGGGTTCGATGGTGGCTTTCGTCGCCAGCCTGATGATCCTGCTGATGAACTCGGGCGCTATCGAAAACCCCGCTCTGATGCTGACGGTCGCGGTGGTCTTCACCATGGTCGCCGGCTCGCTTTGCGGCCTGGCGAATGGCCTGATCACCACGGTTGGCAAGATCGAACCTTTCATCGCGACGCTCGGCACGATGGGCATCTATCGCGGCCTGACGACATGGCTGTCGCAGGGCGGCGCGATCACGCTTCGCTCCGCCGATATCCAGACGCTCTATCGTCCCGCTTATTTTGGCACGATTGCCGGCGTGCCGATCCCGATCGTGGTGATCCTGGCGGTGACGGCGGTTGCGGCCTTCATTCTCTATCGCACCCGCTATGGGCGCCACGTTGTCGCTGTCGGGTCGAACAGCGATGTTGCCCGCTATTCCGGCATCGCGGTCAATCGCGTCAGGACGATCGCCTTCGTCATCCAGGGCCTGTGTGTTGCCATTGCAGTGCTGCTCTATGTTCCCCGTCTCGGCTCGACCTCGGCGACAACAGGCATCCTGTGGGAACTGCAGGCGATCACGGCGGTCGTGGTCGGCGGCACGGCGCTGAAGGGAGGCGCCGGCCGGGTCTGGGGCACGATCTGCGGTGCCTTCATTCTCGAACTCGTCGGCAACATCATGCTGCTTTCGAATTTCATCAGCGAGTACCTGATCGGCGCCATCCAGGGTGCGATCATCATCATCGCCATGTTCGTGCAGCGCTCGCTGGTGCGCAAATCATGAATTGCTCCGGTTTGCATTGATCGGGCTCAGGATTGACCGGACTTACAGGGCGTCCGGTCCCGATATGGAAAAGTCCCTGCAATTATTGGGAGGAAATGGCATGCGTAAATTGATGTTGGGCTTGGCGGTTGCGGCGGTGACGTTCGCCGGCGCCGCTCACGCCGAGGACAAGAAATTCACCATCGGCGTGTCCATTCCGGCCGCCGACCACGGCTGGACGTCGGGCGTGGTCTTCCACGCCGAACGTGTCGCCAAGCTGCTGATGGCCGAACATCCCGGTCTCAACGTCATCGTCAAGACCTCGCCGGATGCCGCCAGCCAGGCAAACGCCGTGCAGGATCTCGACACGCAGGGCATCGACGCCCTGGTCATCCTGCCGTCGGATCCCGATCCGCTCGTCAACGCCATCAAGGAAGTCAAGGGCAAGGGCAAGTTCGTCGCGCTTGTCGACCGTGCGCCTTCGAGCAACGACAACTCCGTGCGCGACCTCTATGTGGCCGGCAACAATCCGGCGCTCGGCGAAGTCGCCGGCAAGTACATCAAGGACACGACGCCGGATGCCGAAGTCGTGATTATCCGCGGTCTGCCGATCCCGATCGACCAGCAGCGCCAGGACGGCTTCGACAAGGGCATTGCCGGATCGAAGGTCAAGGTTCTCGACCGCCAGTACGGCAACTGGAACCGCGACGATGCCTTCAAGGTCATGCAGGACTACCTGACCAAGTACCAGAAGATCGACGTCGTCTGGTGCCAGGACGATGACATGGCTGTCGGCGTTCTGCAGGCGATCGAGCAGGCCAAGCGCACCGACATCAAATATGTCGTCGCCGGCGCCGGCTCCAAGGACATGGTCAAGAAGGTCATGGACGGCGACAAGATGATCCCGGTCGACGTTCTCTATCCGCCGGCAATGGTCGGCACGGCCATGGAACTGACGGCCGCTGCTCTCTACGATCAAGTCCCGGTTCACGGCAGCTATATCCTCGACGCGACCCTCGTCACCAAGGACAATGCCAAGGACTTCTACTTCCCGGATTCTCCGTTCTGATCGATTGGCTGGCGACATGCGCCCATTCGAAAGGATGGGCGCATTTTATGCTTCCATATATGTACGCAGCTGAAAATGCTGCACGTACCTCTTGCCCGCCAAAGCCCATCATGATTAGCTCGCAGCCATATCGCATCCGGCCTTGCGCCAAAACGCGAGCTGAGGGCGAGGAGGCGCCTTGCGCCCGCCAAATTGCGTGCTACAACACTTCAGAAACGTTTACGGTCGATATTCAGGGAGGAATCTGACATGAAGACGATCAAGGGCCCCGGCCTTTTCCTTGGCCAGTTCGCGGGCGATGCCGCGCCTTTCAATTCCTGGGACGCGATCACCAAATGGGCGGCCGACATCGGTTACAAAGGCGTCCAGGTGCCGACCTGGGCGAGCCAGCTAATCGATCTGAAGAAGGCTGCGACCTCCAAGGATTATTGCGACGAATTCGCCGGCAAGGCCCGCGAAAACGGCATCGAGATTACCGAACTCTCCACCCATCTGCAGGGCCAGCTCGTCGCCGTTCACCCGGCCTATGACGAGGCCTTCGACGGGTTCGCAGCCCCGGAGGTGCGCGGCAATCCGAAGGCGCGCCAGGAATGGGCCGTCGAGCAGGTCAAGATGGCGCTGACGGCATCGAAGAATCTCGGCCTCAAGGCGCATGCGACCTTTTCCGGCGCGCTCGCCTGGCCCTTCATCTATCCCTGGCCGCAGCGTCCCGCCGGCCTGGTCGAAACGGCCTTTGACGAACTCGCCCGCCGCTGGACGCCGATCCTCAACCATGCGGATGAGAACGGAATCGATGTCTGCTACGAAATCCACCCGGGTGAGGACCTGCATGACGGCATCACCTTCGAGATGTTCCTGGAGCGCGTGAAGAACCATCCGCGCGCCAACATGCTCTACGATCCCTCGCACTACGTCCTGCAGTGCCTCGACTATCTCGACAATATCGACATCTACAAGGACCGCATCAAGATGTTCCACGTCAAAGATGCGGAGTTCAACCCGACCGGACGCCAAGGCGTCTACGGCGGCTATCAGGGCTGGGTGGAACGGGCCGGCCGCTTCCGCTCGCTCGGCGACGGCCAGGTCGATTTCGGCGCGGTGTTCTCGAAGATGACGGCCAATAATTTCGACGGCTGGGCCGTTGTCGAATGGGAATGCGCGCTGAAACATCCGGAAGACGGCGCCCGCGAAGGGGCCGAATTCGTCGCCGCCCATATCATCCGCGTCACCGAGAAAGCCTTCGACGATTTCGCCGGCAGCGGTACCGACCAGGCGGCCAATCGGCGGATGCTGGGGCTTTAAGACATAGGGCGTGCCGCGACGTTTGCCCCTCACCCTAACCCTCTCCCCGTAAAAACGGGGAGAGGGGACGTGCCCTGCGAGAGGCCGTGGGGGCGGAGAGGTTGCGGCATATCCCCTTCGCCCCGTTTACGGGGAGAAGGTGGCGGCAGCCGGATGAGGGGCGCAGCCGCGCAAAGTTTCAAATTTCAGGAGGATAGAATGGCAATCGAAGCATCATCGGAACAGACCCGCGAGCCGCGCATTCGGCTCGGCATGGTCGGCGGCGGCGCCGGCGCGTTTATCGGTGCGGTGCACCGGATTGCGGCGCGGATCGACGATCAGTACGATCTCATCGCCGGCGCGCTGTCGTCGACGCCTGAAAAGGCGGTTCAGTCGGGCCGCGATCTCGGCCTCGATCCGTCGCGGACCTATTCCAGCTACCGCGAGATGGCGATCCGCGAGGCGAAGCTGAAGAACGGCATCGAGGCAGTGGCGATCGTCACGCCGAACCATGTGCATTACGACGCTGCCAAGGAATTCCTGAAGCGCGGCATTCATGTCATCTGCGACAAGCCGCTGACATCGAACCTTGCCGATGCGAAGAAACTGAGGAAAATTGCCGACGAGAGCGGCGCGCTCTTCGTGCTGACGCATAATTACACCGGTTATCCGATGGTCCGCCAGGCGCGCGAGATGATCACGAACGGTGAACTCGGCGATATAAGAGTCGTCCAGGCCGAATATCCCCAGGATTGGTTGACGGAGGCGGTCGAGCAGACCGGCCAGAAGCAGGCCGCCTGGCGCACCGATCCGGCGCAATCCGGCGTCGGCGGCTCCACAGGCGATATCGGCACGCATGCCTATAATCTCGCCTCCTTCATATCAGGCCTGGAACTCGACAGCCTCGCTGCCGATCTCGACAGCTTCGTCCCCGGCCGCCGGCTGGATGACAACGCCCATGTTATGCTGCGTTTCAAGGCAAAGGGCTCAGAGAAGCCGGCTAAGGGCATGCTCTGGTGCAGCCAGGTGGCGCCCGGCCATGAAAACGGCCTGATGGTCCGGGTCTACGGCAGCAAGGGCGGGGTGGAATGGACCCAGAAGGACCCGAACTACCTGTGGTACACGCCGTTCGGTGAGCCGAAACGGCTGATCACTCGGGGCGGCGCCGGTTCGGGCGCGGCTGCCGGCCGCGTCTCGCGCGTACCGTCAGGGCATCCGGAGGGTTATCTCGAGGCTTTTGCGACGATCTATACGGAAGCCGCGCATGCGATCAACGCCCGCAAGAAGGGCAAGGCCGTCGACAAGGCCGTGGTCTATCCGACAGTCGACGATGGCGTGAAGGGTGTGGCCTTCGTCGAGGCTTGCGTCGCGTCCTCGAAGAAGAACGGCGCATGGGTCAAGGTCTGACTTTAGCGATCCGCATCGCCCAATGAAAAACGCCGAGGCGGGCTTAAAAGTCGCCTCGGCGTTTTGTTTATGGTGATCAGGCAGCCGTGGTGCGGCCGCGCTTCAGCAGGTTATCGACGCTGAGCGGCCCGGCGCCTGCCGCGACCAGATAGAGAAACACGAAGCAGAACAGGATCGCGGCGACGCCGCCGTTCTGTGCGGGATAGATGCCCTTCGAGGCATGTCCGATGAAATAGGCGAAGGCCATCAGGCCCGAGAGCACGAAGGCTGCGATCCGGGTCTGGAATCCGACCAGAACCAGGAAGCCGAGGGTGAGTTCGATCAGCCCGGCGATCCAGGAGAGCGAGCCCGCGGGCGGCACGCTGGCCGCCGCCGGGAAATGCAGGATCTTCTGCGTTCCGTAGCTGAACAGCACAAGTGACGAGACGATGCGCAGCAGGCTCAGCAGATGGGGCTGCAGCAGATGGATCGAAGACAGCATCGGATTCCTTTCATGTTTGCGATGTCTTGTTTGCAACGTCTTGGCTGTGTCCGCGATCGCCGGTTCGACAGCAAGTCACGACTGCTGACATTCGCGTTATGAGGGCGGTCGCCGCCCATTCGTGTGCCTCCTGTAACGTTGCAGTTTTTCCAATCCCGGGCCTGTACTTTGCTTTCAGGCTTGGCTAAATCCGAGCCCGGACGATCCATTCACCCGCTGAGAAATGGGATTTACAGATGATCGATGCGAAGACGCTTGCAAGCCGCCTTCCCGGCGATTTTACCTTCGGCGTCGCCACCGCCGCCTTCCAGATCGAAGGTGCTGGTAAGGCCGATGGCCGCAAGCCATCGATCTGGGATGCTTTCTGCAATATGCCCGGCCGGGTCTATAATCGCGACAATGGCGACGTCGCCTGCGACCACTATAACCGGCTGGAGCAGGATCTCGATCTCATCAAGGATATGGGTGTCGAAGCCTACCGCTTCTCGATTGCCTGGCCGCGCATCATCCCCGACGGCACGGGCGCGGTGAACGAGGCCGGGCTCGATTTCTACGATCGGCTGGTCGACGGCTGCAAGGCGCGCGGGATCAAGACCTTTGCGACGCTCTATCATTGGGACCTGCCGCTGCTGCTTGCCGGCGACGGTGGTTGGACGGCGCGCTCGACCGCCTATGCATTTCAGCGCTACGCCAAGACGGTGATGAACCGGCTTGGCGATCGTCTCGACGCCGTCGCGACCTTCAACGAACCCTGGTGCATCGTCTGGCTGAGCCACCTCTACGGCATCCATGCGCCGGGCGAGCGCGCTATGCAGGCCGCCCTTCACGCCATGCACTACATGAACCTCGCCCACGGTCTCGGCGTCGAGGCGATCCGCGCGGAAGCCCCTGATGTGCCCGTTGGGCTCGTGCTCAACGCTGCCTCGATCATCCCCGGTTCCGACAGCCCTGCCGATCTTGCCGCCACTGAGCGCGCGCATCAGTTTCACAACGGCGCCTTCTTCGATCCCGTCTTCAAGGGCGAATACCCCAAGGAATTCGTTGAGGCGCTCGGCGACCGCATGCCTGTCATCGAGGACGGCGACATGACGCTGATCAGCCAGAAACTCGACTGGTGGGGTCTGAATTATTACACGCCCGAGCGCGTCACTGACGATGCCGAACGCAACGGCGATTTCCCCTGGACGGTGAAAGCGCCGCCGGCAAGCGACGTCAAAACCGATATCGGCTGGGAAATCTATGCGCCGGGATTGAAGCTGCTGGTCGAAAACCTTTACCGCCGCTACGAACTGCCGGAATGCTACATCACTGAGAACGGCGCTTGCGACAACACCGGTGTCGTCGACGGCGAAGTCGACGATACGATGCGTCTCGATTATCTCGGCGACCATCTCGATGTCGTGGCAAACCTCATCAAGGACGGTTATCCCATGCGCGGCTATTTTGCCTGGAGCCTGATGGATAATTTCGAATGGGCAGAAGGCTACCGCATGCGCTTCGGCCTCGTCCATGTCGATTATCAGACCCAGTTGCGTACGGTGAAGAAGAGCGGCAAGTGGTATCGCGAACTCGCAGCACAATTCCCGAAGGGCAATCACAAGGCGGGTTAGGTGAAACGGCTGACGTTGCTTCCCTCATTTTCTGCATCAGCAGGCAAGAAATAGCTCCTCGCAAATCTTCAACAGGTGGTTGCTTAAACGTTTTTGAACCCTTGGCTGGCAAAGTCGGACGGTCAGGGAGCCGTAATGCAGACAGCCGGAAAGTCGCAGAGCAAGGGTTTGGGAGTAGGCCGTCACATCACCGTTACGGGCGTGCTTTTTTCCTTTGCCGTCATCGTCGCAATTGTCACCGTCATGGTGCTGACGGCGCTCGAGCGCGTGGCCGAAAATGCCAATCTTCTCGATGACGAGCGCTCGCGCGAAACGACGATCGGGGCGTTGAAGACTTTCGAGGACCAGCTCGCCGCGACGCTCGACGATTACGCCGCCTGGGACGATGCCGCCGTCAACGTCTATTCGCCCGACGGCATGGCCTGGACGGTGAGCAATTACGGCGAGATGTCGGTCAACAGCTCGCTTTTCGACATGGCGATCGTCATCGATGACGGGAAGACGCCGATCATGGCCTATCGCGACGGCAAGCCGATGGAGGAGCCGCTTGCGGATTTCTTCGCGCCGTCGCTCTGGACCCTGTTCGAGACGGCGAAGGCGGCCGACACAGCCGGGACTCCCCAAGCAGTCGGCTTCGTCACCACCAAACGTGGTGTCGCCGCTGTCGGCGTCGCTCTGGTGCGGAAAAAATCCGGTGCGCTGGATGCGCCGGCCGGCCAGCACCGCTATCTCGTCTTCGCCCGCCATCTCGACAATGACCGGGTGACCGCGCTCGGCCAGACCTATGTCATTGGCGGGCTGAGGCTGGCGCCGCCGAGCTTCGAGGCTGACTATTTTGTGCCGATCGTCGATCCGACGGGGGCAACGCTTCAAAAGCTCGTTTGGACCTCGCGTTCGCCGGGTGATGTCGGCTACGCACAGGTGCGGCCGATGGTCCTGCAAGCGCTCGGCCTTGTCGGACTGTTCTTCGTGGTGCTGCTGGTCATCGGCTGGTTTGCCGGCCGCCGGCTGAAGGCCGATGAAAACAGCGCCCGCGAAGAGACGCTGCGCGACCGGCTGAGCGGCCTTTCCAATCGCGACGGTCTTGGGCTTGCTGTCGACCGTTTCGTCGTCGAGGCGCGCCAGACCAAACGCAACGTGCTGCTCCTGTATCTCGACCTCGACGGTTTCAAGGAAGTCAATGACAGTTATGGCCACGGCACCGGCGATCAGTTGATCCGCGGGGTGGCGGCCGGTCTCGACGTGCTTATTCCGCAAGGCGCGGTTCTCGCCCGCATCGGCGGCGATGAATTTGCGATCGCCTTTCTCTCGGACGGCGAGAATGCTGCGGCCCTGCAACTTGCCGAGCAGATCCTCGATTTTCTGGTCGAGCCGCTGGAGATCGGTCGCCGCGTCGTTGTTGTCGGGGCCAGCATCGGCATCGCCATGTCGCCTGCCGGCACGATCGGGCGCGAGGAACTGGTGCGCCGCTCCGACCTTGCCATGTACAAGGCGAAGGAAGCCGGCCGTGCGCGCATGACGCTTTACGATCCGTCGATGGATGCCGACCGGGAGCAGCGCAATGCGCTGGAACTCGACCTCAGGATGGCCATCGAAAGCGGCGATCTGACACTCGCCTACCAGCCGCTGATCGATGCGGCCTCCTATGCGCCGACCGGCGTCGAGGCGCTGGTGCGCTGGAACCGTCCGGGTCATGGCCCTATCTCGCCCGAGGTGTTCATTCCAATCGCCGAGACCAGCGGCCTCATCGAATCGCTCGGCCTGTTCGTGCTGCGCAAGGCGTGCGAGACAGCCAAGCAATGGCCGGAACTCAACGTTTCGGTCAACGTCTCTCCCGGTCAGTTCCGCAATCCCGCCTTCGCCGATTATGTGCGCTACGTGCTGAAGCAGACGGAGGTCGAGGCCGGCCGCATCACGCTCGAGATCACCGAAGGCTACATGATCCAGAATCCGCAGCGCACCCGCCAGTCGATCGAACGGCTGAAGGCGCTGGGGGTCAAAGTGGCGCTCGACGATTTCGGCTCCGGCTTCTCGTCGATCGGTTATCTCAGGCAGTTCGGCTTCGACCGGATCAAGATCGACCGCTCGCTGGTCATGGGGGTCAATGAGGACAAGCGCCAGCGCGAGATGCTGCAGGCGACCGTGGCGCTTGCCCGCTCTCTCGACATTCCGGTGACGGCTGAGGGCATCGAGACCGAGGAGCAGGCAATCGCCATGCGCCTCTTCGGCTGCGATTGCCTGCAGGGCTATCTGTTCGGAAAACCGATGACGGCCGATCTGATCACCGAGATGCTGGACGCGCGGCATGCAGCCGAGCCGGAAGGCCGGCGCCGTCTTGGCGCAGCCTGACGGGCGCTGACAGAGATTCCGGAAAAATGAGGCTGATCGGGAAAGGGTCCTGGCTCAGCTGCCGATATGCCGCCGGCCGCGTTTCCTGGCGAGGGCGATCTGGTGCTGCCGCTGACGGTAGCGCAGCCGATCCTCTTCGGTGCGGGTGCCGTAGCAATGGCTGCAGGAAACGCCTTCCTCATAGAGTGGCGAGGTGATCTCTTCTGCGGTGATCGGGTTGCGGCAGGCATGGCATAGCCGGTGTTCGCCTTCCTTCAGCCCGTGCTCGACGGAGACGCGCTCGTCGAAAACGAAGCAGGCGCCGTCCCACAGGCTTTCCTCCTTCGGCACTTCTTCGAGATATTTCAGGATGCCGCCCTTCAGATGATAGACCTCGTCGAAGCCCTCGGCCTTCATGAAGGCGGTGGCCTTCTCGCAGCGTATGCCGCCGGTGCAATACATGGCGATCTTGGGCTTGTTGTGCAGGCCGGAATTGCTGCGCACCCAATCTGGAAATTCGCGGAAGGTCTTCGTCTTCGGGTCGAGAGCGCCGCGAAAGGTGCCGATTGCCGTTTCGTAATCGTTGCGGGTGTCGATGACGATCGTATCGGGATCGGAAATCAGCGCGTTCCAGTCCTCAGGCGCCACATAGGTGCCGACGACTTTGTTGGGGTCGATATCCTCGACGCCCATGGTGACGATCTCTTTCTTCAGCTTCACCTTCATGCGCAGGAAAGGCATTTTCGAGGCGCGGCTTTCCTTATGCTCCAGGCCGGAAAATTCCGGCTGGGCCCGCAGGAAGGAAAGCACGGCGGCAATACCGGCATCCGGGCCGGCGATCGTGCCGTTGATGCCTTCATGCGCCAGAAGCAGCGTTCCCTTGACGCCGCTCTGCTCGCACAGCGTCTGCAGCGGCGCCTGGAGGCTCTCAAAGCGCGGCACGGAAACGAAATGGTAGAGTGCGGCCACGAGGAACGGGCTGGTGTGTGTCAGGCTGTCGGTCATGGGGCGGAAATACAGAAAATCGGCGGCTCGCGCAATTGCCTTCAGCGGTGGCGGCCTTGGCGGATGAGCGGCTACGCTTTCGCCTGCCATTCGGAAAACGGCCGCACGCCAAAGCTTCGGTCGGGAGTGTCGTCGAGGATGCTGATGAACTCGATCGAGTGTCCGTCGGGATCCTTGAAATAGATAGACAATGCCGGCATCCAGCCGAGAACCACCGGCTCCGTCGCGGGTTCACCGGTAAAGCCGAGAGGCTCCACCCCCTTTTCCTTGAGCAGGGTGGGCGCCTGCAGCACGCCGGCGGTGGTCATCCGGAAGGCAATGTGCAGCCGCATCTTCAGCGGCCCGGTTCCGGTTTCCCAAAGGCCGAGCATGCCGGTCTTCCTGTCGTCCACCCAGAGGAAAGCGACCTTGCGCTCCTCGAACGAGGCCGCCGGTTCGAGCCCGACGACATCGCGGTAGAAGTCCGTGGAGGTCTGGAGGTCGGCAACGGTCAGATGGGTCTCGTAGAGCCCGAGCAGCTTTGGCATCGCGATATTTTCGGCGATCATTTCTTCCTCGCGGGGTCAGGTCTGTGCTTTCTTGACCGCCGGAGGCTAGGACCTCAACATTAGTTGAGGTCAATAGGTCTTGCTGAAATATTTCAGAGGCGTTGGCGCCCATAGTGATGCCGCCTCAACTCCCGGCCGTTAGCCAGAGAAGCTCGATGCGCTGTGCTTCCTCGTCGGGATCATCGGCGAAGACGGTTTCGGCTTTGACAAGCGCTTGCCGCCGGTCTTCTTGCTGGCGGAAGATGATGGCGTCGAGCAGATGGGCCAGGTCGTCATTGCGGGTGAAGAGCTGCGGCTCGGCCTCGACCAGTTCGGAGAGCACGGCAAGATCATGGATATGGCCGAGATCCTCGACGAGTTCCTTGGCCGCGTCGCGCTTGGCCTTCATCGCTCCGGGCCAGACATCGCGCAACAGGCTATGATAGAGCCGATAGTCGTAGGTGCGTTTGCGCAGCTTGTGGAAGTCGTCGGCAGATGCCTCACCATGGCAGGCGGCAAGTGCCGCCTTCGCCTTTCGTGCGGTGCGGCGCCAGCTCTTCGCCAGCTTGCGGGCATTCTTCCGGTGGCCGCCATTGAACGAGACCCCATCCAGGGCTGCGGCCGCCTCTGTCAGAACGTCGGTAGTTTCCGCCAAGCGCTGTTTGAGGCCGCTTTCGGCCTGCGCCATCCAGTCACGGCGGCCTTCAAGCACGGTGATGATGCGGCCGAGTGCCTCGCTCTCTTCTTTCCCGCGGGCACTCCGCTGCAGATATTGCGCCGTGCCGATGAGGGCGTTGGCATCGCGGATCGCCGAAAGCGAACGGGCGGCATCGCGCAGCCTGGCATTTTCGCGATCCTGGAAATCCGGCGCCTCGCGGGCCACGAGCCGGTAGAGCGAGCGCAATCGTTTCAGGTTCTTGCGAAAGGAATGGATGGCCTCATGGGCGCCGTCCGGCTGTTCTTCGATCAGTGCGATCGCATCGTCCAGCTGCTCTTTCGCGGCGCTGCGGAACTCGCTGGTGAAATCGGCCTTAGGCCGAATGCGATAGGCCATGCCTGTCGTGCCCATATTCTGTGGCAAGGGCCTGGTTGGAATAGCGGAAATCGCCGGTTACTTCACGGCCGAGCCAGGCGGGCAGGGCTGGATCGTCGGTCTCTGCGGTCATCTCGACCTCGGCAATCACCAGGCCGCGATGTTCGCCGGCAAAGACGTCGACCTCCCAGACGAAACCCTCATGCGGAACGCGGTAACGCGTCTTCTCGATGACGATGCCGATCGCGTTCTGCAACAATTCCTCGGCATCGGCGATCGGGATGTCGTATTCGAATTCGTCACGGGTGATGGCGCTGCGGCCGATCTTGATCGTCAGTCTGGCCTTCCTGCCATCGAGGATACGCACCCGGACGGAACGATCGTCCATCGAGGCGATATAGCCCTGTCTCAGGGCAGACTTCGTCTCGACGGCGGAACGCCATCCATCGCTGCGTACGAGGAACTTCCGCTCGATCTCTTTCGCCATACCGGTGAACCTTTTGTGACGATGCCGCACGGTAGCCCACTTTCCCGGGATTTCATACCCACCCTGTCGCAGGAATTGGTTTTATCTCGACAAGGTTCCATTAGGACGTTATTCGGGGTCGAATTCAATCGTTTCAAGGAAGTCGCACGGCTATGGGCGAGAAAACAGAGAAGCTCCTTTCCATCCTGAAACTCCAGCCTGTCGTTCCGGTCCTGATCGTCGACGATGCCAAGTCGGCCGTACTGCTGGCCCGTGCGCTTGTCGCGGGCGGTCTGAAGGCGATCGAGATCACCATGCGCACGCCGGCGGCACTCGATGCCGTGCGCGCCGTCGCCGCCGAGGTCGAGGGCGCCGAAGTCGGCGCCGGCACGATCCTGAACGCCGCCCATTGGGAAGCCGCCGTCGAGGCCGGCTCGAAATTCATCGTCAGCCCGGGCACGACGCAGGAACTGCTCGATGCCGCTGCCGATTCCGATGTGCCGCTGCTTCCCGGTGCTGCGACCGCCAGCGAGGTCATGGCTTTGCGCGAAGAAGGCTATCAGGTGCTGAAGTTCTTCCCGGCAGAGCAGGCTGGCGGCGCCGCTCTGCTCAAGGCGCTTTCCTCGCCGCTGGCAGGCACGCTGTTCTGCCCGACTGGCGGCATTTCGCTGAAGAACGCCAATGATTATCTGTCGCTGCCGAACGTCATCTGCGTCGGCGGCTCCTGGGTGGCGCCGAAGGAACTGGTCGCAGCCGGCGACTGGGCGGGGATCACCAGGCTCGCAGCAGAGGCCGCGGCGCTGAAGGCCTGAGTTTGGGGAGGGGATGAGCCTCACGGCACAATTCCCGCTCCTCTGTTTGTATTCGAGCTGTCGCAAACCTATGTAGTCCTCCAGCTAACAGGGAGACGACGAGGAATGTTCGACGCGAAGAAGCTTCTCGACCAGTTCTTGGGTTCGCAGGTTCCGGGCCTTGGCGGCTCGGTCCGCGACAGGGCGGGCGACGCCGTGCAGACGGCCAGGAACAATCCTCTGGCGACAGGTGCGATCGCCGCCGCGCTTCTCGGCACGAAGACCGGCCGGGGTATTGCCGGCAATGCACTGGCGATCGGCGGTCTTGCCGCCATCGCCGGCCTCGGTTACCAGGCCTACAAAAATTACCAGGCAGGGCAGGCGCCGGCAGCCCCTTCGGATGCACCCTCGGCCAACAATCCGGTTCTCCTGCCACCGCCTGTCGAATCCGGCTTCGGGCCGGCCTCGCCGGCCGGCAGCAACGAGTTCGTGCTGGTGCTGATCCGCGCGATGATCGCCGCCGCCAAGGCCGACGGCCATATCGACGATGCCGAACGGGCCCTCATCATGGACAAGGTCAAGGCTGCCGATGTCAGCGGCGAGGCTGCGGCCTTCATCGAGCGCGAACTCGCTTCGCCGACCGATCTCGATGCGCTGGTCGCTGCCGCGACGACGGAGGAACAGCGCGTCGAACTCTACACCGCCTCTCGGCTCACCATCGAGCCGGATTCGCGCGCCGAGCGTGGTTATCTCGATCTGCTTGCCGGCAGGCTCGGCCTTGCCGACCAGCTGGTCGACCATATCGAGGCGACGGTGTCCTCCGCAAAAGTTACCTTGTCCCAGTGATTGGGTCACAGTAACATCCAGGCCGGTTGCCTTTGTCGGGCGGCTGGCCTATCCACTCCACTCCTGGGACAAGGGGAGTGAACATGCGCGATCTAACAAATTTCAAGGGCTGCCCGGCGCCGAAACCGGTGACGCTGAAGGGCCGTTTCGTCACCGTCGAACCCTATCGGCGAGCAGAGCATATCGAGGCGCTGTGGGACGGGCTTGGCGGCATGGGCATCAACCCGCTGCTTCTCTATTTCGCGCAGGACGATTTCTCCGGGATCGAGGATTTCGCCAACTGGCTGGAAAACGTCTACACCAAATCCGGCTGGCTCACCCATATCTTCCGTGACAACGCCACCGGCAAGATTGTCGGGATGGCGAACTACATGCGCGCCGACCCGGCAAACGGCGTCGTCGAGATCGGCGGGGTGGCGCATGGTGCGGAGATGAAGCGTTCGCCGCTTTCGACTGAAGCGCATTACCTGATGGCCAAGCACGTCTTCGAGGAGCTTGGCTACCGCCGCTACGAATGGAAATGCGACAATAAGAACGAGGCGAGCAAGACGACGGCGGCGCGGTACGGCTTCAGCTTCGAAGGGGTCTTCCGCCAGCACATGATCGCCAAGCACCGCAACCGCGATACCGCCTGGTTCTCGATGATCGATGCCGAATGGCCGCTGCTCAACGATGCCTTCGAGGCCTGGCTTTCGCCGGAGAATTTCGATGCCGCCGGCAATCAGATCCGCCGGCTGCAGGAAATTCGCGCCGATCTGGAAAAGGAAAGGCTCGCGTGAGCCCCGAGAGCCGCTCGCAGGCAATCGCCGCCGCCATCATCCTGCTCGGCGCCGGCCTCGTCCTCTATTTCCTGCCGACCATCGTTTTGTGGATCGGCAATTTCTCGCCGGTGCTGGGGATCGCCGTCGGCGTCTGCCTGATCATGGCGTTTTTCGCGGTCTTCTGGCTGCGGGCGCGCTATCAGCGCAGCAAAGGGAAGTAGACCTATCCCTGCAGCGATGCCCCGAGCAGCAGGGCTCCCATCACGATAACCAGCACGGCGCCGAGGATTTCAATGGCGTTGCCGATCCAGACCGAGGCGGTTGAGCCGCGCCCGGAGAGGCGGACGGCGGCACTCTTGGCGGTGACGGCAAGGGTGGCCAGCAGGGAAACGGTGATTGCCGTGCCGAGCGACATGGCGGCAACCGACAGCACGCCGCCGAGATAGAGCCCGTTCAGCAGCGAGAAGGTCATGACCAGCAATGCGCCAGAGCAGGGGCGAAGGCCGACGGCGACGATCGCCGACCAGGCCTCGCGGGCGCTGAACCTGTCGCCGGCAAGCAGGGCGGGATCCGGCACATGAGCATTGCCGCAGGTCTCGCAGGCCATGCCGGGAACAAAGGTATGGCCGGACTCCACAGCCTGCGCCTTGCCGTTGAAGGCATAGACCTGGCGTTCGGCGGCATTGTCCTTCCAGTCGAGCATCATGCTGACCGGACCGGCTGACGTCGCCATCAGCCGCCGGCGCGGCATGTTGCCCACCATCGAGCGCAGTTTGCGGAACAGCAGCCAGCCGCCGAACAGGATGACCATGACGAAGCTTGCGATCTCCATCGCATGGGTCGCCGCCGTCAGGGTGATGCCGGTGCCGCGCAGCACCAGCCAGGCGCCGCCGACCAGCACCACCGCCACCACGCCCTGGATGAAGGCCGAGATGAAGGAAATCACCACGCCGCGCTTCAACTCGATCTCGTTGGCGATCATGTAGGAGGAGATGACCGCCTTGCCGTGACCGGGGCCTGCGGCATGGAAGACGCCATAGGCGAAGGAGAGGCCGATCAGCGAGGCCAACTGCCACGGGTCCTGGCGCATCGCCTTCAAGGCATCCGTCAGCGCCCGGTAGAAGGCCTGCTGCTCGTAATTCACATACAGCAAAAGCGGCGCGAGCGGCCCGCCGGTCGGCTGGAAGCTCGGCTCCGCCGTGCCGATGCCGAGCGGCGATTGCGCATGGGCAAGGCTTGCCGCCGTCAGGAGCGTCATGGCGGCGGCGGAAAGGATGAGGGGCAGGCGTTTCGTCAGCATGTGACCTCCAGCCGGGTGGCGAAGAGTTTGGACATGTTGGTGCCGGTGGGATCGTTGAAGAAGGCGTCGGTCAGCGACTGCTTGTTCTGCGAGATCACCTGGTCGGCATCCGGCCGCACCACCTGATGTTTGCAGGCCTTGAAGCCGTCGCCGACGATTGCCAGTTCGTTGTCGGTGGGAAAGTCGATCGAGGTATAGAGCGTCGGGTCGTAGACGCCGAAGCTGAGCCTGCCTTTCAGCGGCATCTTCTCCACCGGCTTGACCGCGAAGAACATCAGCAGCTGGCCGTCCTTGTAGTCGACGTGAATGATGTCGGGCTTCTGAACGGTGACGTTCTTTCCGTCGATCGTCAGGTTCATGTAGTAATCATAGTCGGCAAGCGACTGCTTCACCGTTTTTCCGACCTCGGCGAGCTCGTTCGGCTCCAGCTTCAGATCGGTGTTCTTGTCGAAATCCATGACGACCGAGGAGGAGAAAACCTCGTCGAAGCGCCAGACATTGCGCAGTTCCTCGACACTGCCATCCTTGCCGGCCACGACTTCGAGGCGGGCCTCCACGAAGATGTGCGGATGGGCAAGGGCGGCGGCCGGCACCAGCGAAACGAGCGCGGCCATCAGTATCGTCGAATATCTCATTTGTTCCGCTGCCCTGTTCGGTGACCCTGACTTCTTGCCAGAAATTGGGACGGAATTGGGACCGGATTCCGCACTGGATTCAAAGAGCCGCGGGTTGGCGCGGGGCGCGATGTCGCAGCCGCAAAAGCGGCGCTACGGATGTTTCTTGAACCAGTTGTTGAGATAATCGACGAAGATCCTCACCTTGGCCGGCAAATAGCGGCGGTGCGGATAGACGGCATAGATGCCGCGGTCGGTCGGGAGATAATCGTTGAACAGCGTCAGCAGCTCGCCGCTCTCGATCGGCTTGCGGGCGATGAAATCAGGGATGAGGGCGATGCCGATGCCGGCAAGCGCCGCGCGCAAAGTCGCATGCGGACTGTTGACCTCCATCGGGCCGGAGACGGCGACGGTGAATGAGGTGTTGTCGGGATTGTGGAAGCGGATGCTCGCCTGGGTGCGCGAATTGGTGTCGACGATGAAGGGGACGTTGGAAATGTCGCTCGGATGGGCAAGATCGGGATGACGTTCGAGAAAATCGGGGGTGACGCAGAGATGGACGCGAAAATCGGAGATTTTGCGGGCGATCATGCCGGAATCTTCGAGTTTGCTGATGCGGATCGCCACGTCGAAGCCTTCCTCGATCAGATCGACAAACCGGTCGTCGGCGGCGATCTCCAGCGAAAGATCCGGGTTCTCCCTGGAGAAATCGATCAGCGATTGGCCGACATCGGCATCGACGAAAGTGCGGGGCACGGATATGCGCAGCCGTCCCTTCAGCTGCGCATTGTTTTCGCGCACGAGGTCGGCAAGGTTGTCGATCTCCTTGAGGATATCCGAGGCGCTACGGTAATAGGTGTGGCCGGCCTCGGTCATGGAGAACTGCCGGGTGGTGCGGTTGAGCAGCAGGGCGCCGAGTTCATCTTCCAATTCGCGCACATATTTGGAGAGCAGCGCCTTGGAGCGGCCGGTGCGCCTGGCTGCGGCGGAAAAGCCTTCGGCCTCGACGACATCGATGAAGGCGCGTATGCGGGTCAAGGTATCCATGGCCATCCCTTAAACTGTTTCGGAATGTTGAACAAATCGGCTCTTCCCGTTCAATTATTTTTTTGACCCGGAGATCAAAAAAACGCTTGATTATGAAGGCGAATATTCTTATTTCCACCTCAGCCCAAAGTCGCACGTGCCCATGGGTGTCCGCCGAACCCTCGAATTGGTGAGGAAATCGGTAAGGTACCTGGAATTAACCCCTCCAGTCGCTATTCCGGCCAACCGGAAAATGCGAGGACGCCTGAAGCAACGACGGTGCGGGCCTTTTTGTTCTCTCCCTGCTTTCCATCAGCGGGGGTTACTGAAGAGGCACACCATCATTGCCGGAAGTGCGGTTGGGATTCTCCCTCCAATCCATGGCAGACAAAGCCGAACTTACACCGCATCGCGGCGTTGGTTCACTATCCGCGCATCGAGCGCTTGCTATGGTTCCGGGGTCTCCACCGGCTGGTTCCAATGCGAGTTCTCGTATGCCCTTTGTCCTCCGGCTGATGCCGGAGCTTTGGAATTGGAAGAGGGAACGATATGACCACCCAGCGCATCCGCGACTTTCTCGCAACCCGACGTCCCGACGGTCCCTGCCTCGTGGTTGACCTCGACGTCATCAGAGACAATTTTCACGCCTTCCGTCACGCAATGCCGGACAGCGCCATCTACTACGCCGTCAAGGCCAACCCGGCCCCGGAAGTGCTGAAGCTGCTTGCAGGCCTCGGCTCCAATTTCGATTGCGCATCCGTTGCCGAAATCGAAATGGCGCTCGAAGCCGGTGCGACCGCCGCCCGCATCTCCTTTGGCAACACGATCAAGAAGGAACGTGACGTTGCCCGCGCGCATGCGCTCGGCGTCAGCCTCTTTGCCGTCGACAGCCACGAGGAAGTCGAGAAGATCTCGCGTGCCGCTCCCGGCGCCCGCGTCTTCTGCCGCGTGCTGACGGATGGCGAAGGCGCCGAATGGCCACTGTCGCGCAAGTTCGGCTGCGTTCCGCAGATGGCCGTCGATGTTCTCGTCTACGCCCACCAGCTCGGCCTGCAGTCCTACGGCGTCTCGTTCCATGTCGGTTCGCAGATGACCAAGGTCGATGCCTGGGATTCGGCGCTTGCCGATGCCAAGCGCGTCTTCGTCTCGCTTGCCAAGCAGGGTATCCACCTGCAGATGGTCAACATGGGCGGCGGCTTCCCGACCAAGTATCTGCGCGACGTTCCGTCCGCAGAAGCTTACGGCAAGTCGATCTACCAGGCGCTGCGCACGCATTTCGGCAACCAGATCCCGCAGACGATCATCGAGCCGGGCCGCGGCATGGTCGGCAATGCCGGCGTCATCAAGGCGGAAGTCGTGCTGATCTCGAAGAAGTCGGACAATGACGATGCGCGCTGGGTATTCCTCGACATCGGCAAGTTCGGCGGTCTCGCCGAAACGATGGACGAAGCCATCCGCTATCCGATCCGCACGGAGCACGACGGCGACGAGATGGAGCCCTGCGTCATTGCCGGCCCGACCTGCGATTCGGCCGACGTGCTCTACGAGAAGAACCTCTATCCGCTGCCGATCTCCCTTTCGATCGGCGACGAGGTGCTGATCGAAGGCACCGGCGCCTATACGACGACCTATTCGGCGGTCGCTTTCAACGGTTTCGAGCCGCTGAAAGCCTACGTCATCTGAGGTCGTTTCCGCCGGCCCCGTAACCAGCCGGGGCGGCAATTTCACAATTTTCCTTCATCGCCGCTGATAACGGTATTGGGTACGGGAGGCCAAGATGGCCGCTGTTCTTGATTCTGTCCGCGCATTCTTTGCGCCCACCACTTTCGCCATCGACGCCGAAAATCCGTCGGACGTCGTTGCCCGTGAAAACCTGCTCGACCGGGTCATGGGCGCAGGCCGCCGCAAGAAGTCGTCGGAGAAGATCCGCCGCAACCGTGTTCCGGCCGAGGGGCTGGCGCTCGTCGCGCGTGATCGCGACGGTCATGTCATCGGCTCGGTGCGGCTCTGGAACATCGAGGCCGGCGTCAATGACGAGGGCACACCGATCGATGCGCTGCTGCTTGGCCCGCTCGCCGTTGCGCCGCATCACGGCGGCAAGGGCATCGGCTCGGCGCTGATGCGCGCGGCGATCCTCGAAGCCAAGAAACGCGGGCATGGCGCCGTCCTGCTCGTCGGCGACGCCGCCTATTACGAGCGTTTCGGCTTTTTTGCCGAAAAGGCTCGCCATCTTGTCATGCCGGGCCCGTTCGAACGCTCGCGCCTTCTGGCGCTCGAGCTCACGGAAGGCTGGCTTGACGGCGCGGCCGGCATGATCGTCCCCTCGGGACGCATGCTGGCCGGCGCGCCGCTTCGCCGCGCAGCCTAGCAATCGGCCGGCCGGGGTTGAACGTCCTTACCCCGGCCGGCAATATCCGCGCCGCTTGACCATGGAGGCAGGCGGGCCTGTCGTGGTTGCGGCGCGGATTGTTTTTTCGGGTACCGCGTGGGCTCACCGGGATGCCCTACGCATTGAGCAACACAATCGCGTGAAATGTACCGCCGGCCGCAAACATGCCGGGCTGATATCCTATCTTGCGCTGCATGATCCGCGTTCTCGCCCTTCTGGTCCTCTTCAGTTTGCCGCTTGCCGCGACGATGCCGGCCGCTGCCCAGAGCACGGCCCGTACCTTCACCGGGCTTGATCCCCTTCTCGACCAGGCGGCTGATGACCCGGCGTTGTGGCCTCTCAAGGTGGTGATCGTCGCGCGCGGCGGACGGGTGCTCGCCGAACGCGGCTTCCACGGCCATTCGCCGTCGGGATCGACCAATATCAAATCCGCTTCGAAGTCGGTCATTTCGGCGCTGGTCGGCATTGCCATCGACAAGGGCCTGCTGGTGGGCCCCGATCAGAAGATCGCGCCGATCCTGAAGGCCGATCTCCCCGCGACGCCGGATCCGCGCATCAACGATATCACCATCGGTCATCTTCTCTCGATGCAGGCCGGGCTCAATCGCATGTCGGGGCCGAATTACGGCCGCTGGGTCTCCTCGCGCAACTGGGTGCGTTTTGCGCTCTCCCAGCCTTTCGTCGATCAGCCCGGCGGCGAGATGCTCTATTCCACCGCATCCACGCATCTGCTGTCGGCCATTCTCACGAAGGTGAGCCGGCGGTCGACGCTGGCGTTGGCACATGAATGGCTTGGGCCGGTCGACGGTTTCCGGATCGGCGCATGGGAGCGCGATCCGCAGGGCATCTATCTCGGCGGCAATCAGATGGCGATGAGCGCCCGGTCCCTGCTTGCTTTCGGCGAACTCTACCGCAATGGAGGGCGCACTCGGGACGGCGAGCAGGTGGTACCGGCCGACTGGATTTCCCTGTCGTGGCAGCACCGCACCAACTCGCATTTCTCCGGCGACGAATATGGCTATGGCTGGTTCACCCGGCAGATCGGCGGTGAACAGGTGCATTTCGCCTGGGGTTATGGCGGGCAGATGCTCTATATCGTGCCGTCGCTGGATCTGACTGTCGTCATGACCTCGGAGGAAGGCGGTCCCTCGGCCCGCGGATACCGGGACCTGTTGCACGCCCTGCTGGCCGATATCATCGGCACGGTGCGGGCCGCATGAACAACCGCTGATCGTTAAACTTCTACCGAAGCCCCCAATCAAACCGCAAAACGCCTCCTGTACGTTCCTCGAGAATTTCGGGAAGACGTCATGCTGCTGGATCTCAGGACGATCTATTTCATTGTTGCCGTGAGCTGCTTTGTGCTTGGTATTCTCCAGCTCGCAGCCTATGCGACCGGCCGCTTCGAGAGATGGCCGCTCTGGTGGGGCCTGAGCAACCTGCTTGTCGGCGTCGGTTCGTTCCTCGTCGCGCTGCGCAATCTCGTTCCCTATTCGGTCTCGGTCGACGGCGGCAATATCGTGACCATTGCCGGCTACATGCTGATGTTCTTCGCCGTGCGGGTCTTTGCCGGCCGGGCCCTCGACCAGCGCTATTTCTGGCTTGCCATCCTTCTCGTCAGCGTGCCTGTCGCACTTATTGTCAGCGATCCCTCGGCGGTGTCGGCGAGACTTCTCTATGTCTCCGTCATCTGCTGCCTCTGCGATCTTGCCGTCGCAAGGGAGGCAATCGATATTGCCCGGCGCGAGAAGCTGTATTCGGCAGTCCTGCTCGTCGGCCTCTATGTCTGCACTGCGATGATCTTTGCGGTGCGCAGCATTCTTGCCGCGACCGGCGAGATCGGCGGGCCGGATCCTTTCGGCGGCAATGTGGTCCATAGCTGGATGGCGGTATCGGCGGTCGCGTTCATCATGCTGCGCAGCATGGCTATGGTGCTGATGGCCGCCGAGCGCAGCCGAAATCAGCTGACCGAACTCGCCCATCACGACCCGCTGACCGGCGCGCTCAATCGCGGCGGCCTTGCCCAGCGCCTGCCGGCTCTCGGTTCCCAGCCGGTATCGCTGCTCACCATCGATATCGACCATTTCAAGCAGTTGAACGACCGGCATGGCCATGCGAGCGGCGACGATATCCTGCGGCTTTTCGCCAGTGTTTCGAGAAGCATCATGGGCTCGAACGATCTGCTCGCCCGTCAAGGCGGCGATGAGTTCCTGGTGGTGCTGAAGGATGTTTCCGGGCAGGATGCAGTGGCGATTGCCGAGCGCATCCGTCTCGCCTTCGCCGCCGCCGTCCTGCATCAGCCGGATCTGGCCGTCTTTCCGACGCTGAGCATCGGCGTTGCCACGCGTGGGGAAAGCGGCGGAGATTTTGAACAGCTGATAAAGAAGGCGGATGAGGCGCTTTATCGTTCGAAGCGCGAAGGCCGCAACCGGGTCGAAGCCTTCGGAGAAAATCAGCAGGCTGCGTAACGGACGGGGTTTGTTTTACGCAATTCCGGACGCAAAACCGCTTCACGCTTTTGCTGGAATTGCTCTAGCTCTTTGTTTTGATGCATGTCGTTATCCCGGAACCGCTGCACACTTCCGGGCGAGATGCATTAAATATTCTGGTCCATCGTCTCGGCGGGGATTTCGTCGGCGCGGTGGACGCGCACCAGCGTCGCCGGCACGCCGGCGACCGTGCAATGTTCGGGAACCGGCTTCAGCACGACGCTGCCGGCGGCAATCTTGCTGAAGGCGCCGATTTCGATATTGCCGAGAATCTTGGCGCCGGCGCCGATCATCACGCCATGGCGGATTTTCGGATGGCGGTCGCCGGTTTCCTTGCCGGTGCCGCCAAGCGTGACATTCTGCAGGATCGATACTTCATCCTCGATCACCGCCGTTTCGCCGATGACGATGCCCGAGCCGTGGTCGAGCATGATGGAAGCGCCGATCCGTGCGGCCGGATGAATATCCGGGCCGAAGACCAGCGAGGCGAGATTGGCGAGCCAGGTGGCGATTTCCCGCCGGCCGGCATTCCAGAGCGCGTGGGCGATGCGGTGCGTCTGCAGTGCATGAAACCCCTTGAGGTTCAGCAGCGCGTGAAGAAATGTCGTGCAGGCCGGGTCGCGCTGGCGCACGGCGACGAGATCGGCCTCGATCGCCCGCATGATATCGTCGTTGAGTGTGGAGTGGATGAGGTCGAACAGATCGCCCGTTTCCACCTGCGTCGCAGCAAGCCGCGCGGCGAGCACGCGGGCGATGATCTCCCTGTTGCCGGAGGTGGCCGTTATCTGAGCGGCGAGCAGGTGCTGCAGGATCGGTTCGCGCGCGGCAAGCTCGAGTGCCTCGGCGCGGATCACCGCCCAGACGAATGCATTGTCCGGGGACTGCAGCTGTTGCTCGGCCAGACCAAGGCCGGTGGATTTCGGCATTCCCGTTTCCTCTGTCGGCGACTGCGCAGTCATGCCTGCGCGGGATTGATGTTTCTCCCGGGCAAGGCATTTGGCAAGTCCGCTATCTCCGGCTTGACTCCCTTTTAGCCGCCGCTTCCGTCACGATGTCTTCCCGGCCGGCAAATGGCTCAAGCCGAAATATCGATGACGCCGCAGTCGCCGGCTTCGGAGGCGAAGGCGAGCAGCTTGCCGTTTTTGCTCCAGCTCATCGCCGTGATCGCGCCCTTGCCGGGCCGGCGCAGCAGCGCCTCCTTGCTGTCGGCGATGCGCACGGCGAGGATCATGCCGTCGATGAAGCCGATGGCGAGGATATCTTCGAGCGGATGGAATTTCACCGCGGTCGCCATGATGTTGGCGCGCGTGCCGAGCTCGAGCGGCGCCTTGCCCATCGGCCCGTCCTTGCCCTGGAACGGCCAGACGATGGCCGCAGGCGCGCCCGACGAGGCGAGCCATTTGCCCTTGACCGACCATGAGAGCGATTTCACCTTGGAGGGGTAGCCGGTCATGCGCATATGGCGGGCTTCAGCGCCGGGCTTGCTGTCGAGTTTCCAGCCGTGCAGCGCGTTTTCCTGCATCGAGGTGACGAGGAAATTGCCATCGGGCGAGAAGGTGACGCCGGTATGCGCACCCTTCCATTCGAGATCGATGGGCTTGGCGTTCATGCCGATCCAATGCAGCGACACGCCGTTATAGCGCGCGGCTGCGATGCGCAGGCCCTTCGGCGCGAAGGCAAGACCTTCGACGGTGCGCTCCTCGGCAAATTCCTTGGTCGTGCCGTCGGCAAGGCGCACGAGCGAACTCTTGCCGTAGGAATAGGCAATGGCGCCTTGCGGGCCGGCAGCAACCTGCGAGATCCACTTGCGTGGCGCAGTGGCGAGCTCGCTGACGCTGCCATCGGCTGCGATGCGCAGCACCTTGCCGTCCTCGCCGCCGGAGATCAGGCTCTCGCTATAGGGGTCGCGGATGGCGGTGAGCATGCCTTGATGGGCTTCGCAAACCCTGTCGCCGCCGTCCAGCCGGTGAAACGTGCCGCTGGCGTTTGCGAAGAAGGGGACATCACCTAAAAATTCGACGGCCAGAACGTGGCCGTCGAGATCAAGCGGTGCAACTGTCGGCATCAGGCGGCTGCCTCGCAGGCCTTGAAGGAGGCTTCGAGCTTTTCGCGGTCGAGATCACGGCCGATGAAGACGAGACGGCTCTCGTGCTTTTCGCCTTCCTTCCACGGCCGCTGATGATCGCCCTCGATGATCATGTGCACGCCCTGGACCACATAACGCTCGGGATCGTCCTTGAAAGCGATGATGCCCTTGAGGCGCAGAATGTTCGGTCCCTGCGTCTGGGTGACCTTCTGGATCCAGGGGAAGAAGCGCTCCGGGTTCATCTGACCGCCGCGCAGCGATACCGACTGCACCGTCACATCATGGATCGCCGACATGGCGCCATGGTGATGATGCTCGTGCCCGTGGTGATCATGGTCATGATCATGATGGTGGTGGTCGTGATCGCAGTCCGGGCCGCAGACATGGTCGTCATGGCCGTGCTCCAGGAAATGCGGATCGTTTTCCAGCGCGCGTTCCAGGTTGAAGGCGCCCTGATCGAGCACGCGGGCGAGGTCGACGCCGGAGCGGCTGGTCTTGTAGACGCGCGCGGCCGGGTTGATGGCGCGGACGATGTCTTCGATCACATCAAGCTCGTCCGGAGTCACCAGGTCGCTTTTGTTGATGACGACGACGTCGGCGAAGGCGATCTGGTCCTCGGCCTCGCGGCTGTCCTTCAGGCGCAGCGGCAGGTGCTTGGCGTCGACGAGCGCGATGACGGCGTCGAGTTCGGTCTTGGCGCGCACGTCGTCGTCCATGAAGAAGGTCTGGGCGACCGGCACCGGATCGGCAAGGCCCGTCGTTTCGACGATGATACCGTCGAAGCGGCCGGGACGGCGCATCAGGCCTTCGACGACGCGGATCAGGTCGCCGCGCACCGTGCAACAGACGCAGCCATTGTTCATCTCGTAGATTTCTTCGTCCGACTCGACGATCAGGTCGTTGTCGATGCCGATTTCGCCGAACTCATTGACGATGACCGCATATTTCTTGCCGTGGTTTTCGGAAAGGATGCGGTTAAGCAAAGTCGTCTTGCCGGCGCCGAGATAACCGGTGAGCACGGTGACGGGAATGGGCTTCTGCGTGGAGATCGCGTCGGTCATGAGAACCTCTAGGATTAGGCGTACGGCCGAGCGGTTTGGATCGGCTGCTTGAACGGTTGGTCTCATATAATGGCATGGGCGCGGCAGTTCAAAGGGTTTTATAATGTTATAAGATCACATCATCTGTACCGCTCAGATGCCGATCTTCACCGGAACTGCGTGATGTCGAAGGCGTCGACATCCTGCAGCAATTCCATCAGTCCCTTCACAGCATGGGCAATCAGCGCCTCGCCCTTTTCCGCCGTCGCAGCCGCGGCGTTACCCGCCGCGCCCTGCGGGTTGAGATCCGACATCTTCCAGCCGAAAGCGTGCGGCCCGTAGGCGCGAAGATGTTTGAAGCGTCCGGCAAATTCGCTCTGTCGGGAGGGGAAGTCCGTCGCCTTCACCATATCGACCTTGTCGGGATGAAGCGCCAGCATCACCGAGGTCTCGATATCGCCGCCATGGATGCCGATCGCTTTTTCCTCCGGCGCGATCACGCCATCGGGCAAACCGAAGCGGGTCCAGCTCGTCGCCACCGCCAGCATGGCGAAGCGGATTCGCGCCTCGGTGGCGACGATCGTCATCAGGGGCGAATTGCCGCCATGGGCGTTCAGCATCACCAGTTTGCGGATATCCTGCTCGGCCAACCGCTCGGCGATGCTGAGCCAGCGGTCGACGGCTTCGTCGAAGGCGAGCGTCTTCGTTCCTTCAACATCCATATGCTCTATGGAATAGCCGACAGATTCGGCGGGCAGGAAGGTGACCGGCAGGCCGGCTGATAAGACCGCCTTCAATCGTCCGGCGATGCCTTCGGCAATCAGGGTGTCGGTTTCGAAGGGCAGGTGCGGGCCGTGTTGTTCGTGAGCGCCGAGCGGCAGCACGGCGATCGGACGGCGCCCGCCGCGGGTAGAGACCGGGTCGCTGTCGTCGAAGCGGGGCGAAGGCGTCATCATCCGGTCGTTGCCTCTTGTTTATGACGAGATCCTGGGCAATGTCATATCGCAGCGGCGCCGGCGCTTAAAGATCAAAGGGATGGCTATGGGAAAGAAGCATAAGGACGGCAAGAAGAACAAGTCCAAGAAGAAGGATCAGACCGAGTATACGCTGGTCGACCTCTCGCCGGCGCTGACCCAGGCGGCTCGTTCCATGCGGACGGTGCTCTCGCGCAACCTGCTCGAAAGCGGCCTCTATGCTGGCCAGGACGGCGTCATCCTCTCGCTTGCCGAGAGCGACGGCATGACGGCCGGCGGGCTTGCCCAGAAGCTCGGCGTCAAGGCGCCGACGATGACGCGCACGATCGGCCGCATGGAGGCGCAGGGTTTTCTCGAGCGTAAGCCCGATGCCGAGGATGCGCGTCTCACCAAGGTTTATCTCACTGAGCTCGGGCGCGGCAGCGTGCAGGGGATAGAAATGGCGGCCTCGGCCTGCGACAGGCTGGCGACACAGGCATTTTCCGAAAAGGAAATCCGCAATCTCGTCCGCCTGCTGAAGGCGATCGACGGCAATCTGCAGGCCGAAGCCCTGCACATCGAAGAACCGGACGAAGACTGAATTTTCCCTGAAAGACGAATTGCTTCCGCCGGTTAAATCTTTTAATTAAACATTTTAAGGGGACCGCGCCGGTTAGCCGGCGTGGTCTTGCTGTCTTGCGTGCTGCCTGGAGGAGGACACGTGGTCCAGAAGATCAAGCTTTCGACAATTGCCGAAACACTCGGCATTTCAACGGCGACGGTATCGCTTGCCTTACGCGACAGCCCGCTCGTCGCCGGCAATACCCGGGAAAAGATCAAGGAACAGGCGCGCGCGCTCGGTTACATCTACAATCGCCGCGCCGCCAGCCTTCGCACCTCGCGCTCCGGCATCATCGGCGTCGTCGTGCACGACATCATGAACCCGTTCTACGGGGAAATCCTGAAGGCGATCGAAAGCGAGCTCGATCGCAGCCGCCACACCTTCATCCTTTCCAATCATTACGACAATGTCGAAAAGCAGCGCACCTTCATCGAGACGCTTCTGCAGCTCGGCGGCGACGGCGTCATCATGTCGCCGGCGATCGGCACGCCGCCTGAGGACGTGCAGCTGGCGGAAGAAAACGGCATGCCGGCGATCCTGGTTGCCCGCTCGATGGAAGGCCAGGATCTGCCGACCTATCGCGGCGACGACAGCTACGGCATCTCGCTCGCCACCAACCACCTGATCGGCCTCGGCCACCGCTCGATCGCCATGATCGGCGGCACGGACCAGACATCGACCGGCCGCGACCGCTACCAGGGTTATGTCAATGCGCTGCGCAAGGCCGGCATCGAGGTCGATCCGAACCTGCGCATTCCCGGCCCGCGCTCGAAACAGGGCGGCTTCGAGGCGGCGGTGCATTTCCTGTCGCTGCCGCAGAAGCCGACCGCGGCCGTCTGCTGGAACGATCTCGTGGCGATCGGGTTGATGAACGGGATTGCCCGTGCCGGCCTGGTGCCGGGACGCGATATTTCCGTCACCGGTTACGACGATCTCGAGGAGGCGTCGATCGCCACGCCGGCGCTGACGACCGTCTGGAACGGCCAGACAGAGGTCGGGCGCCTAGCGGCCCGGGCGCTGCTCGATCGCCTTGCCGGCAGTCACGAGCCTGACGGCATGCATCTGATCAAGCCGGAAATGCGCATTCGCCAGTCCACCAGTCCCCATCGGCCCCGCGCCTGAACCAAGACCGCCATCCAAGAGGAAAAGCCATGTCTCGCATCGCCATTCTCGTTCCAGGGAAGATACACGAGCGCGTTCTCGAAAGGCTGAAGGATCGCTTCGAGATTATCGCCGTGGCGCGCGAGGAAAGGCTTGCGCTCGACGCCGAAACGGCCGGCCGCATTCGCGGCGTCGCCGTCTCCGGCGCTTTCCCGGGTGTTTGGATGGATCAGCTGCCGCATGCAGAGGTGATTGCCAGTTTCGGCGTCGGTTATGACGGCATGGATGTGAAGCGCGCCGCCGAAAAGGGCATCGTCGTCACCAATACGCCTGAGGTTCTGAACGACGAAGTCGCCGATACGGCGATCGGTCTGCTCCTGAACACGATCCGCGAATTGCCGCGGGCCGAGGCCTGGCTGCGCGCCGGCAACTGGAAGCCGGGCGCGACCTATCCGCTGTCGCGCTTCTCGCTCAAGGGTCGCCATATCGGGCTCTACGGCCTTGGCCGCATCGGGCTCGAAATCGCCAAGCGGCTGGAGCCGTTCAAGGTGAAGATCAGCTATCACACGCGCTCGCGTCATGCCGATGCACCCTATGATTATCACCCGACGCTGAAGGGGCTGGCGGAAGCGGTGGATACGTTGATCGCCATCGTTCCCAAGACGCCGCAGACGCATAAGACGATCGATGCCGATATTCTGGCAGCCCTTGGTCCTGACGGTATTCTCGTCAATGTCGGCCGCGGCTGGACGGTGGACGAGGAGGCGCTGAGTGCAGCACTGACCTCCGGTGCGCTCGGCGCGGCCGGTCTCGATGTCTTCTATGACGAGCCGACCGTGCCGGCCGGCCTGCTGGAACCGGTCAATGCGGTGCTCCTGCCGCACGTCGCCTCCGCCTCGGTGCCGACCCGCAACGCCATGGCCGATCTCGTCGCCGACAATCTCATTGCCTGGTTCGAAAAGGGGACCGCGCTGACGCCGGTGCCGGAGACACCGCAAAAGAGCTAGGCGCGCCGCATAGAAGTTGATTTTTGCGAAATGCGCCAGGTCCCCGGCCTCTATGCCGGCGCTGTCAATCGACTGTTGTTCCTGGACGATATGTTGCCCAGCGCAATTCCTTCGGTTACATTCTCGCCGATTTCGCAACCAAGATTCTCAACCTTCCCGTGCGCTTTGGAATCGCGCCGGCAGGCAGCAGAACAAAGGGCCGAACAAAGGGGGATTGACGGCATGTCGGAGCCAAATGCGTCGGAGACCAAGACCCTCGAAACGAGCCCGGGTCTGATACCCGCGCTTTCCACCGGCGGCCTGCCGGCCGTCGTCACGGTCGTTCTTCCGCCTGCAAAAGCCGGCGAGGTCGTCGATCTCGCAGAACGGTACAGGCTGGCAACGGTCGAGCCGCAAAATCTCATCACCTTCGGCCAGGAAGCCATCGGCGGTTTTGGCGCCAAGCTCGACGCCATCCTTTCTCAGATCACCAATGCGCAGTCGCCGGTGCTGTTCGAATTGTTCCGGACGATCCGGGACGGCATCAATGACGCCGATCTCAAAGGGCTCGAAGCAAGCATCCGCGAGAAGCTGAAGGGCAATTTCCTCGAACGCCTGTTGATGGCCGTCGGCCTCGGCGACCCCGCCAGGCGTCTCAAGACGGTGACCGACGAGGCTCGCGGCATGCTGCAGAGCAAGGCCAAATCGCTCGGCGATCTCGTCAGGCCGATGGAGGCTGAGATCGCGGAGGAGAGCGGCAAGCTCATCCTTGAAGTGTCGCGCATGAGCACGCTGGCGGAGGGATACCGCGATACGATCGTGTCTCTCGGTGTTTTCGTCGAAGCCGGAAGACGCATCCTTGCCGATGCCGGCCGCGAGCTCGACCGGTTGGCGCAAGAGGCTGCCTCCGGCGATCCGCTCAAGGTTCAGGAAGCCCGTGACTTCTCGCAGAAGCTCGATATCTTCCAGAACCGGGTTCTCGTTCTCGAAACCGCCTATGCCAAGGCGCCGGCCGATCTCGATTCGATCGGCATTGCCCGGGGTGCAGCGCTTGCGACCCTTGCGGATACGGTCACTTCGGCCAATGCCGAATTCAACGACATCAAATCGATCCTGATCCGGCTGCACGCGCTCTTCCAGATGCAGTCGATCCAGCAGATGAACGCCATGCGGCGTGAACTGCGCGCGTCGCTGCAGCAATATGGGTCTCAGGTGTTGGAGGATGTTTCGGTCAACTCGGTCAAGGCAGCCGGCGAGACCCGCCTTGCCGATGCCGATCTGGTGCTCGGCACGGCGCAGCGGCTGCGCGATATCGCCGACAAGGTGGTCGCCGAAGGCGAGCGAAACAAGGAACGTTATGCCGCTGCCCGCACCAAGCTCGAACAAGCCCGACAAATTGTGACCGATCGCCCAATCTGAGACTTCAGGAGAAAGACAGCGCATGGCAACCTTCAAGCTCAACAAGGGGCAGTCATTCCAGATCCAGAAGGAGATCCAGCTCGTCCATTCGGGACTTGTCTGGGATCCGCCTGAAGGCTCGGGACCGGCCTTCGATCTCGACGTGCATTGTTTTGCGCTGGTTCATCCCGGTGGCGATGCGAACCGCGCGCGGCTCTACAATGAAGGCTCGCATGCGCTCTGCTATGCTTTCGTGCGCAGTTCCAGCAATCCGGAAGGATCCCTGAGCAAGAATGCCGACGGTTCCTTCCAGACAGATGACGGCTCGATGTGGCACGAACGCGACGACCGGACCGGGCGCGGCGGCCTGGTGAAAAGGCCGGAAGCCGACGAGGACGGCGACGACGACGATCATGGCGGCGGCCACCATGACGAGGGTTTTCGCGAGGAGTTCAAGATCGTGCTGGCGAAGCTGCCGGACGAGGTTTCCGAGCTTGCCGTGTGGGCGACGATCCATGATGCCGAGCGCAAGAGACAGGACTTTGGCAAGGTCAAAAACGCCTATATCGAGGTTTGCGACGCGATGGATGACGAGCTTTGCCGCTATCAGCTCACCGCCGAATTTGCCGGCAAGACGACGATCCAGGTGGCTTCCTTCCTGAAACAGCCGGATGGATCCTGGCGGTTCCATGCGGTCGGTGCAGGCTCGAATGCCGGGCTTGGTGACGTCATCCAAGCCTATTTCGGCTGAACCGGAGCCTCGCTCGATGAACGGCAAGGCAGATGGACCGCCTGACAAGGAGCCAGGGCGGTTGCCCAAGGTGCTTTTTCCCGAAGACGCCTCGCCTGACGCCGCCGAGCCTTCCCGGCAGTTCACCCAGCCGAAAGTCCTGTTCGGTTCGCCGCGCCCGCCGACGCCCAAGGGCGACAAACCGCGGGTTCTCGGCGCCGGGGAAGTTCGTCGGCGTATTCCCTGCAGCGTGGAGACGCTGCGGAAGATCGATGCCGGCGCTGCCGTACCGGTCGCGGCGGCGGCGCTGCGCATCGTCGACGGCACCAATCTCGACGATCACTATTTCGACGATGTCGTGCGTTTCGGCGCCCGCCTGCAGACAGAGCATGGCAGGCTTGCCGAAAGCGAACTCGCGCTTGCCGACAATGAAGCGCTGGCAAGGGGAAGGCGTCTTGGCGCCGAGCTGCTCCAGCGTCTCGTCGATCTCGATCCGGACCGTGTATTTGCCGTTCGCGGCGGGGTCTTGAAGGCAATCAAGGCGCTGGCGGCTCCGCGCGATCCCGACAGCCTCTTTCTGCAGCTTTATCCCGACGTGCAGGCCCTGGCGAAGGAACTCGATGCGCTTGCGCCCGAAATCGTTGCGGTTGCAAAACGGCTTCGCGCCGTCGGCAAGGCCTATACGGCGCTCGACCGTGATCTCGCCGCACACATCCTGGCGGCGCGCTTCCTGGTCGATCATGTCGGCGGAATTCAGTTTTCCGATCGCGAACGGCAGGCGCATTACACCTCGCAAGCCGAAGCGATCGAGACGAGGATTGCCAGCCTGTCGGCGACGAAGGCCACGATCGAGATGAGCATGCATACCGTTGCCGGGCTCGCGCGGCACGTGGACGCGCTCGGACACGCTGGCGATGGCCTGTTGCGCGAGGAACTGCCTGCCTGGCATGCAGCCTATTCCGCAGCGTTGACGGCGGCCCGAAGCGCGCAATCGTCAGCGCAGGCTGGCACCAGATCACTGCTTCGCGACATTCATGCGCGCATTCTTGGAAAACTCAGATCGGAGGAATGACAATGACGACATTCAAGCTGCACAAGCCCGAGGAAGAAGTTCGACGCGTCGGCTTCGTCCTTCAGAAACAGGGCATTCACGAGCGCATTCCTGCCCAAGTCGGAATCAACATCGATGTCTCGGGCTCGATGACCGATCTTTTCAAATCTGGTGCGGTCCAGGCGGCGCTCGAGCGTATTCTTCCCGTCGCTCTTTATTTCGATGACGACGGGCGTATCGATACCTGGGTGTTTTCCAATCAGGAGAGGATGGCATCGATCGCGCCGGCCACCGCCAAAAATTACGAGGGTTACGTCGAGCGTGAAATCATCGGCAACAATGCGCTGAAAGCCGTACTTTGGGGCGGCACGGATTACGGACCGGTCATCCGCTCGAACCTGATGACGTACGGCTTGATGGAAGAGGAGGCGGCTGGCGGCCTGCTCGGCATGATCTTCGGCATGAGTCGCGATACATTCGGCGAGGAGACACGGTCGGGGATTCCGGCGATCAACTACTTCCTCACCGATGGCGAGAATGCCGACAGAGACGCGGCCTGGGCTCTGCTGCAGAAGGCCGAGCATGCCGAATCGCAGATCTACTATGTCATGGTCGGTGTCGGTGACGAGCGTTTCGACTTCTTGCGCAGCGCGGCCGAGCAATTTCCGAATGTCGGCTTTGTCAGCGTCAAGGATCTTGGGGAGTTCGTTGGCAGCGACGATGCCTATGAGAAACTGCTACCGGCGGAGCTCTGCACCTGGCTCAAGCACGAGCATGACGACGAGGACGACGATCACCATTGATGGTGCTGTTCAACGCTTGGCGGGCTGATAGCGCGCCGGTGCCGCACCGTCAGGCGATCGCCTGCGCGGGGGTGACTGGCAGCTTGCTGGCGGCATAGGTGCGGACGGCGTCGCCGAAAGCTTGAAATAGCTGGTTCGAAGGCTTGTCGGTTTCGGCCCAATATTCCGGATGCCATTGCACGCCGACGGCGAAGGCCCTGGCGTCGATGACGGAGACGGCTTCCACCGTGCCGTCTTCGGCGATCGCTTCCACCTGCAGGCGCGGGGCGGTCCTGGCGATCGCCTGCCGATGCAGCGAATTCACACGAATTTCGCCGGGGCCGAGAATGCTTGCGATGCAGGAGCCTTCCTTGACGTGGACGCTTTGGCGAATCGCATACATGCCGTCGCGGTCGACGCCGTCCGGCCGGCGATGGTCCCAAATGCCGGGCTGCTCCTGGATCTCGCTTGCCAGCGAACCGCCGAGCGCGACGTTCAGCTCCTGGATGCCGCGGCAGATGGCGAGCAGCGGGATGGCGCGGTCGAGGGCGCGGCGGATCAGCGGCAGGCTGGTGGCGTCGCGGGCGGGGTCGAAGGGGCCGTCCTTGTCATTGGCCTCGGCACCGTAGAGCGAGGGGTGCACGTTGCTGGCCGAGCCGGAAACCAGGAGGCCGTCGACGCGGTCGAGGATCGCGTCGGTATCGTAGCCTGCCTCGAAAGCCGGGATGATGAAGGCCATGACGCCGGCCGCATTCAAGGCGGCACGCAGATATTGATGCTGCACGGCATGCCAGGTTGCGCCGTCAAAGCTGCGGATATCGGCAGGAATGGCAACGATCGGTTTCGTCATATCAACCCCGGTAAAAATCTTTCTGCACAGCGTTTCTGGCGCCAGAACGGCCCTTAAGTCAACGCTTGGCTGTGTCAGGTGGCCAAAATACGGCCGAAGCGGCCCCGTGGCTCCGGCTTTGCTGCTAAGCCGCTGATTTTGATGGGTGCACTCGCATTCCCTTGTTGCCGGTTTGATGCCAAAGGCTAATAGACTAAAGCTTGAATCGCGGCCCCTGCCATGCTTAGGTTTGCGCCGGCTGCGGGTGGGGTGAAGATTGGCCGCGCAGTGCCATCCATACGGGAGGTTTTTGATGGATCGTCGTTCGTTTTTCAAGAAGGCGGGGACCGCCAGCGCCGGCGCGGTCGCCGCAACGGCATTGGCAGCGCCTGCGATCGCGCAGGAGAATCCGAAGATCGCGTGGCGCATGACGTCGTCGTTTCCGAAGAGCTTGGATACGATCTATGGCGGCGCCGAGGACATCGCCAAGCATGTCGCCGCTGCGACAGACGGCAATTTCACGATCCAGCCTTTTGCGGCCGGTGAAATCGTGCCTGGCCTGCAGGCCGTTGATGCGGTGGCCGCCGGCACGGTCGAGGCCGCCCACACGACCTCCTATTATTTCGTCGGCAAGGACCCGACCTACGCCATCGGAACGGCCATTCCGTTTGGCCTCAACAGCCGCCTGACCAATGCCTGGTTTTACGAGGGCAACGGCAACAAGCTGATGAATGAATTTTATGCCACACAGGGCATGTATGCGCTGCCTGCCGGCAATACCGGTGCGCAGATGGGCGGCTGGTTCCGCAAGGAAATCAATACGCTCGATGACCTCAAGGGCGTCAAGATGCGCATTGCCGGTCTTGCCGGCCGCGTTATGGAGAAGGTCGGCGTCATCCCGCAGCAGATTGCCGGCGGCGACATCTATCCGGCGCTGGAAAAAGGCACGATCGATGCGGCGGAATTCGTCGGCCCCTATGACGACCTGAAGCTCGGCTTCCACAAGGTGGCGAAGTACTACTACTATCCGGGCTGGTGGGAAGGCGGCCCGACCGTGCATGGTTTCTTCAACCTTGAAAAATGGAGCAGCCTGCCGAAGCATTATCAGGCCGCACTCACCGATGCCTGCGCCTTCGCCAACACCAACATGCTGGCAAAGTACGACTCCAAGAATCCGACGGCGCTGAAGCAGCTCGTTGCAGAAGGTGCGACGCTGCGCCCCTTCAGCCAGGAAATCATGGAAGCCTGCTTCCAGGCGGCGACCGGCATCTACAGCGAAATCTCCGGCACCAACCAGTATTTCAAGAAGATCTACGACGACCAGACCGCCTTCAAGCGGGACGCCTATCTCTGGATGCAGCTTTCGGAATACACTTTCGATACGTTCATGATGATCCAGCAGCGGGCCGGAAAGCTCTGAAGGCTTCCATCGGCACACGACGCCAACGCATAACAAAACCCCGGATCGTTTGATCCGGGGTTTTGTTTTGCCCTGTTATTGGCGGGGTTATTTGGCCGGTGGCGGCGGCGCTCCCGGCAAGCCGAGTGGGGGCAGGGTCAGGCCGGGGATCTGCGGCGAGCCGTTGCCGCCGCCGCCAATCGGGGGAAGGCCGAGCTGGCCGCCGAAGCCGGGGACTTCGATCTTGATCGAGTTCGGATCGACCTTCGGGCCGTGATCCAGCCAATAGGTCACCGATTGCGGCCAGAAGATCACGATCGCCACCAGGATCAGCTGCATGCCGACCCAGGGGAGAGCGCCCATGTAGATATCCGAGGTCTTGACGTCCTTGCTGGCGATCGAGCGCAGGTAGAACAGCGCGAAGCCGAAGGGCGGGTGCATGAAGCTCGTCTGCATGTTGACGCAGATCAGGACGCCGAACCAGATGAGGTCGATGCCGAGATGCGAGGCGACGGGGGCGAGCATCGGGATGACGATGAAAGCGATCTCGAAGAAGTCGAGGAAGAAGGCGAGCACGAAGATGAAGATATTGACGAAGATCAGGAAGCCGACCGTGCCGCCGGGAATGCCCGACAGCATGTGCTCGATCCAGCGCGAGCCGTCCATGCCCTGGAAGACCAGACTGAAACAGGTGGAGCCGATCAGGATCATCACCACCATGGATGTGATGTGAGTGGTCGATGTCATCGCCTCGCGGATCAGCGGCCAGGTCAGGCGGCGATTCATGGCGGCGAGCGCCATGGCGCCGACGACACCAAGCGCACCGGCTTCCGTCGGCGTTGCAAGGCCCATGAAGATCGTGCCGAGCACCAGGAAAATCAGCACGATCGAGGGCACCATGCCCATCAGCACTCTGGCGAGAAGCGCCCAGTTGAAGTCGCCGCGCACTTCCTTCGGCAGCGGCGGCATCGATTTCGGCCGGATGATCGACAACACCAGGATGAAGAGCACGAAGATCGACACCTGCAGGATCGAGGGGCCGATCGCGCCGAGATACATGTCGCCGACCGACCTGCCGAGCTGGTCGGCAAGAACGACGAGCACGAGAGAAGGCGGGATCACCTGGGTGATGGTGCCGGAGGCGGCGATGACGCCGGTGGCAAGGCGCGGGCTATAGCCGTAGCGCAGCATGATCGGCAGCGAGATCACGCCCATGGTGATGACGGACGCGGCCACCGTGCCGGTGATGGCGCCGAGGACCGCGCCGACGAGGATGACGGCGTAGGCGAGGCCGCCGGGTATGCCGCCGAAGAGTTTGCCGGTGCCTTCGAGCAGGTCCTCGGCCAGCCCGCAGCGCTCCAGCACCGCCCCCATGAAGGTGAAGAAGGGGATGGCGAGCAGCAGGTCGTTGGAAAGGATGCCGAAGAAGCGCAGCGGCAGCGCCTGCAGGAAGACTTCGCCGAAATGGCCGGTGATGATGCCGATGACGCCGAAAAACAGGCCGACCGCGGCCAGCGAGAAGGCGACCGGAAAGCCGTAGAGCATGAAGATGATCATGCCCAGGAACATCGCCGGCGGGATGATGCCGAAATCAAACAACTGTATTCTCCCTGCCCGCGTTACTGCAGCGGCTTTTCATATGTCATGTCGATCTTGAGGTGGCCGGTCAGGGCGGCGATCCGCTTGATCAGCTCGGAAACGCCCTGAAGGGAGAGCAATGCGAAACCGGCGACGAGGATCAGCTTGACGGGCCAGCGGATCAGCCCGCCGGCATTGCCCGATATTTCTCCCTGCTGATAGGACAGCGTGAAGAAGGGCCAGCAGAGCCAAGTGAGGAAGATGCAAACCGGGATCAGAAAGACGATGAGGCCGAAGATGTCGATCCAGATCTTCGCTTTGTCGGAAACCGCACCATAGATCAGATCGACGCGGACATGCTCGTTGTTGCGCAATGCATGCGAGGCGCCGAGCATGACGACGAAGGCGAAGAGATACCATTGGATCTCGAGCCAGCCGTTCGAACTGTAATTGAAGGCGTAGCGGACGATGGCGTTTCCGGCGCTGATCAGACAGCAGAACAGCACCATATATTCGGAAAGTTTGCCCATGATCCGACTGACCGAATCGATCAGCCGGCTTGCCGCCAGAAGTCCCGACATTCGTTTCCCTTGTTCTTGTCCTGCCGTTTTCCCGGCAGCTTTCCCTCTTGCAATCGATGTAGACCACGGCCTTGGAAATTGGAAGGATAAATGCCTCGCCTTGGAGTATAGTCTTAGATGCGCGGACCGAGCCGTGTGACCATATAATAATTATACAACCCTGGCGTGGATAAAAAATTTCAATAATCTCGCCAAGAGGCTGCATTGACGCGTGTAAGCTGTAGGGTTCATCCTCTGGTTTTAGAAAATTTGACCAAATGTTTGATTCCATTGAAATCAATTTTTAAAAGGTTGGGCTTAGAATTCCCGCGCACAGGGAAAGTGTGGATGAAGCCAGATAACCCGAACAGGGTCCCTTTAGATGTGTATCTGTCGTTTGTGAGTTCCCTTTCCGGGAACCGCATGACGCTTTTTGTTGGCGTGATCGTGCATATCGCGACGTGCCTTGCCGTGGCCGCCAAAACGCAATCCGCCGTCTATATTCCGCTGTCGATTGCCTTCCTTCTGGTTTTCAGCATTCGCATGGCCATCTTCCGGCGGTTCGATCAGGTCGACAAGGAGAGCTTGTCGCATGCCGGAATCGAGCGTTGGGAGCGGATTATGGTTGCCAGTGGGGCCTGCACCACCGCCCTGCTTGGCTTTGCCAGCGGCTACGCCATCTTCGTCGTCCACGATTCCTTTGCCGAACTTGCCTGCATTTCCGTCACCATGGCGACCATGGTTTCGGTCGTCGGCCGCAACTACGGCTCGCGCTTCGCAGTCGATCTCCAGACGTTCTTCTGCTGCCTGCCGATGATCGTCTGCAGCCTGCTGGCGATGGATTTATATCGCGGCCTGCTGTCGATCTTCCTCATCCCCTTCTGGCTGACGACGCGGGCGATGGCGAACGGCGTGCGCGAGTTCCTTTATGAGAATGTCATCGCGCGCCGGGAAATCACCATCATAGCCGACCGTTTCGATACGGCGCTGAACAACATGCCGCATGGCCTGGTCATGGTCGATGCCGAAAACCGGATCCAGGTCGTCAATCGCAAGGCCTGCGAGCTTTTGAAGATCGGCGCGCCGGAGCGGCTGAAGGACCGCGACCTCGGCGCCGTCCTGCGTTACGGCGCGCGCTACAGCTTCATGGACGCCTCGCAGCCGGAGCTCATCCTGCGCCAGCTCACCCAGGTCGCCGAAGGCAACCTGTCGCGCACGCTCGTTCATTTTCCCGAGGGCCTGTCTCTGGAATTCTCCGCCAGCCGAAGGGCCGACGGCGGCGCCGTACTGATCTTCGAGGACGTCTCGAGCCGCGTGAAGGCGGAGCAGAAGATCATGCACATGGTCCGCTTCGATGCGCTGACCGGCCTGCCGAACCGGGAATATTTCGGGCAGCTGGTGCAGGACTATCTCGCCAAACATCAGAGAAAGTTCGGGCCGCTCGGCTTCATGGTTCTCGATATCGACGAGTTCAAACATGTCAACGACATGCGCGGCCATGTCACCGGCGACCATTTGCTCTGCGCTATCGCCGCCCGCATCAAGCAGGCTTCCGGCAATGCCATTCTCGGCCGGCTGATGGGCGACCAGTTCATCTTGTTCTTCCCGCACGCGAAGGAGCCCGCCTCGCTCGACATTGAGATCCGCCGCGTGCATGCCGCGATCCAGGGTCACTACGAGGTCGATGAGCTGACCTTCCTCGTTTCGCTCAGCGCCGGCTACGCCATCCTCGAAAGCACTGCCTTCGCGATGGACGAATGGAGCGTCAAGGCGGATCTTGCCCTGTTCGAAAGCAAGTCGCGCTTCAAGGGCGGCATATCAGGCTTCGAACGGGAGATGGACGGCCGCTACATCGAGCAGCAGAAGCTGAAGGCGGATCTGCGCGAGGCGGTTTCGGCCCAGGCGCTGCATCTGGTCTTCCAGCCGATGTTCCGGGCCGATGGTTCCCGCATCGAATGCGCCGAGGCGTTGGCGCGCTGGGTGCATCCGGAGAAGGGCTCGATCCCGCCCGATGTCTTCATCCGGCTCGCCGAAGATATGGGCATCATCTCCGACATCACCCGCTTCGTCCTGTTCAAGGCCTGCAGCGAATGCATGAACTGGCCGGACCATATCGCCGTCTCGGTCAACCTCTCGGCGCGGGACCTCAGGGATGCCGACATCCTTAAGGTGGTCGCCGACGCGCTTGCCCATTCCGGCCTCGACGCGGCGCGGCTGCATCTCGAAGTCACAGAAAGCTGCCTGATCGACGAGCCGGCAGCCGTGCGCGCCATCCTGGCAGAACTCAGGGCCCGCGGCATCACCATCGCCATCGACGACTTCGGGACCGGCTTTTCCAGTCTCAGCTATCTCGACACGCTGCCGCTTGATATCGTCAAGATCGACCGTTCCTTTGTCCGCAATATCGTCGAGGATACCCGCCGCCTCAAGCTGTTGCGCGGCACGGTCCATCTCGCCCGCGAACTGGGGCTGAAGATCGTCATCGAGGGTGTCGAGACCGAAGAGCAGCTCGCCCTGCTCAACAAACACCGCAGTACCGATCTGGTGCAAGGCTATGTTTTCTCTCAGCCGGTGCCTTCCCAGAATATCCCGCTCTTGCAGCAGGGCATCGGCCGCCGACCCGTTCAACGCCGACGCAACAAGGTCGCCTGAGCGCTCCGCTACGGCCGCTTTTCCGCTGACAATTCCTCCACGCCGTTAACCTTAATACTTTATAAACGGCCCGAATTATCGGATTTCCTTGCCTAAATCTCACCGGCATATGATTAATGATCCGTTAACGAGCGGATCGAGAGAATGTCAGAGACACTGTTCAAGCGTAGCGATTTCGGCGCGAAAATTTTGGAAGTTTTGGACCATGTCGAGTATCGCCGCGTCGAAAGCAGCGAAGACATGGAGCAGGTAGAACGCCTGCGCTACAAGGCCTACAAGGCCCACGACGCACTGTCGCTTGCCCCGGGAGGCTTACTGGACGATGTCGATTTCGACAGCCATGCCTATATCTTCGGCCTGTATTATTATGGTGAACTGATCAGTACGATCCGAATTCACTATGTGACGCCGGAGCATCGTATAAGCCGGTCCGGAGAGGCCTTTCCCGAGGAGATGGATGAGCTTTTGGATGCCGGGCTGACCTTGATCGACCCCGCGCGTTTCGCGGCCGATCCAGAGCTCACCGCCGATCTGCCCTGGGTTCCCTATCTGACGTTGCGGCCGACCATCGTTGCGGCAGCGTATTTCAGGGCGGACCGCGTTCTTCAGTCCGTCCGGCCCCCACATGCCGCCTTCTACAAGCGGGTTTTCTATGCCGATACCATTGTGCCCGGCCGACTGGTGGAGAGTTACGGGGTTGACGTGACGCTGATGGCGACGAATGTGATCGAGGTCGGACGCAAGCTGCTGACGCGCTATCCCTTCTTCATCTCCAGCGCCAGCGAGCAGCGCATGATGTTTTCACGCAATCCCAACGACACATTGCCGCCGCTGACCATCATTCCGACGGCACGCTTCGTGCCTCAAGGCGAACTCGGCACCGACCTGCCGCTCTGATTTCTGTTCTCTCAGAAAGAGAGCATCAAAGTGAAAACAAATGAGGGGCGGCGACACTATCCGCAGTCGTCGCCCCTCATGCTTTTTTCGCCTGGGAATAGCTGGTTTTGAAGCCTAAAGCGCGTCACATCAAATCCGATTCATGCGACGCGCTTTAGCCCTTTGTTTTATGCATGTCGTTCTCCCGGAACCGCTGCACACGTCCGGGCGACATGCATTGGCTGCGGCATTCTCATGGATTGCGCTTTCGCCTGTCATTGTGTAATTCCTGCAAGCAGGGATTTCCCTCGCCAGCCGAGGGAATCAAGCAGCGCAGAGGCATTTCAGGGAGACGATATTTATGGCTGAACATCATACCGGACCGGTCGAGACCGGCGCGCCGATGGATTACAAAGAACATGAAAAGACCTACGACATGTTCATCACCGCCACCAAATACGGCTCGATGCTTCTCATCGTCCTCCTGCTTGCGATGACCGCTGGTTTCTTCGGCGGTGCTGGTCTTCTTGGCGGTCTCCTCGTCTTCATCATTCTACTCGCTGTCGGCGTCTTCCTGTTCCGCTGAGCGCGGCACAGGGGAGGGCTTCGCCGAAGCTTTGTGACTGAAGCGCGTCGCGATCTTTCAGATTGGCTCTTCGCGCTTCAGGTCTTTATTTTCTCGCATATCGTTATCGCAGGACTGCCGGACAGTTTTGCGCGACATGCTTTAGGTGCTTGGCCTGCGCAGGGAAGCCTGCGGCGGTCTGGCTGACCCGGAGGAGGGGGCAGTTGGGCAATATCGTTTTCGTTGCAAGGGAAATTGCGGGCGAGGAGACGCGTGTCGCGGCCTCCGCCGAGACCGTGAAAAAAATGAAAAGTTTCGGCTTTGACGTCGTCGTCGAAGCCGGTGCCGGTGCGGCGTCGCGCCTTCCGGACAGAGAGTTCGAGGCCGCCGGCGCCAGGATCGGTACTTCTGCCGATGCAGCCTCCGCCGACGTGGTGCTGAAGGTGCGCCGCCCGAGCGAACAGGAAATCGCAGGCTATAAAAGCGGCGCCGTGGTCATCGCCATCATGGATCCCTACGGCAATGACGAAGCGATCGCGGCTCTTGCCAGCGCCGGTCTTTCGGCTTTCGCGATGGAACTGATGCCGCGCATTACCCGCGCCCAGTCCATGGACGTGCTTTCGTCCCAGGCCAATCTTGCCGGCTATCAGGCTGTCATCGAGGCGGCGGCGGTTTATGACCGCGCCATGCCGATGATGATGACGGCTGCCGGCACCGTGCCGGCCGCCAAGGTCTTCGTCATGGGCGCCGGCGTCGCCGGTCTCCAGGCGATCGCCACGGCGCGGCGCCTGGGTGCTGCGGTTTCGGCCACCGATGTGCGCCCGGCCGCCAAGGAGCAGGTCGCCTCGCTCGGCGCCAAGTTCATCGCCGTCGAGGACGAGGAGTTCAAGGCGGCGGAAACGGCCGGCGGTTACGCCAAGGAAATGTCCGCTGACTATCAGGCAAAGCAAGCCGCTCTGGTGGCCGAGCATATCGCCAAGCAGGATATCGTCATCACCACGGCGCTGATCCCCGGCCGCGCCGCACCGCGGCTCGTTTCGCGCGCCATGCTCGCCGCGATGAAGCCGGGTGCGGTCGCGGTCGATCTCGCGGTCGAGCGCGGCGGCAATATCGAGGGCGTCGTTGCCGGCGAGATCACCGATGTCGATGGCGTCAAGGTGATCGGTTTTGCCAACATGGCGGGCCGGGTCGCTGCCAGCGCCTCGGCGCTCTACGCCAAGAACCTCGTCACCTTCCTCGAGACCATGGTCAACAAGGAGAGCCGGAGCGTCGTCGTCAACCTCGACGACGAACTCGTCAAGGCGACGATGCTGACCTATGCCGGCGACGTGGTGCATCCCGCCTTCGGCGGCGCGAAGAAGGGAGATCTCTGATGGCCAGTGAAGCAATGGACAAAGCGCTGGAGCAGCTCGACCAGGCGGTCACCGCCGTCGTCACGGCAGCGGCCCATGCGCCGGAAGCGGCCAGTGCTGCGACAGGCGGGGCGATCGATCCCTTCGTCTTCCAGCTGGCGATCTTCGTCCTGTCGATCTTCGTCGGTTATTACGTCGTGTGGTCGGTGACGCCGGCGCTGCATACGCCGCTGATGGCCGTCACCAATGCGATCTCCTCCGTTATCGTCGTCGGCGCGCTTCTGGCAGTCGGCATCTCGACAAGCGGGCTTGCGACCGGCTTCGGCTTCGTCGCCCTCGTGCTCGTCTCGGTGAACATTTTCGGCGGCTTCCTCGTGACGCAGCGAATGCTCTCGATGTACCGCAAGAAAGACCGGTGAGGAACCGATGACCAATATCGCAGCCTTCCTCTACCTCGTCTCCGGCGTTCTCTTCATCCTGGCGCTGCGGGGTCTCTCGCATCCTGCCACCAGCCGCAAGGGCAATCTCTACGGCATGATCGGCATGGGGATCGCCATCCTGACGACGCTGGTGCTGGCGACGCCGAATTTCGGCGGTTTCGTGCTGATCATCCTCGGCCTTGCCATCGGCGGCAGCGTCGGCGCCTATGTCGCCCGCACCATCGCCATGACCTCGATGCCGCAGCTCGTTGCCGGTTTCCATTCGCTGGTCGGCCTTGCCGCCGTCTTGGTCGCGGCCTCGGCGCTCTATACCCCCGCCTCCTTCGGCATCGGCGAGATCGGCCAGATCCACACCGAGGCGCGGGTCGAAATGGCGCTCGGCGTGGCCATCGGTGCGCTGACCTTCACCGGTTCGATCATCGCCTTCCTGAAACTTGACGGGCGCATGTCCGGCAAGCCGATCATGCTGCCTTACCGGCATCTGATCAATGCGGCGCTGCTGGTGCTGATCGTGCTGTTCATCATCGGGCTTGCCGCCACCGAAAGTCATTTCGATTTCTGGGCCGTGGTGGCGCTGTCGCTGGCGCTCGGCGTTCTGCTGATCGTGCCGATCGGCGGCGCCGATATGCCCGTCGTCGTCTCGATGCTGAATTCCTACTCCGGCTGGGCTGCCGCCGGTATCGGCTTCACGCTCGGCAATCTGGCGCTGATCATTACCGGCGCGCTTGTCGGTTCGTCCGGCGCGATCCTCTCCTACATCATGTGCAAGGGCATGAACCGTTCCTTCGTCTCCGTCATCCTCGGCGGTTTCGGCGGCGAGACGGCGTCCAGCGGGCCCGACACCTCAGACAAGACGGTCAAGCTCGGCTCGGCCGAGGATGCGGCCTATCTGATGGCCAATGCATCGAAGGTCATCATCGTGCCGGGATACGGCATGGCGGTCGCCCAGGCCCAGCATGCTCTGCGCGAACTCGCCGACAATCTGAAGAAGAACGGCGTCGAAGTGAAATATGCGATCCACCCGGTCGCAGGCCGCATGCCCGGCCATATGAACGTGCTGCTCGCCGAAGCCAATGTTCCCTATGACGAGGTCTTCGAGCTCGAGGACATCAATTCGGAATTTGCCCAGGCCGACGTCGCCTATGTCATCGGCGCCAACGACGTCACCAATCCGGCGGCGCGCGACGACAAGACCTCGCCGATCTACGGCATGCCGATCCTCGACGTCGACCGGGCAAAGACCTGCCTCTTCGTCAAGCGCTCGCTCGGCTCCGGTTATGCCGGCATCGACAATACGCTGTTCTATAAGGACGGCACGATGATGCTGCTCGGTGACGCGAAGAAGATGACCGAGGATATCAACAAGGCGATTTCGCATTGATCGACCGCTAAACAGCCGCCCTCGGGCGGCTGTTCGGTTCAGCTCGGAGCCGCTTTGCTCAGGTCTCCCCCGGCACCAGCGTCATCTTCTCGACGCCGATGGCGAGATTCAGCCCTTCCTGGGCCTGGACGTTCAGCGGCTGCAGCATGAAAGCCTTGTTGGTGCCGCCGGCGATCACCTTGGCCCCGGCGCCTGCACCGATGCTCGCATCTGCGCCGACGCCGTAATATTCGCCGGCCAGCGCGAATTGCGGTATATCCGTGCCGGTTTTCGCCAGCACCTCCCAGATCATCACGCTTTTGCCGGTCTGGCCGATGTCGAGACCGAACTTCTCGATCTTGCCGGCATAGACCGCCTTGGCGCCGCCTGACGCCGGCGTATAGGTGCAGATCAGGTTCTTCTGCGAGGTGATGATCAGACCCTGGCCACCATCCGATCCGCAGACCAGGCGGCCAAGCGTGACATAACTTTCCGCGCCCGCCGGATTTGCCCAGGCAGCGGCTGTCAGAGCCGCGGCGGCGATCATGGTTTGCTTGAACATGGTCTTTCTCCTTGGGAACGACCTGTTCGAAACGGGTAGGGGTGGCGATTGTTCCTGACTTGGATGTTTAGTCCCGCTCGAGCGTGGCGCGCTGCGCCGTCAGCACCCACAACAGGCCTTCGGGCCGGAAATCGACCTGCACCGTACCGCGAAAGGCCGAGGCGGCATGGGCCTTGATGACGGTCGTACCGAAACCCGAGCGGGTCGGCTCTGCCACAGGCGGGCCGCCGCGTTCCTCCCAGGTGAAGCGGAGCAGGGCATCCGGCTTGTCTTCCTCCCTGACATCGCGCCATTCGAAGCGGACACGGCCTTGCGGGACAGAGAGCGCACCATATTTCACCGAATTTGTGGCGAGTTCATGCAGGGCAAGGCCGAGATTCTGCACCGCATCCGGCTTCAGCACGAAATCTTCGCCGGTGATTTCGATCTGTTCGCGCGATTGCGGGAAGGCCTGCAGGTGGATGTCGACGACCCGCCGCAGCGACACGCCTCCCCATTGCTCGCTGGTCAGCAGTTCGATCGAACGCCCCAGCCCCTCGAGGCGGTCGGCGACGGCGGCCTGGAAGGTCTCGACGCTGTCGGTCTGTTTGGCGAGCTGGCGCATCATCGCCTGGGCAAGCGTCAGAAGGTTTTTGGTGCGGTGCACGAGTTCGTGCATGACGAAGCGCAGCCGGTCCTCGGTCTGGCTGCGATCGAAAGAGGCGTTCGAGAGCGCGATCGCCACCTGGTTCGCCTCGATGACACTGGTCTCGACCGGCGAGACGATATGGCCTTCGCCCATGCGGTTGGCCATTTCGGCAATATCGCGGATGGTGGTGCGTACCTGCCTTGCGACGGCATAGGCGCCGAGCACGGCGACGAGCACCAGGGCTACCCCGCCAATGATGAGGAAACGCCAGGTGCTGAGGATCGAAGCCTGGGCGATCGGTCCCCATATCACCGTTTTCCACGACCAGCCGGGAATCCTGGCATAACCGAGCAGCATGTGCGGCAGGATCTTCTCGTCCTGGAAGACGCCGCGTGACGCGGTGAACGCCGGCAGGATGCGCGGATCAAAGGGCGTGCCGGGTTCGAGATTTGTGGGGCCGGTGGAGGCGATGACGTGGCCGCTCTGATCGATGACGGCGGCAGACCAGCCGGGAGCAAGGCCCTCGGTTGTCACGAGTTTGCCGAGATCCTTGGCGTCCTGGGTAATGATCAGGGCTGCGACGGGATCATTCTTCCGCGGCAGGGTGACGTTATAGACCCAGTCGCCGCTGGTCCGGCCGCGAAAGACGTCGGAGGCCTCGATGCGACCGGAGGCCATGACTTCCTGGAGGGCCGGGATGTTCGCTATCTCGCCGAGCGGAGTGCCGAACGCCCGGCGCGTATTCAACAGTTGCTGGCCGGCGCCGTCGACGGCGATGACGAACAGCGTATTGTCTCTGAGGGCCGTTTCCGTGCGTTCGTGGAAGGCGGCGAGATTGCCGTTCTCGAGTTCCGGCGAGCTCGAAAGCAGCCGCAGCGTCGTTGCCATATCCTGAAGCTGGCGGTCGATGATGCGCGAAAGCGCAAGCGCATCCTGGGCCGTCTCGCGCCGCAGCGTCGAACGCTGGTTGTCCTCCAGCTGCAGCAGAAGCAGCGTTACAAAGGCGAAGATCGGCAGCGCGATCGCCACCGCCATGGCGACGAGATAGGTGCCGATCGAGGCCTTGGGAAAAAACAGCGCGACGATCTTCATCTGTTTCGCCACGTCCCATGCGCTGGCCGGCAAGGGTTTTTGCGAGCGGTCAGGAAAGCAAAGATCCGCATCTCTCGCAAGCCGCCCTCAAACTGTTTCGAACACCTGATAGCAAGCTATCGAAGCAGCGGCATGTTAGGGGGAGCAAGAGCAGGTTGCAACATACTATAGTATGTCATCGAGGATGACATACCGTGCGGCGGCCGATATTTCGGCCGCCCGACGGATGTCCCTAGAATAGGATTCAGATTTTAGGCCCGATTGGCCTAAAATCTGAATCCTATTCTAAATTAAAGAGTTAGAGCATGATGTCGTCCGAAAACCGCTGACACTTTTCGGCATCATGCTCTAGCCGGCCGAGGCGCCGCCGACGCGGGCAAGGCCGTCGCGAGCCGGCTGGTATTTGGGATCGAGGCCGACGGCGTGGCGATAGGACCGGGCGGCCTTCGCCTTGTCGCCGCGCCGCTCGTAGACCAGCGCCTGGTTGGCCCAGGATTCGGCGATGTTGCCGTTAAGTTCGATCGCATGGTTGAAATCAGCAAAGGCGTTGTCGTTGTCATTCAGAGCGATATAGGAAATGCCGCGGCCATTATAGGGCTCGGGCGAATTCGGCGCGAGCGAGATCGCCTTCGAGAAATCGTCGATCGCCTTGTCCTGCTGATTGCGCTTCTGATAGATCAGGCCACGATTGTGATAGGCGCGGCCATCGGTGGTGCCGAGCTGGATCGCCTTGTCGAAATCGTTGAAGGCCTGATCATCCTGGCCGGCCATGCGATAGACATTGCCGCGGCCGATATAGGCGACGTCGTAGCTCGGATTGATCTGCAGGGCGGCATTGTAATCGCTGATCGCCTGGGCCTGCTGGCCCATGTTGCGATAGACTAGGGCGCGGTTGGCATAAGCCTGGAAAAACCGCGGATTGATCTGCAATGCTGTATTGAAATCGTTCAGCGCCTGGCGGAACTGGCCGCCGCGGCCATAGGCGGAACCGCGGACGTTGTAGCCTTCCGGATCCTTGGGATTGGCGTTGATGACCGCCGTCAGCGAAGCGATATTCTCTTCCGAGCCTTGCGCCTTGTCGATGCTGATCACGGCATCCGTTGTGTTTGTCGTCTCACAGCCGGCAAGGCCGAACATTGCCGCCAGCGCCAAAGCGGGCAGGAATGCGGTTTTCTGCAGGCGCCAGGCGCGGGACGGATTGAAGGTGTTGACAGCCATTCGGGCTCGCTTTCCCCATGCGGCATACCCGATACTGGGATATGCGATCTTCAGCGGCAAACTAAAAAAGGCGGTGGCGAACCCATCGCCCCCGCCACAATGCATCTGAAAACGTCGAAAAAACGACGGCAACGCTCAGCGTGCGACCAGACCTTCGCGCTGGGCGCGCTTGCGGGCCAGCTTGCGAACACGACGAACAGCTTCGGCCTTTTCGCGAGCACGCTTCTGCGACGGCTTCTCGTAGTAGTCGCGCATCTTCATTTCGCGGAAAATGCCTTCGCGCTGCATCTTCTTCTTGAGAGCGCGGAGAGCCTGATCGACATTGTTATCGCGGACAAGTACCTGCACGAGAATCACGTTCCTTTGGTTGGTTGATGCCTGCGGCGGCGCAGCGCCAGGGGCAAAAATATAACGTTCGCGCGGCCGCAGCCTTGCGATTGGTGATGCGGGATAGCAGATCGGGTATAGGAAGTCCAGATGCATATGGAAAGCGGGTGGAAAAATCACGCTTGCCCCTGTCCGGTCACCGGCCGGCTGCTTCCGGCGCGCTTTCATCAAGCGCGGCGATCGCCTCCTTGAGAGCCGCCCTGACCCGGAGGCGATCGGCCGGTTCCAGCCGGCTCATGTCCAGATGCAGGTCGAGGCCGGCGAGGTGTTCGCTGAGCACGCGGCTCTTGTGATCCGCACCGAGTGTCAGCCCATCCACCGCATAGGGAACGATCTCGCGCTGGATGCCCTTCATGGTGATCGGCGGCAGCGGGTGGGCGTCGACGATCTCGTTCACCAGCGCATAGGTTTCGTAGCTGATGACGATTTCTCCTCCCTGGGCGATCGATTGCAGCCGGGCTGCAAGATTGGCCTCCGCTCCGATGATCGTATAGTCCATGCGGTCGCTGCTGCCGAAATTGCCGACGTTGCAGTAGCCGCTGTTGATCCCCATCCGGACGACGAAAGGCTCTTCGGTGCCGTTTCTGCGCCATCTGTCCTTGAGTTCACCGAGACGGCGCTGCATGTCGACGGCCATGCGCAGACAGGCTTTGGCGTCTTCCTCCGGACCTCTGGTTTCCGGGTCACCGAAAAACACCAGCATGGCGTCACCGATGAACTTGTCCACCGTGCCGCCATGTTCCAGGGCAATGTTCGACATCTCAGTCAGATATTCGTTGAGCATCGCCGTCAGCGCTTCCGGCTGCAGGCGTTCGGTGGTGGCGGTGAAATCCTTGATGTCGGAGAAGAAGATCGTCAGGCGCTTGCGCTCGGTATGGACGACGACATCCTTCTGCCCGCTGAAGATGCTTTTGTAGATCTGCGGCGAGAGATAGCGCGAAATCTTCAGGGAAACGCTGGCGAGGAACTCGTTTGCCGTTTCCAGATCCTGGTTGGCGCTATGGATCGCGCGCGCCTGCTGCCGCTGGAGGAGAATGAAGCTGATGCCGATGATGGCAACGAACAGAAAATAGCAGAGCAGGTATTTGAAGGCGAAGACGTTGCTCGCATAGGGCTGCCGGATGATGACTTCCTGAATGCCGCGCACATCGCCCACTTTCCAATTGGTCTTCGGGCTTTCGGGATGGGTATTGTGGCAGGCAACACAAGCCTGGCCCATGACGACGGGGGTGATGAAGCGCAAGGTATCGGTCAATCCGACCCGGGTGAGATCGTTCAGCGTCTGCTGCGGATTGGCGCGCAGCGCGGCGAGTGCCTTGCTCTCGAATTCGTCGAGCTCGTGGGAGGCACGGCTTTTGAACGGCAGGTCGGAGACGAAGCGGTAGGTGATGTTGGCCTGCTGCTCCTTAATGACATCGCCGAGCTCCAGGGAAAGCGTCGCCGGCAGCGGGATGGCGCCAGGAATATTCGCGTAGTTGTGGGAGACGACCGTGCCTTCGGTCAGGCCGCTGGCATGCGCGGCCAGGACGCGCCCGACGACATTGGCGGAATAATAGGAACGGATGCTCGATATCAATGAACTCATGTCGCGTGCTTGACGCCGCAGGGTATTTCCCGAGAGATCGCTGATATCGAGCCAGACGGCCAGCGGCAGTCCTGCGAGCATTGCCAGCACGACGACAATCAGCCAGTAGCCGCTCCGACGTGCGGCGGTTTCGGAAATCACGGCGACCCCTCGTTCTTCTCTGGAAGGCATTCGATTTTCGATCGCTACAAGAACATTTCGCCGGCTGCCCGGCAAGATCGAAGCTGCCTGTCACCCCTGTCATCCAGGCAAAAGCCCGGCTTAAACCGGAAGCGTAGTGCGGCCCATCGAAAGAGAGGATCCGAACGGCATGTGCGAATGGCGTTTGGACCGAAAGCGGCGTAGCCTGCCGGCAGGTGCGGGCCGTTTATGCGGGCCGTGGAGGGACACCGGTGAGATCATGACGCGCGTCCAGCAAATCGGTGTCGTTATCGGCCTGGCGATCGTGGCTCTGCTCACGATCCTGCGGGCCGATGATCCCGGGATTTTCAAGCTGATCCGCGGCGTGACTTTCGATGAATATCAGCGGCTCGTTCCAAGGACCTTCGAGCCGATGCCGGTTCGCGTGATCGACATCGACGAGGCATCCTTACGCGAATTCGGCCAATGGCCCTGGCCGCGGGACCGGATGGCGCTGCTGGTGGATCGGCTTTCGGCGATGGGCGCTTCGGCCATCGCCTTCGATATTCTGTTCGCCGAGCCGGACCGGCTGTCGCCGCGCAACGTTGTCGCCGAGGTCGCAGGCGTCGATCCTTCGCTGGCCGAGAAACTGCCTGACAATGACGAGATATTCGCCCGCGCGATTGCCGAGAAGCCCGTCGTGCTCGGCTTCGGCCTTTCCAATGTGGGCAATTACCGGCCGCCTGTGAAGGCGGGTTTCGCCTTCACAGGCGAAAGCCCCATTTCCGCGCCGCCCTATCTCGGCGCCTCGACGCCGCTCAGGCCGCAATTGGAGGCGAATGCGGCGGGGCTCGGCCATATCAGCCTCAACCCCGGCAACCCTTCGCCGGTGGTGCGGGCGGTGCCGCTGTTTTTGACCGACGGCGAGCAGCTCTATCCCAATCTCGCCATTGAGGCGCTGCGCGTTGCGCAGGGGGCGTCGACCTATGTGCTGTCAGGCGCGCCCGATCGCGCCGGCATCATGACATCGGCGAAAATCGGCGATTTTGTTGTGCCGCTGACGGCGGCGGGCGAACTCTGGCTCTATGTCAGCCCTGATCGGGCCGAGCGGTACATATCCGCTCGGCAGGTGCTTGCGGCCGGAGGGGCCTCTCCCGAGGTCGCGGCCGCCATTGACGGCAGCATCGTCTTCGTCGGCACATCGGCTGCCGGCCTGCAGGACATCCGCGTCACGGCGCTCGGCGAGAACGTTCCCGGCGTGTCGCTGCATGCCCAGGCGGTCGAGCAGATCCTGTCCGGCCATTTCCTGTCGCGGCCCGACTGGGCCGACGGGCTGGAAATCCTGACCATTGCCGTGCTCGGATGCCTGCTCGTCGTGGTGACGACCTTCGTCAGTCCCGCCGTCGCGCTGATCTGCGGCCTGCTGATCACGGCGATGGCGCTCGTAGCCTCCTGGTCGTCGTTTCTGTATGCCGGGCTTCTTTTCGATCCGCTGGCGCCGATCGTCAGCGGATCGATCATCCATTTTGCCGCAACCTCGTTCAAAATCCTGGTGATCGACCGGGAGCGGCGGGCGGTGCGGCGTGCCTTCGGGCATTATCTTTCGCCATCGCTGCTCCATCGTATCGAGCATACCCGCGATCCATTGCGCCTCGGCGGCGACGACCGCGAACTGACGGTCATGTTCGTCGATGTCCGAAACTTCACCGAGATCAGCGAGCGGTTGGCGCCGACCGATGTCGTCGCCTTCCTGAACACGCTGCTCGATGCGCTGAGCCGCCACGTGGTGGCCAATGAAGGCACGCTCGACAAGTTCATCGGCGATTCCATCATGGCGTTCTGGAATGCGCCCGTCGATGTGGCCGATCATGAAACCAAGGCGGTTCGCGCAGCGCTTGCCATGCGCGAGACGCTCGCCGAATTGAACGCCGGCGACGCTTTCGGCTTTGGACCGGGACAACAGGTCGGGATCGGCATCGGCATCCATACCGGCCTTGCCTGCGTCGGCAACATGGGCGCCAAGACGCGCTTCAACTATTCGGCGGTCGGCGATGCCGTCAATGTCGCGGCACGTCTGGAATCATGCTGCAAGGAAGTCGGCTTCGATATTCTGATATCCGACAGCACGGCAAGGTCGGTGCGGGGTATGGCGCTGCTCGAGGCCGGCGCCATTCCGCTCAAAGGAAAGAGCAGCCGAACGCAGATCCTTGCTGTCGTCGGCGACGAACGCGTTGCCGCATCGGCTGAATTTTCAGCCCTTGTCGTCACCCACCAGCAGCTGATGCAGGCCCTGCTTGCGCATTCGAAGAACACCCGCAAGCTTATCGGCGCGGCAAAGCTCAGGGCGGCGGGAGTGATCGACGGCCTGGCGGAATTCTATCAACGGGTATCCGGCAGGACCGATCATTTTCGCGAGGCGAATGATCGATTCGAGAAGAGCGCGGCCGACTGAACGGGTCAGCGGTTGTGATTGAAACTGCCGCCCCTGTTGTGGTGCCGATCCCTGTCGTGATCACGATCGCCATCGTGGTCGCGATCGTGTCCTTGATGATCCTGGTCATTTCCGTGATGCTGGTCGTGGTGTCCGGGCCGGTCGTGATCATCATGCCCGTCATGCTTGTCGGGACGATCGGGCCGATCATGATGCGGCCTGTCGTGATCTGGTTTGTCGTGATCTGGCCTGTCGTGATGGGGCCTGTCGTGATGCGGGTTGGCGTGATGCGGCATGTCGGGTTTGTTCGGCCGCTCCTTCTGCGGCTCGGCCCGCCTCTGCGGCGGATCCTGCCTTTGCGGAACAGGTGCAATCGCCGGAGGTGGGGGTTTTCTGTCTTTTCTTTCCGGCGCGGCCGACGCCATATTGCAGCCGCCGATCATGCCGATGCCGCCTGAAAGCCGCTGATTGCCGGAAAGGAACGGCAGCGCGCGGGGATTTCCGAGCGTATCGAGAATGCTGGGATCGACCCGGCGTGCCGCAGACATATTGCCGTTCGGCTTGGCGACCACGCAATCGCAGCGCTGCTGCAATTGCCTGCAGCCGCCCGGGCCGCAAAACCGGGCCGCGCCATTCAACAGGACGACGGCGGTCGTGCCATCGGGGCCGACGTAGAAATCGAAAGCGGTGCCGCGCACGCCGATCGTGCCGGCGGGCGTCAGGATCTGGTAAGCGGAGGAGTTGGAGCTGCCGCTCACCCAGCGGAACGTGCCCTTTGCCGCTCTGATGGTCAGTTTCTTGACCGATTGGGAATCATCGAAGACATATTTGTCGATCACGACCGACGAGCCCCAGCCCACCGCGAGCTTCGTGCCGTCACGAAACAGGAATTGGCCAAGCCCCGATGGGGATGTCTTGATGCGCTCGTTGCGATGGACGCTGCTGTCGACTTCGATTGGGCCGCTCTGTCCCGTCACCTCCGTCTTAATGACGACGGCTTGGCCGACTGGCTCGGCGGCGAGAGCCGGCTGCGCGATGGCAACCACAATGCAAAGTGCTTGGAGTAATGAACGCCGACCCCACATGATACACGGACCCCGGAAACACGGGGAGAATTAACATTTTAGTAACTGCTTGTCTTCTCGCCCACTTGGGCTACGACCGCGCGGCGGCCCCTAGGAAAGGCCGATTTTGCCTCGTCCTGCCGAACGGCCTTGGAAGCAGCGGACGATGCCGCGCGAAACTGCGCAGTTTTCGGCATCATGTCGCTGAGTGTCAAAAGCAAAGCGCTAGACTGTCGCAAAAGAACCGTTGTGCCGCATTTGGATTTGCGATTTGTATGGGCGCGGAGAACAGCCCTTTCCCATAGGAGAACAAGGCGGATGCGGAAATATTCGGTTTTTGCCGTGGCGAGGGAGGCCCTTCGGGGCCATAAGGGCTGGGAGAAGCAATGGACTTCGCCTGAGCCGCGCGCCGAATACGACGTCGTCATCATCGGCGCCGGTGGTCATGGGCTGGGTGCAGCCTATTACCTCGCCAAGGAGCACGGCATCACCAATGTGGCGGTGATCGAGAAGGGTTGGCTTGGCGGCGGCAATACCGGCCGCAACACCACCATCATCCGCTCGAATTATCTCTACGAAGAGAGCATGCAGATCTACGAGCATTCGATGAAGCTCTGGGAAGGGCTTTCGCAGGAGCTCAACTATAATGTGATGTATTCGCCGCGCGGCGTGATGATGCTCTCGCACAATATTCACGACCAGCAGTCGTTCAAGCGGCATATCCATGCCAACCGGCTCTACGGTATCGACAATGAATGGCTGACGCCGGAGCAAGCCAAGGCTTATTGCCCGCCGCTCGACATTTCGGCCAGTGCCCGCTACCCGATCAACGGTGCGGCGCTGCAGCGGCGCGGCGGCACGGCGCGGCACGATGCGGTTGCCTGGGGTTATGCGCGTGCGGCCTCGGACCGCGGCGTGCACATCATCCAGAATTGCGAAGTGACCGGTATCCGCCGCGGCCCCGATGGACGCGTGACCGGAGTCGAGACCTCGCGCGGCTTCATCGGCGCCAAAAAGGTCGCTGTGTCGGCCGCCGGCCATACGACGACGATCATGAAGATGGCCGATGTGCGCGTGCCGCTGCAATCGAGCCCGCTGCAGGCGCTGGTCTCCGAGCCGCTGAAGCCGATCTTCCCGTGCGTCGTCATGTCGAACACGGTGCATGCCTATATCTCCCAGTCCGACAAGGGAGAGCTCGTCATCGGCGCCGGCACCGACCAGTACAATTCCTACTCCCAGACCGGCGGACTGCAGATCATCACGCACACGCTCGACGCCATCTGCGAACTCTTCCCGATGTTCCGGCGCGTCAAGATGATGCGGCAATGGGGCGGCATCGTCGACAATACGCCGGACCGTTCGGCGATCCAGTCGAAGACGCCGGTTCCCGGCCTCTACGTCAATTGCGGCTGGGGCACCGGCGGCTTCAAGGCGACGCCGGGTTCGGCCAATCTCTTCGCGCATCTGATTGCCCGCGACGAGCCGCACAAGTTCAATGCCGGGCTGACGCTGGAGCGTTTCCGCAGTGGTCGGCTGATTGACGAGGCGGCGGCTGCAGCGGTGGCGCACTGATGATGAATGCTATCTGGACGTTCGCTCCTTTCGTCGCTCACCCCCTCATCCGCCTTTCAGGCACCTTCTCCCCAATGGGGAGAAGGGAAGGAGAAGGAAATCACACATGCTGCTGATCCATTGCCCCTACTGTCAGGAAGAGCGCTCGGAGCTTGAATTCCGCGGCGCCGGTGACGCGCATATCGTGCGGCCTGCCGATATCGCCTCGGTCTCGGATGAAGAATTCGAAGCCTATTTCTTTCTGCGTGACAATCCGAAGGGCCTGATCTTCGAACGCTGGCGGCATATTCACGGCTGCGGACGCTTCTTCAACGCGGCGCGCGATACGGTGAGCGACAAGTTCATCGTGACTTACAAGGCGGGTGAGCCGAAGCCTCAGATCGGTGCTGCGGCCGAGAAGCATGCGCCTGTCGAGACCTATGAAGCCCTGGAAGGAGAGGCGCAATGAGCGGCGCGAACCGTATTGTCGGCAAGGGCCGTCTGACGCCGGCCAGAACCGCGCGTTTCAGCTTCGACGGCAAGAGCTATACGGCGCTCGAAGGCGATACCGTCGCCTCGGCGCTGATCGCCCACGGCGTGCATCTTCTGGGACGTTCGTTCAAATACCACCGGGCCCGCGGCATTCTGTCGGCTGGGGCCGAGGAGCCGAATGCGCTGATCGACGTCGCCCGCGACAAGGCCCGCAAGCAGCCGAACGTGCGCGCCACCGTGCAGGAAGTCTTCGACGGCATGATCGTCAACTCGCAGAACCGTTGGCCGTCGCTTGCCTTCGATGTCGGCGCGGTCAACAATCTGATGTCGCCGTTCTTTGCCGCCGGTTTCTACTACAAGACGTTCATGTGGCCGCGTGCCGCCTGGAAAAGCGTCTACGAACCGATCATCCGTCGTGCCGCCGGCCTCGGTGTCGCGCCGACGGAGGAGGATCCCGATCATTATGCCAGCCGTTACGCCCATTGCGACGTGCTGGTGGTCGGCGCCGGCCTTGCCGGGCTTTCGGCAGCGCTGGCTGCGGCCGAGAACGGTGCCCGGGTCATCCTGTGCGACGAGCAGGCGGAAGCGGGCGGGGCATTGCGTTACGATACCGGCGTAAAGGTCGACGGACAGGACGGCAATAGCTGGGCGCAGAAGGCCGTGGCGCGGTTGAAGGCGATGGACAATGTCGAAGTCCTCGTCCGCACGACCGCCTTCGGTTACTACAACCACAATTTCGTCGCTCTTGCCGAGCGCGTTACCGATCATATCGCCAGGCCTTCCAGCGATCTGCCGCGCGAGCGGCTCTGGCAGGTTCGGGCCAAGAGGGTGATCCTTGCCACCGGCGCGATCGAGCGGCACATGGTATTTCCGAACAACGACCGGCCGGGCATCATGCTGGCCTCGGCGGGGCGGATGTATCTCAATCACTACGGCGTCGCCGTCGGGACCAAGGTCGGCATCTACACGGCGCATGACTCGGCCTATGAGGCGGCTTTCGATCTGAAACGAGCCGGTGTTTCAATCGCCGCCATCGTCGACAGCAGGCAGGCGCCAGGAGCGGCGGTGTTGGAAGAGGCGCGTGCGCTCGGCATCGATGTTCTGGCCGGCCAGTCGGTCGTCAATACGGCGGGGCGGCTGCGCATCTCGTCGATGACGGTAGCGCGCAACGGCGGCGGTTCGCCGCGCAAGATCGCGGTCGATGCATTGCTGGTTTCGGCCGGCTGGACGCCGTCCGTGCATCTCTTCTCCCAGTCGCGCGGCAAAGTGGCCTTTGACGCCGAAAGCCAGCGCTTTCTGCCCGGCTCCTATGCACAGGACTGCCTCTCGGTCGGCGCCTGCAACGGCACCGACGATCTGCAGCGGACGATCGAGGAATCGCTTGCCGCCGGCGAGCTGATGGCGCAGGCCACCGGCGGAAGCGGTGGCGACAAGATCGTCATTTCGGCCGAGCAGGCCTATGACTGGACGGGCGGCATGATCGGCGCTGCCGAAGGCGCCGGTCCGAAGACCAACGCCAAGGCCTTCATCGATTTCCAGCACGACGTCTGCGCCAAGGATATCCGCCTTGCCGTGCGCGAGGGCATGCATTCGATCGAGCACATTAAGCGCTTCACGACCAACGGCATGGCCTCGGACCAGGGCAAGCTTTCCAACATGCACGGCCTGGCGATCGCCGCCGAGATGCTCGGCAAGGAAATCCCGCAGGTCGGTCTCACCACCTTCCGCGCGCCCTATACGCCGGTTACCTACGGCACGCTGATCGGCCATTCGCGCGGGGAGTTGTTCGATCCGACACGCAAGACGCCGCTGCATCACTGGGAAGAAGCGCATGGCGCGGTCTTCGAGGATGTCGGCAACTGGAAGCGTGCCTGGTTCTATCCGCGGGCGGGCGAGACCATGCATGAGGCGGTCGCCCGCGAATGCCGGACGGCACGCGAGTCAGCGGGCATCTTCGATGCTTCGACGCTTGGCAAGATCGAGGTGGTGGGGCCGGATGCGGCAAAATTCCTTAATCTCATCTACACCAATGCCTGGGACACGCTGAAGCCGGGTAAGGCCCGCTACGGCATCATGACCCGCGAGGACGGCTTCGTTTATGACGACGGCGTCGTCGGGCGCCTGGCGGACGACCGTTTCCATGTGACGACGACGACCGGCGGCGCGCCGCGCGTTCTCCATCACATGGAAGATTACTTGCAGACGGAATTCCCGGATCTGCAGGTATGGCTGACCTCGGTGACCGAGCAATGGGCTGTCATTGCCGTGCAGGGGCCGAAGGCGCGCGAGATCGTCGCGCCGCTGGTCGAAGGGCTCGACCTCTCGAACGAAGCTTTCCCGCATATGAGCGTTGCCGAGTGCACGGTCTGCGGCGTGCCGGCGCGGCTCTTCCGTGTCTCCTTCACCGGTGAAACCGGCTTCGAAATCAACGTGCCGGCCGATTACGGCCAGTCGGTGCTCGAAGCGGTCTGGGCCAATGCCGAGCCGCTCGGCGCCTGCGTCTACGGCACCGAGACGATGCACGTTCTCCGCGCCGAGAAGGGCTACATCATCGTCGGCCAGGATACCGACGGTACCGTGACCCCCGATGACGCGGGTGTTGCCTGGGCCGTTTCGAAGAAAAAGAAGGACTTCGTCGGTATTCGCGGGCTGCAGCGGCCTGATCTCATCAAGGAAGGGCGCAAGCAGCTCGTCGGCCTCGTCACCAAGGATCCGAAGCTGGTGCTCGAAGAAGGCGCGCAGATCGTCGCCAATCCGAACGAGCCGAAGCCGATGACCATGCTCGGCCACGTCACATCGGCTTATTGGTCGGAAAATTGCGGCCGGTCGATCGCCTTCGCGCTTGTCGCCGGCGGTCGGGCGAGGATGGGCGAAACGCTCTACGTGCCGATGGCGGACCGGACGATCGCCGTCGAGGTGACGGATCTGGTATTCTTTGACAAGGAAGGAGGCCGCATCCATGGCTGATGTCGCAATTCGCAAACCGGCGCTTGCCGGCCGTCTCGGCGGCTCCGCAACAGTACGGCTGACGACGGCGCCGGCAGCGAGCCGTGTGGCGCTGCGCGCGCCAGCGGAATCGCTTGCAGCACTTTCCTCCGCGCTTGGTCTCCCCGTGCCGACCGCCCCGAAAACATCGGGCCGGGCCGGCGCCCGGTCGGTGCTCTGGATCGGGCCGGACGAATGGCTGGTGATCGACGAGGACGGCGCCGATCTGATGACGGTGCTTTCGAGCGTGGGCGCCGTGCATTCGGCGACCGACGTTTCTCACCGCAATCTGGCGATCATCGTCTCGGGACCGGGTGCGGAAAAGACGCTTGCCGCCGGCTGCCCGCAGGATCTGTCCTTGTCTTCGTTTCCGGTCGGAGCAGCGTCGCGCACGATCCTCGGCAAGGCCGAGATCGTGCTTTTGCGCACCGATAAAGACACGTTCCGGGTGGAGTGCTGGCGATCGTTTTCCGATTACGTCTTCGGGCTGCTGGCGGAAGCGGCAGAAGATGCGGGACATTAAGGCCGGATCAATCCCGCTGCGGAAGTCTCATACAAGGGATAGGTGAATGCTGCATCATGCCTCCCTCGGCGTTTCCGATATCGAACGATCGGCGGCATTTTACGATGCCGCCCTTGCCGCGCTCGGTTATGTCAGGGTTTGGGATGACCTCCGGCCGGGGCAGACGGGTCAGGCAGTCGGCTACGGCCTTCCCGGTGGCGGGGACAAGCTGGCGATCAAACATCGACCGGAGGGCCAGCGCCCGGCCGGTCCGGGTTTTCACCTGGCTCTCGCCGCCCCGAGCCGCCAGGCGGTCGATCGGTTCCATGCCGCGGCAATCGCCCATGGCGGCGGTGACAATGGTGGTCCAGGCTTACGCCCCCACTACGGCGAACATTATTATGCGGCGTTCGTGATGGATCCTGACGGACACGCACTCGAAGCCGTCTTCAATTCGGTTATCTAAGCAAAAGCGCCGTTCCGTCTACTTGTCCTCGGGACGATCCTTCGGATCGAACTGGATGATGGTGATCCATTTTGCCGTGAGCGCCGGCTTCTTCTCGTTTTCGATCTCGATCGAGACGTCATAGGTGGTCATCAGCATGCCGCCGCCGCGGAAGCGGGCGTCGGAGAGCAGGAAGCGGCCGCGGACGCGGGCGCCGCTTTTCACCGGCGTCATGAAGCGGACGCGATCGAAACCGTAATTGATGCCCATGGTCTGCTCGCGCACTTTCGGCAAGCAGTTGTAGTTCATCGTCGACAGCAGAGACAGCGTCAGGAAGCCATGGGCGATGGTGCCGCCGAAGGGGCTTTCGGCCGCGCGCTGGGGGTCGACATGAATGAACTGATGGTCGTCGGTCGCTCCTGCGAAGGCGTCGATCATCGTCTGGTCGACGGTGATCCAGTCCGAAAGGCCTGTTTCCATGCCGATCAGTCCCCGGACGTCGGAGAGTGAAATTTCCGTGACCATGAATTCCTCGTGAGATGGGCCGCCAGCCAAAGCCTTATCGTGCATTTATGACGATTGCGACAAGGATTTGCGCAAGCGAGGGGAGGCGGTCACTTTTCTACGAAAAAGGCGACGGAGCGTGGCTCGACGGTGACGCGGGCGGCGGTTTTCCTGGCTCCATCCGGTGTCAATTGACGCCAGCCCGGTTCGATTTCGGACGGGAGCGTGAAAAACTGGCGGTCGCCCGAACGGTTGAAGAGCACGGCAAGCCGGGTCTGCCTGCCGCGCGCGGAGCGGTCACCTGTGGAAAGCAGCATGCCGAGGGTGGAAAGCGACGGTGTCTCCCATTCGGAAACGGTCATCGGCTCGCCGGAGAGCGAAATCCATTCGACATCGCCGTTGCCCGCCAGGAAGCCTGTTTCGGAAAAGACCGTGAAGCGGCGGCGCAGCCCGGCGACGAAGGCTGTATGGGCGATGAGATCCTCGTTCAGCGCCTTCCAGTCCAGCCAGGTGATCTCATTGTCCTGGCAATAGGCGTTGTTGTTGCCATGCTGACTGCGGCCGCCCTCGTCGCCCGCGGTCAGCATGATGCTGCCGCGGGTGGCAAAGAGTGTCGATATCAGCGCCATCACATCCTCACGGCGACGCTTGCGGATCGAGGGATAGACCGTCTCCCCCTCGACGCCGTTGTTCCAGGAGTGGTTCTCGTTATGGCCGTCACGATTGTGCTCGCCATTGGCGTCATTGTGCTTGCCGGCATAGGAGACGAGATCGGTCAGCGTGAAACCGTCATGGGCAGCGAGGAAATTGACGCTGCGCGTCTCTTTGCCGTCGTTGCGGGAGAAGATGTCGGAGGAGCCGGCGAGTGCGGTGGCGAGCGCCCCGGTCTTCCAATCGTCGCCGCGCCAGTAGCAGCGCAGATCGTCACGAAGCCGGTCGTTCCATTCGAGGAAAGACGGCGGGAAATTGCCGAGCTGATAACCGCCCGGGCCGATATCCCAAGGTTCGGCAATCATGATCCGGTCGGCAAGCACATTATCGGCGAGGATCGCGGCAAGCGTTCCGCCGTCGCGCTCGAAGCCCGTCTCGGTGCGGCCGAGCACCGGGGCGAGATCGAAGCGAAAACCGTCGATGCCTGAATTGAGCACGAAATGGCGCAGGCTGTCGATGACGAGACGGCGCACCTCGGGATGATCGCAGGCGAGCGTGTTGCCGGTGCCGGTGTCGTTGACAAGTTCGCCCGGCATATTCCGGGCGTGGCGATAATAATGCAGGTTGTCGAGGCCGCGCAGCGACAGCGTCGTCCCGTAACGGTCGCTCTCGCCGGTATGATTGAAGACAAGATCGAGGATGACGGCGATGCCTTCGGCATGGAGGGCGGCGACCGTCTGGCGCAGCTCCGCCATGCCGCCCGGCGCCAGCCGCGGATCGAGCGCCATGAAGGCGACCGGATTGTAGCCCCAGCCGTTGGTGAGGCCGAGCGGCGGCAGGTGGCGCTCGTCGATCCAGGCGGTGATCGGCATCAGTTCGACGGCGTCGACACCGATGCGCTTCAGATGCGCGATGACGGAGGGATGGGCAAGGGCGGCGATCGTGCCGCGCTGAGCCTCCGGCACGTCGGGATGGAGGATGGTGAAGGGCCGGACAGCCACTTCGTAAATGAAGCCGCCCGGCTGGAAGAGCGGCTTGCCGATTTCGGCATGCGTGTCGGTGGTGACGATCGCCTTCGGCATCAGATCCTGGCTGTCCTCGCCATAGATGCCGAGGCGGGGATCGTAGCGGAACGGCCTATCGATCTCCTTGGCGTAGGGATCGATCAGCAGTTTGGAGGGATCATACCAGAGGCCGTTGTCAGGGGCGTAGATGCCGTCGGCGCGATAGCCGTAGCGGGCGCCGGCCTTCAGACCGTCGACAAACAGACGGTGGACGTGATTGCTGTCGCGTGCCATCGGCAGGCGCGCGAATTCCCTGTTGCCGTCATCCTCGAAGAGGCAGAGTTCGATCTGTGCGGCGTGATGCGACCACACGGCAAATTCGACGCCGGTCTCGAAGACGATCGCGCCGCTTTGCGCCGAACTCTCTCCCCGCATGTTCCCCCCGGATCAGGTGATCACGGTTGGCGCGTCGCGTCCCGTGCGTTCACGAATGCTGGCAATGCTTTCGGCGGCGGCGATCAGATCGGCGAGCGCTTCCTGCGTTTCGATATTGTGGCGAGTCGAATCCGGCTCGTAGCGCTCGATATAGACACGCAAGGTTGCGCCAGACGTGCCGGTGCCGGACAGGCGGAAGACGACGCGGGAGCCGCCCGCAAAGAGCACGCGGACACCCTGATGCTCGCTCACCGATTTGTCGATCGGGTCATGATAGGCGAAGTCGTCGGCCTTTTCGACCTTCAGGCTGCCGAAGCTCTTGCCGGGCAGGGTGGAAAGCTGGCTGCGGAGATTGTCGACCAGGCCGTTCGCCGCATCGGTGTCGAGGCCTTCATAGTCATGGCGCGAATAATAGTTGCGGCCATAGGTCTGCCAGTGCTGGGTGACGATATCGGCAACGCTTTCGCCGCGCACGGCAAGGATGTTCAGCCAGAGCAGCACCGCCCAGAGGCCGTCCTTTTCGCGGACGTGACTGGAGCCGGTGCCGGAGCTTTCCTCACCGCAGATCGTCGCCATGCCGGCGTCGAGTAGATTGCCGAAGAATTTCCAGCCGGTCGGCGTTTCGTACATGCCGATGCCGCGCTTTTCGGCGACGCGGTCGGCGGCACCCGATGTCGGCATCGAGCGGGCGATGCCGGCCAGGCCGCCGGAATAACCGGGAGCAAGATTGGCGTTGGCGGCAAGGATTGCCAGGCTGTCGGAAGGGGTGACGAAAATGCCGCGGCCGATGATCAGATTGCGGTCGCCGTCGCCGTCGGAAGCAGCACCGAAATCGGGCGCGTCATCGCCCATCATCTCATCGAAGAGTTCCTTGCAGTGAACCGGATTCGGGTCCGGGTGATGACCGCCGAAATCCGGCAGCGGCATGAAATTGCGCACCGAACCCAGGGGAGCGCCGAGGCGATTTTCGAAGATTTCCTTGGCATATGGGCCGGTGACGGCGCTCATCCCGTCGAAGGCAATGCGGAAGCCGAGGCTGATCAGGTTGCGGATGGCGCCGAAATCGAACAGCTCTTCCATCAGCGCGGCATAGTCCTCGACCGGGTCGATGACCGAGAGGATCATGCCGCCCGGCAGTTCGTCCTTGCCGATGCGGTCGAGATTGACGTCGGCGAAATCGGCGATCTTGTAGCTGTCGATCGTCTTCGAGCGCGCATACATCGCGTCGGTGATCTTTTCCGGCGCCGGGCCGCCATTGTTGATGTTGTATTTGATGCCGAAGTCTTCGGTCGGGCCGCCGGGATTGTGGCTGGCGGAGAGAATGATGCCGCCGAAAGCCTTGTACTTGCGGATGATGTGGGATGCGGCCGGCGTCGACAGGATGCCGCCCTTGCCGACCATGACCTTGCCGAAGCCGTTGGCGGCGGCCATCTTGATCGCCTTCTGGATGACTTCGCGATTGTAGTAGCGTCCGTCGCCGCCGATGACGAGGCACTTGCCCTGATAGCCTTCCAGCGAATCGAAGATCGACTGGATGAAGTTCTCGGCATAATTCGGCTGCTGGAAGACCGGAACCTTCTTGCGCAGACCCGACGTGCCGGGTTTCTGGTCCAGATAGGGCGTGGTGGGTACGGACTTGTTCATTTTAGTTCACATGCCTTTCGAGACGAGGCTTGAATAGAGGGCAGCGTAGCGTTCGGCGCTCTTCTCCCAGGAGACATCCGATTTCATGCCTTGCTTTTGCAATTGGGTCCAGAGTTTTCGGTCCGCGTAAAAATGCATCGCACGGCGGATTGCCTGTAGCATGCCCGTTTCCGTCACGGGTGAGAATTGTATGCCGGTTGCCACTTTCGCCGCAAGTGCGGCGTGATTGGCGTCGATCACCGTGTCGTTCAGCCCGCCGGTGCGGGCGACGATCGGCACGCAGCCGTAACGCAGGCCGTAAAGCTGGGTCAGGCCGCAGGGTTCGAAACGCGACGGGATGATGATGGCATCGCAGCCGGCCTGCATCAGGTGCGACATCGGCTCGTTATAGCCGATCGACACGCCGATGCGGCCGGGATGGCGGCTGGCGGAGGCAAGCAATGCGCCTTCAAGTGCGGCTTCGCCGGAGCCGAGCACGACGAGCTTGCCGCCCATGGCGACGATTTCGTCGGCGATGTTGGCGACGATATCCATGCCCTTCTGCCAGGTGAGTCGGCTGATGACGCAGAAGATCGGGGCGTCGTCATTGTCGAGATGGAAGAATTCGGCGATCGAACGGCGGTTCTCCTCGCGGTTCTTCAGGGTCGTCGGGCCATAATGGGTGTGGACGACGGGATCGGTTGCCGGGTTCCAGATATCAGTGTCGATGCCGTTGACGATGCCGTGCAGATTGTCGATGTGGCTGGCGATGACGCCCTCGAGCCCCATGCCGAATTCCGGGGTCAGGATCTCGTCGGCATAGGTCGGGCTGACCGTGGTGATCGCGTGGGCGGTCTGCAGGCCGCCCTTGAGGTAGCCGACCGTGCCGTAATATTCGATGCTGTCGGTGGCGAAGGCATGGGCGGGCAGGCGCAGGCCGGGAAAGATCTCGGGGCCGAACTGGCCTTGGAAAGCGATGTTGTGGATGGTCAGCACGCTCGGCAGTTCCGGCGTCGGATAGTAGCGCATATAGACCGAGGTCAGCGCCGCCTGCCAGTCGTGGGTGTGGACGAGATCCGGCCGCCAGCCGGGCAGCAGGCCGGCGGCGATCTCGGAGGCGGCGAGCGACAGCGCGGCGAAACGCCGCCAATTATCGGGATAGTCCTTGCCGAGCGGATCGACATAGGGGCCGCCCGGCCTGTCGTAATAGGCCGGCGCATCGAGGATGAGCAGATCGAGGCCCTCATGCTGGACCTCAAGCACAGCAGCCGGCTCGCCGAGCAGGTCAGGGAATTCGAGCCTGACGACGGGGTCGCGAATGACCTTCATGACGGCGGGATAGCCGGGCAGAAGGGTCTTGGTTTCGACCCCGAAGGCTTTAAGAGCAATGGGCAGGGCGCCTGACACATCGGCCAGGCCCCCTGTCTTGATCAAAGGGAAGACTTCGGACGAAACCGAAAGAACTTTCATAAGTCAGATATCCAGCTTGTCGATCATCGGTTGGGTGATCAGGCAGATGCCGCTTTCCGTCCGCCGGAAGCGCTTGGCGTCGAGTTTGGGATCCTCGCCGACAACAAGGCCTTCCGGAATGACGACACCATGGTCGATCACCACATTCTTGAGCTGCGCCCGCCGGCCGATCTTGACGTTCGGCAGGATGACCGCGCCTTCCAGTTTGGAGAAGGAGTTGGCCCTGACGCCGGTAAAGAGCAGGCTGTTGTTGAGGCTGGCGCCGGAGATGATGCAATCGCCGGAAACAACGGAGGAGGTGGCCGAGCCGCGGCGATCCTCGTCGTCATGGACGAATTTCGCCGGCGGGGTGATCTCCGCATAGGTCCAGATCGGCCAGGACTTGTCATAGATATCGAGCTCCGGAACGATCGCCGTCAGGTCGATATTGGCCTGCCAATAGGCATCGATCGTGCCGACGTCACGCCAGTAGGGCTCGTGCTCGAAATCGGAGCGGACGCAGGACTTGGCGAAGCGGTGGGCGACCGCCTTACCGTTCTTGACGATATAGGGGATGATGTCCTTGCCGAAGTCGCGGCTGGAGTTCGGGTCGGCAGCGTCGCGGCGCAGCGCATCGAGCAGGAACTTGGTGTGGAAGACGTAGATGCCCATCGAGGCGAGCGCGAAATCCGGCTTGTCGGGAATGGGCGGCGGATCGGCCGGCTTCTCGACGAAGGCGATGATCTCGTCCTTCTCGTTCACATGCATGACGCCGAAGCCCACCGCTTCCATGCGCGGCACTTCCAGGCAGCCGATGGTGACGTCGGCGCCGGAATCGACGTGCTGCTGCAGCATCCACTCATAGTCCATCTTGTAGACGTGGTCGCCGGCGAGAATGACCATGTATTCGACACCGTAATCCTCGATGATGTCGATGTTCTGATAGACGGCGTCGGCGGTGCCTTCATACCACTGCGTTTCCGAGACGCGCTGGCTGGCCGGCAGGATGTCGAAGCTCTCGTTGCGCTCAGGGCGGAAGAAGTTCCAGCCGCGCTGCATGTGGCGGATCAGCGAATGCGCCTTGTATTGCGTGGCAACGCCGATGCGGCGGATGCCGGAGTTCAGGGCGTTCGACAGGGCGAAATCGATGATGCGGGCCTTGCCGCCGAAATAGACGGCAGGCTTGGCACGCCGGTCGGTGAGTTCCTTGAGGCGGCTCCCCCTGCCGCCGGCCAGAACATAAGCCATTGCATCGCGGGCAAGTGGCTGAACACGCTTTTCTACCATTTTCTCCTCCCACCAGTCACTAATTTTCAGGTTCAAGCATGATTGTCGCCAAGGGCGGCAAGGTGATCGAGCAGGTGATGTCGCCGCCGGCATCGACGGCCTGCACGCGCCCGCCATTGCCCTTGCCGCTGCCGCCGTAGATGTCGGCATCGGTGTTCAGGATTTCCCGCCAGCGGCCTGCGGACGGCAGGCGGATCGTATAGTTCTCGCGATAGACGGGGGTGAAATTGGTGATGACGGCGACCGGCTTCTGGCCCGGCGCCTTGCGCAGCCAGGCAAAGACGGAATTCTGGTGGTCGTCGGCGACCAGCCATTCAAAACCTTCGCCCTCGCAGTCACGCTCGTGCAGCGCCGGCTTGCTGCGATAGGTGAAGTTGAGGTCGCGCACCAGGCGCCGTATGCCCTCATGCATGCGATACTGAAGCAAGTTCCAGTCGAGCGATTTCGCCTCGCTCCACTCGCTCCACTGGGCGAATTCCTGGCCCATGAACAACAGCTTCTTGCCGGGATAGCCCCACATATAGGCGTAGTAGGCGCGCAGATTGGCAAATTTCTGCCAGTCGTCGCCGGGCATCTTGGCGATCAGCGAGCCTTTGCCATGGACGACCTCGTCATGCGAGAGCGGCAGGACGAAATTTTCCGAATAGGCGTAGAGCAGGCCGAAGGTGAGTTCGTTGTGATGGTGTCCGCGGTATATCGGATCGCGGCTCATGTAGCTCAGCGTGTCGTGCATGAAGCCCATGTTCCACTTGAAGCCGAAGCCGAGGCCACCTTCATGCACGGGCTGGGAGACCTTCGGCCAGGAGGTCGATTCCTCGGCGATCGTCATGACGTTGGAATGATTGCCGTAGATGCGGGTGTTGAGATCCTGCAGGAAGCGGACGGCTTCGAGGTTCTCGTTGCCGCCATATTCGTTCGGGATCCATTCGCCGTGCTTGCGGGAATAATCGAGGTAGAGCATCGAGGCGACGGCGTCGACGCGCAAACCGTCGAGATGGAATTTCTCGGCCCAGTAAAGCGCGTTGTTGACGAGGTAGGAAACGACCTCGGTCCGGCCGAAATTATAGATCGCCGTGCTCCAGTCGGGGTGGAAGCCCTTGCGCGGATCTTCATGCTCGTAGAGCGCCGTGCCGTCGAACCAGCCGAGGCCGTGTTCGTCGGTCGGGAAATGCGCCGGTACCCAGTCGAGGATGACGCCGATGCCGACCTTGTGGCAGCCGTTGACGAAACGGGCGAAACCTTCCGGCTCGCCGAACCGGGCGGTCGGTGCGTAGAGGCCTGTCGTCTGGTAGCCCCAGGAGGGGTCATAGGGGTATTCGGTGATCGGCAGGAACTCGATATGGGTGAAGCCCATGTCGGCGCAATAGGGGATGAGGCTGGAGGCGAGCTCGTCCCAGGACAGCATCGTGCCATCGTCCCGGCGCCGCCATGAGGCGGCATGCACCTCGTAGATCGAGATCGGCTGGCGGCGTTTGTCGGCTTCGCGCCAGTGCTTCAGATGGGCTTCGTCTTCCCACTCCTGTTCCAGATCGGCGGCGGCGATCGAGGCGGTTTTTGGCCGGAGCTCGCTGCGGCGGGCGAAGGGATCGGCCTTCAGCGGCAGCAGCACGCCATCCTGACCGCGGATCTCGAATTTGTAGGCAACGCCGATCGGCACGTCAGGGGCAAAGATCTCCCAGATGCCGCTATCGGAGCGGAAGCGCATGACGTGGCGGCGTCCGTCCCAATTGTTGAAATCGCCGACCACGGAAACGCGCTGCGCATTCGGGGCCCAGACGGCGAAGTGGATGCCCTGGGCGCCGTCATGCTTGATGAGGTGGGCGCCCATCTTGTCGAACAGGCGCAGATGCGAGCCCTGGCGGGCGAAATAATCGTCCATCGGCCCGAGCACCGGACCGAAGCTGTAGGGGTCGGTGACGGCCCATTCCGCATCGCCTCGCCGGGCGCGGTAACGCACCGGCTGGAGCTTGGTCAGGGAAACCGGGCCGGCGAAAAAGCCGTCGCCATGGAGTTGCTTCAGTTCGCCGATGACGCTGCCGTCGAGCGTCATGGTGGTGACTTCCTCCGCGCCCGGGATGAAACAGCGGGCGACGAAGGCGTCGCCTGCCTGGTGCACCCCTAGGACGGCAAAGGGATTGGAATGCGAGCCGGCAAGGATCGCCGCGATTTCATCTGCCGAAATTTCCCAGGAAAGCTTTACTTCAGGGACGTTTTTCGGCGTTTTCATCCGGCTCTCCAGATTTCGTCTGCATATTGCCTGATCGTGCGGTCGGACGAGAACCAGCCCATCCGCGCCGTGTTGTTGATCGTCTTGGTGTACCAGTCGGACTGATTGGTCCAGATCTGATCGACTTCGCGCTGGGCCTGGGCGTAGGCGTCGAAGTCGGCCGCGACCATGAACCAGTCGTGCGAATAGATGCCGTCGATCAGCGAGGTGTAACGGTTGCGGTCATCGGGCGAAAAGACGCCGGAGCCGATGGCGGCGAGCGCCTGGGCGAGTTCGCGCGATCCCTCGATGATGGCGCGGGGATTGTGGCCATCGCTGCGGACCTTGGAGACCTCGTCGGCCTTGAGGCCGAAGATGACGATGTTGTCTTCGCCGACATTGTCGCGCATCTCGACATTGGCGCCGTCAAGCGTGCCGATGGTCAGCGCACCGTTGAGGCCGAACTTCATGTTGCCGGTACCGGATGCTTCCATGCCGGCGGTCGAGATCTGTTCGGAGAGGTCGGCGGCGGGCACCATGACTTCGGCGAGCGAGACATTGTAATTCGGCACGAAGACGACCTTCAGCAGGCCGCGCACCGATGGATCATTGTTGATCGTGCGGGCGACGTCGTTGATCAGTTTGATGATCAGTTTGGCGTTGTAGTAACTCGGCGCCGCCTTGCCGGCGAACAGTTTGACGCGCGGCACCCAGTCGAGCTCGGGATGCGAGCGGATCTGGTCGTAGAGTGCGACGGCCTCGATGATGTTCAAAAGCTGGCGCTTGTATTCGTGAATGCGCTTGATCTGGATGTCGAACATCGCCGACGGATCGAGCTTCACGCCCATGCGGCTGGCGACCAGGTTGGAGAGCGCCACCTTGTTGGCGCGTTTCACCGCTGCGAACTTCTGCTGGAAGCTCGGATCGGAAGCATACGCCTCGAGCGGGCGCAGTTTCTCGGCGTCGTCGAGGAATTCGTCGCCGATCGCCTCGCGGATCAGGCCGGTGAGACCGGGATTGCACTGCTGCAGCCAGCGGCGCGGCGTGATGCCGTTGGTCTTGTTGTTGATGCGGTCGGGATAGAGCTTGTGCAGGTCGGCAAAGACCGTGACCTTCATCAGGTCGGTGTGCAGGGCGGAAACACCGTTGATCGAATGCGAGCCAACGAAAGCAAGGTTGCCCATGCGCACGCGGCGGTCGCCGCTTTCATCGATCAGCGAAATCGAGCGGATTTCCCCATCGGAGAAATTCTTGCCCTTGCGCGCGTCGATCAGAATCTTGGCGTTGATCGCATAGATGATCTGCATGTGGCGCGGCAGCAGACGCTCGAACAGCGGTACCGCCCAGCTTTCCAGTGCTTCCGGCAGAAGCGTGTGGTTGGTGTAGGAGAAAGTATGGCGGGTGATTTCCCAGGCCTGGTCGAAATCCATCCCGTGGACGTCGCAGAGCAGACGCACCAGTTCGGCCACCGAGACGGCTGGATGGGTGTCGTTCAGCTGGATCGCCACCTTGTCCGGCAGCGAGGTGAAATCGTCATATTGCTGCAGATGGCGGCGCAGGATGTCCTGCAGCGAGGCCGACGAGAAGAAGAACTCCTGGCGCAGGCGCAGTTCCTGGCCGGCCGGGGTCGCGTCGGCGGGATAGAGAACCCGGGTCAGGCTTTCGGCCTTGTTGCTTTCGCGCAACGCTCCGATGTGGTCGCCGGCGTTGAAAGCATCGAGCAGGATCGGATCGATCGGCTGCGCCGACCAGAGGCGCAGGGTGTTGACGCGCTTGCCGCGCCAGCCGACGGCCGGCGTGTCGAAGGCGGCGGCGATGACGCGCTCGGCCGGTTTCCAAACGTAGCGCGGTTGGTCGTCATGGGTTGTGATGAATTCGACGGCGCCGCCGAAGCCGATTTCATAGGCGCTCTCGCGGCGCTCGAACTCCCAGGGATTGCCGTGGGCGAGCCAGTTTTCCGGCAGCTCCACCTGCCAGCCGTCGGCCAGCTGCTGGCGGAAGAGGCCGTGCACATAGCGGATGCCGTAGCCATAGGCGGGCACGTCGACCGTCGCCATGCTTTCCATGAAACAGGCCGCCAGGCGGCCAAGGCCGCCATTGCCGAGGGCGGCATCCGGCTCCAGGCCGGCGATGACGTTGACGTCGACGCCGAGCGAGGTGAGTGCATCGCGCACCTCCTCCATCAGGCCGAGATTCGAGACGGCATCGCGCATCAGGCGGCCGATCAGGAATTCGAGGGAAAGATAATAGACGCGCTTGGCGCCGGTCGCATAAACCTCGCGGGTAGAGGCCATCCATCTGTCGATGATGCGGTCGCGCACCACCAGGATCGTCGCCGTCAGCCAGTCATGCGGCTTTGCCACCTTGGCATCCTTGCCGATGCGGTAGGTCAGGCGTTCGATAATTTCTTCGGCGAGAATTTCCGGCTTTGAGCTGCGCGGGGCGGGGGAGGGAATAACTGGCTTGGAAACGGTATTCATGGTCAGATCTCGCCAATTTTAATTTGGTTTCAGGCTATTAAGCCTGATCTAATCGATTTGTCGCTTGTCTCAGCGACAGTTTATGCATCGTTAGGAAGCACTTGCAACAAGGGATTTGGACAAACGAAAAATTTGCGAAACCTTCATATTCACCGGGCTCAAGGGGGTTGATTTCAATCGCTTTTCCCGATCAGATGGGTGGGATAGCGATAACGAAAAGCCGCGCCGGTTTGTTCCGGCGCGGCTTTTCGTTTGCACACCTTGTTGTGGGACTTCAGTTGGTCAGCAGCGTCGCGGCCTTGGTTGCCGTTTGGGCGATGCTTTCGAAGTCGGCCACCAATTTCTCCATGGTTTCAGCTTCATAGTAGTTGCCGCCCGGCGAGGCGCAGTATTGGAGAAGACTCTTGCCTTTGTCCGGCGCCATGAAAGCCACGGTGAAAAGGGTAATTCCGTCTGTCTTGGCGGCATCGCATTTGTCGCGGACGCTTTGATCCTTGTCCTTGTTCCAAGTGCTGCTGTTGCTGGTCATTTCGCCATCGGTCATGAGTATAATGAACCTGTCGACCTTGGAATTGCCCTTTTTTTGATGTGCGACGCTTTCAGCGTCGGTGCTGTTCGCGTTCTTTTTGATCGTGTCGTCAGCCAGTTGCATCGGTTCAGTGGCGTCTGTGCCGCCGTCTGGCGAGAGCGTTGTTACGTAGTCGCGGGATTTGGTTGTTCCCCAGTCCATAGCGCTAACGCTGGTGACCTTGTTGGTCCAATCACGCAATAGTCCGTTACTGTACGAGATGACGCCTGTGCGTACGAGGGTATGTTGCGGATCGGCCTTATCGAGCGCATCGAAGAGTGACGCAGATGCCTGTTTCAGCGCGTCGATCTTGACGACGTAGGTTTTGCAGGTGGTGCCATTCTTTTTGTATTGGGCGCATGTATTGGTGTCGTAGCCCATGGACCCCGACTGGTCGAGGACAAGTTCCATCGATAGCGCGCTCCGTGTCTGGCTGGTGCCGCTCGTGGTCGAACTGGTTGTGGAGATGTCAATCGTAGAGTGGCCTAAAAGATTCATGAATGGTGTCAGGCCAAGGCGATATGAGGTCGCGACTGTGACGCTGTAGCTCTTGCTGGTCGAGGAGGTGGACGTGGTGATGTCCACATTCGTGGCGTTCCTGATTGCGCTGGCTGATGCCGTGCCGGCATAATTTGCCATTTGTCCGACGACAAAATCCTTCGCCAAGGTCTTTGCGGCCGCCTCGTCGGCGACCTTGCCGCTCGCAAGTGCGGTCGCCGCCGCGAGTGCTGCAGAATCCGTTGATTCCTGGAGTTGGCGCTGTGACAGCGCCATATTCGAATAATCGATCGCCAAGCCGGCGGCGCCGAGAAGGACGGGCGCCATAATCGCCGTCACTATGCCGAAATTACCGCCTCGATCGCTCAACATGCGACGCAGGCAGGGATGCAAAAAGGAGGTGCTCATCATGTTCACCCGAAATAGACCCTGTGGGTGACATTACGCACGCTGCTTCTTTACGCCTGCCTTACAGCGTCAATAGAATTTTAACGAACCGGCGGATTTTTCCAGTTTTGGGATTATTTCAGCGGGATCACATCGACCGCCTGGACGGCGCGCTGGCCGCCATAGCTCTTCAATACGCCGATGACGGGAACGACGTCGGAATAGTCGCGGCCGTAGGCAACGACGATGTGGTCGGTGCCGGCGGGTATGTTGTTGGTCGGGTCGAGTTCGATCCAGCCGGTCGTCTCGCCGCACCAGATCCGCACCCAGGCATGCATGGCATCCGCCCCTTCGAGGCGTTCCTTGCCGGGCGGCGGGATGGTGCGCAGGAAACCCGAGACATAGCCGGCCGGAATGCCGAGGCTTCGGAGCGCCAGGATCATGATGTGGGTGAAATCCTGGCAGACGCCGCACTTAAGCTTGAATGCCTCAAGCGGCGTCGTGTCCACCGTCGTCGCGTCGGCGTCGTAGGTGAAATCCTTGTAGATGCGGGCACAGATCGCGTAGGCGATCTGCATCGCCGTCAGATCAGGCATGGCGCAGCTTCGGGCAAAGTCGCTGATCCCGCGCGCCTGGGTCAGGCGCGGGCTGTCGCCGAGAAAGTGGTGCGGCGAATCCGGCGCCAGCGACCAGACGCCTGACAACTCCTCCGGCAGGTCGGCGAGCAGCGGCGAAAAATCGGCGGCGATCGGCTGGCTTTCCACCTGCACGCGGGCCTGCATGCGAATGTCGAGCGTCTCGTGCGGCGCGCGCAGCATGAAGGCGGTGGCGGGATGATCGAAGAAATCGACGAAATGCGACTGCTCGTCCGGCGTCGGCGAAATGGTGATCGAGCCGGCGACCAGGCGCTGCCGGTTGGTCAGCGACAGCGGCATCAGGCGCATGATGTGGCGGGCGCCGGAGGCCGGCACGTCGTAGCTGTAACCCATGCGCAGCGAAAGATCGTAAAGCATCGCCGTCACCCGAGATAGGTCTGGGCGAGCAGATCGGAAAGCTGCTCCAATTCGCGTTCGAGGCGCTGATAGACCTCGGCCCCCATGCCCTCCGGCGTCATCACCGCCAGGCCCGAGTGGAGCCGCATCGCCTCGCGGTAGAAGGGCGACATCTGTCCGTTGATCAGGGCGTTCGGCAGTTGCTCGACCTCGTGATGGATCTCGTTAACCTGGAAGAGGACCGAGCGGGGGTTGAGGGGATCGAGCGCCAGCAGGTCGGTGACGGTCAGCCGCGCCGTATTGACGTTGTAGCGGCGGCGGTGGGTCATGACGCTGTCGCCGATTTCGAGCAGCATGTCGAGCGCGCCGTCGGGCGCTTCCGGGCCGGACATATGGCCGAGCAGCCGCGTCATGTGCAGGCCGCGCTCGATATAGCGGCCGAGTGAGAGGAAGCGCCAGCCCATAAAGCGGTACATGTTCTCGTGCACGAGGCCGGCAAAGCCGGCAAGCTTGCGCAGCAGGATCGTCATCGCGTGGCTGGCGTCGTCGCCGGCGGCGACGGTGACATGGAAGCGGCGGGCGGTCTTGGCGAGATCGTTGAGCGCCAGCCAGCCATCCGGCGAAAAACGGTCGCGAATATTGCTCGCCGAATAAACGGCGCTGTCGATGTTGCGCAGCAGCGTTTCCGGCACGGGTTCGGCGGTGTCGATATCGACGGCTGAGAGATAGGCGGAGACGTCGGCGAGCAGCGGCTGGCTCGGATCGGCGGCTTCGGCGTAACGCGCATGCCAGGCGCGCAGGATGCGCAGCGCCCCTTCGGCGCGCTCGATGTAGCGGCCGAGCCAGAACAGATTGTCGGCCGCCCGGCTCGGCAGGCTGCCCGGCATGTTGCGGGTAAAGCTGCCTTCGGCCGGCAGCAGAGTGTGGCGCTCGACCGGCTTGTCGCTGACGATCCAGACATCGGCGGCCGCTCCGCCCGACTGCATGGCGATCGCGGCGACATCGGCGCCGGAGCCGATGCGGGCAAAACCGCCGGGCATGATCTGCCAGCCGTTCGCCGTGCGGGCGGCGAAGACGCGCAGCGACATCGGCCGCGGCACCAGCTTGCCGTCGACCCAGGCGGGCGTCGTCGACAGCGTGACGACCTCCTGTCCCACCAGTTTCGGGCCGTCCGAACTCAGCCAGTCGGTGATGGAATCCTTGGCGGTCGCCCGCAGCGACGAGCCGAGCACGGATTCGCCGTCGTCGTCGAAGAAGGGGGCGCGGGAATAGGCCGGGCCGATCACCATCTTCTCGATATTCTTGGCGACGTGCTCGCGTTCGTCTTCCTGGCCGCACCACCAGGTGGCGATCGAGGGCAGTTGCAGATCCTGCCCCAGCAGGCGGCGGCAGATGGTCGGCATGAAAGCCAGCAGCGCCCGGGTCTCGAGAACGCCGGTTCCGAGCGCATTGACGATGGTGACGCTTTCGGCGCGCAGCGCTTCGACGAGGCCGGGGGTGCCGATATGCGAATTCTGGTTCAGCTCGAGCGGGTCGGCAAAGGCCGAATCGAGACGGCGCCAGAGAACGCCGATCGGCTTCAGGCCGGCGACGGTGCGCACCATGACGCGGCCCTTGACGACGGTGAGATCCTCACCCTCGAGCAGCATGAAGCCGAGATAGCGGGCGATGTAGGCGTGTTCGTAATAGGTCTCGTTGGCCGGGCCCGGCGTCAGCACGGCGATGCGGTCGTCGCCGGAATGTTTCATCCCCTGCAGCGCGTCGCGGAAGCCGCCGAAGAACGAGGCGAGGCGGTGGACCGGGGTTTCGGCATAGATATCCGAGAACGCCCGGGTGGTCGCGACGCGGCTTTCCAGCGCGAAACCGGCGCCCGACGGCGCCTGCGTCCTGTCGGCTAGCACCCACCAATTGCCATCCGGTCCGCGGCCGATCTCGAAGGCGCAGAAATGCAGATAATGGCCGGAGGCCGGCCGGATGCCGGCAAGCGGGCGTTGGAATTCGGGATTGGCGGCCATCAGCGCCGGCGGCAGGACGCCTTCCTCCACCAGCCGGTTGTCGCCGTAGATGTCGGCGACGATCGCTTCCAGCAGGTCAGCGCGCTGGACGAGGCCGGCCGACAGCGTCTGCCATTCGCGCTCGTCGATCAGCACCGGGATATGCGAGATCGGCCAGGCGCGTTCGCCGGTGCCCTTGCTGCCATAGGCACGGTAGAAGACGCCGGCGTCTCTGAGGTAGCGGTCGGCGCGGGCAAAACGCTCGGCAAGATCCTTTTCCGGCATTGCGCTCAGATGCGAGAGGAAATGCTGCCAGACCGGGCGGACCCTGCCTTTGTTGTCCACCATCTCGTCGGCGGTGCCGGGAAGCGGCGCATAGTCGAAGGCCGCACGTTTGCCGGTGCGGTTCTCTGTCTCTTCCCTGCGCTCTGTTGCCGGCCTCTTACCCATCAAAACCCAAGCTATCCCCCAACGCCGGCATCAAATTCCAGCGGGCCGCCGCAGATCCAGCGTCAGCGGGAATTCCAGCGAGCCCGTCTCGGCACGCGGGATGTATCCGCCCGCCGTATGTCCCCACGGCTCGAAGCGGGCGAGCCGCCTTGCTTCCGCCTCGTTGCCGTTGACCGGGAAGGTGTCATAGGTCCGGCCGCCCGGATGGGCAACATGATAGATGCAGCCGCCGATCGAACGCTTCGACCATGTATCATAAATGTCAAAAGTCAAAGGCGTGTTGATCGGCAGCACAGGATGCAGGCCGGAGGCCGGCTGCCAGGCCTTGTAACGGACGCCGGCGACCGACACGCCGGCCGTGCCGGTCGGCGTCAGCGGCAGGGTGCGGCCATTGCAGGTGACGGTATAACGCGCCGTATTGCTGGTTTCGAGCCGCACCTGAAGGCGCTCGACGGACGAGTCGACATAGCGGACGGTGCCGCCCGGCGCGCCCTCTTCGCCCATGACGTGCCAAGGCTCCAGCGCCTGGCGCAGTTCGAGCTTCGAGCCCTCGTATTCGACTTCGCCGCAGAAGGGGAAGCGGAATTCGAGCTGGGCCTTGAACCATTCCGGGCTGACGTCGAAGCCGTTTTCGCGAAGGTCGGCCAGCACGTCGAGGAAGTCGGCCCAGACGAAATGCGGCAGCATGAAGCGGTCGTGCAGGGTCGTGCCCCAGCGGACGAACTTGCCGTCGACCGGGTTGACCCAGAAGCGGGCGATCAGCGCGCGCACCAGCAATTGCTGGGCAAGCGACATGCGCGCGTTCGGCGGCATCTCGAAGCCGCGGAACTCGATGAGGCCGAGCCTTCCGGTCGGGCCGTCGGGCGAAAACAACTTGTCGATGCAGATCTCGGCGCGGTGGGTGTTGCCGGTGACATCGGTCAAAAGGTTGCGAAACAGGCGGTCGACGAGCCAGGGCAGCGGCGGCTGACCGCGGCCGGGGGCAGCGATCTGCGCCATGGCGATCTCCAGCTCATAGAGGCTGTCATGGCGGGCCTCGTCGATGCGCGGCGCCTGGCTGGTGGGGCCGATGAACATGCCGGAGAAGAGGTAGGAGAGCGAGGGGTGGCGCTGCCAGTGGAGGACAACGCTCTTCAAGAGATCGGGACGGCGCAGGAAGGGACTGTTGTTCGGATTGGCGCTGCCGACGACGACATGGTTGCCGCCGCCGGTGCCGGTATGACGGCCGTCGATCATGAACTTGTCGGCGCCGAGCCGGGTGGCCCGCGCCTCCTCATAGACCGCCGTGGTGATGTCGACGCATTCCTTCCAGTTCGAGGCCGGATGAATGTTGACCTCGATGACGCCGGGATCCGGGGCGACGCGGATGACGTTGATACGCTCGTCCTGCGGTGGCGGGTAGCCCTCGATATGGACGGGAAGTTTAAGCTCGGCAGCGGCGTTTTCGGCCGCGGCGATCAGCTCGAGATAATCCTCGATGCGCTCGACCGGCGGCATGAAGACGCAGAGCCTACCGTCGCGCGGCTCGACCGACATGGCGCTGCGCACGGCGCCGCCGATCTCACCGAGCGTCTGTTCGATCCGGCTGCGATTGCTCTCGCCAGCCTGGAAAGAGGCTTCCGGCATGGCGCGACCGGCCGGCACGAAGACATCGGGCAGCGGTTCGCGCGGGATCGTCGGATCGGCAGGGTGGATATAGGGATAACGCGCCGGGGGAATATAGGGCAGGGTGCCGAGCGGCAGGCGGTAGCCGATCGGGCTGTCGCCCGGGACGAGGAAGATTCGGCCGCGGCGGCTCTGCCATTTCTCGCTGATCCAGACACGGCTTTCGGCCGCCTTGGCGTTCCATGCCTGAACCGGGAGGACGTAACCCGTGGCGACGGTGAGGCCGCGGGCGAAGACCCGGGCGATGCGGTTGCGTTCTTCCGGATCCTTCAGCTTCGAATTCGCCGGATCGACGTTTTCGGGAAGATTGCCTTCCTTGATGATCCAGTCGGCCGGATCCTCATAGGCCGGCTGCACCATGTCGGGCTTGATCGCCAGTTCTCTTGCGATCGCCGTCAGCAGCTTCTCGGCATCCTCTGAAGTGACGCCGGTATCCTTGCCTTCGGCGGCGACCAGATCGAGGTTCTGCCAGACCGGTTTGCCGTCGCGGCGCCAGTAGAGCGAGAAGGTCCAGCGCGGCAGGCTTTCGCCCGGGTACCATTTGCCCTGGCCGTAATGCAGGAAGCCGCCGGGGGCGAAGCGTTCCTGCAGCCGGCGGATCAGGCTGTCGGCCTTTTCGCGCTTGGTCGGGCCGACGGCGGCGGTGTTCCATTCCTCGGACTGGAAATCATCGATCGAAACAAAGGTCGGCTCGCCGCCCATTGTCAGGTGCACGTCCTCGGCCTCGAGGACACGGTCGACCTTTTCGCCGAGTTCGTTGAGCTCGTCCCAGCTTTCATCGGAGAAGGGCTTGGTGATGCGGGGATGTTCGGCGACACGCGACACCTTCATGTCGAAGGCGAATTCGGTTTCGGCCTCGCCGAAATAACCGCCGGAGATCGGGGCGGCGTTGCGGTAATGCGGGGTGGCGGCCAGCGGGATGTGGCTTTCGCCGGTCAACAGGCCGGAGGTCGGGTCGAGGCCGACCCAGCCGGCGCCGGGCAGATAGACCTCGGCCCAGGCATGCAGGTCGGTGAAATCGACTTCGGTGCCGGAGGGGCCGTCGAGCGCCTTCAGATCCGGCGTCAGCTGGATGAGGTAGCCGGAGACGAAGCGGGCGGCAAGGCCGAGATGGCGAAGGATCTGGACGAGCAGCCAGCTGGTGTCGCGGCAGGAGCCCTTGGCGCTTTCGAGGGTCTCCTCCGGCGTCTGCACGCCGGTTTCCATGCGGATGACATAGCCGATCTGCCGCTGCAGACGGGCATTCAACCCGACGACCATATCCACCGTCGGCTGGCCAGGCGACCAGTCGAGCGTCGGCAGCAGCGCCTTCAACCGCGGGCCGGCCGGTTCCGGCGTCATATAGATCGACAGGTCTTCCTGGATCGTTTCAGGATAGCCGAACGGCCATTTGGTCGCCTCCTCCTCGACGAAGAAGTCGAAGGGATTATAGACCGTCATGTCGGCGACGAGATCGACCTCGATCTTGAACTCCGTCACCGGGTCCGGGAAAACGTAGCGGGCGAGGTAGTTGCCGTAGGGATCCTGCTGCAGGTTGACGAAGTGGTTTGAAGGCGTGACCTTCAGCGAGTGGCTGAGCACCCTTGTCTTCGAATGCGAGGCAGGTTTCAGCCGGATGATCTGGGGGCCGAGGCGGACCGGCTTGTCATAAGTGTAATGCGTCAGATGATAGATACTGGCTTTGATCGACATATTTCTCTTTTTATCCGGCTCGCATCGTCGTGCGGCTTGCTGTTCCCGAAATCAGTGTGTGCAATGCAGCGAAATAAAGCAAGGAGGGCCGAAGGCTTTTAAGCCGCCTTGGCAAAGGTGACGACCGCCTTCAGACCCTTGCCGTCCGGGCCCGGCTCCAGCGTCAGGTCGGCGTTGAAAAGATTGGCGATTTCCTCGACGATCGGCAGGCCGAGGCCGGTGCCTTGCGCACCTGTTTGATTGCCGCGCGAAAAACGCCCGCGCACTGCCTCCAGTTTATTGCGCGGAATGCCGGGGCCATTGTCTTCGACTTCGAGGCGGATCGTCTCCGTGGCTGCGATGATGCGGACGGTGACCTCCGCCCCCTTGCCGGCATAGGCGATGGCATTTCCGGCAAGATTGCGCAGCATTTCGCCGATCAGCAGCGGCTCGGCGCGGATCATCGCCGGGCTCTCGCCTTCGAAGCCGAGATCGATGCCGGCGACGGCTGCCGTCGGGATCTGCTCGCCGGTGATTTCCTGGGCGATGGCGGCAAGATCGATGGCGGAGGCGGTCAGCGCCTCCTTGGCGGTGGCGGCGTCGATCTTTGCCATCAGCAGAAGCTGGGCAAGGATGCGCTCGGCATGCGCCACGGCCTGGTCCCCCTTTAGCGCTGCCGCCTGGGCCTCGGCAAGCGAGCCGGCACGGGCGGAAAGCGCAAGCTGGGTGCGGATGATCGCCAGCGGCGTGCGCAGCTGATGGCTGGCATTGCCGGTGAAATGGCGCAGCGCATCGAGCGCCGATTGCAGGCGGACCATGAAGCTATTCACCGTATCGACCAGCGGTTCGACTTCGCTCGGCACGGTCTGCTCGATCGGGTGCAGGTCATCGGGGCTGCGCTCGCCGATGGCGTCGCCGAGTTTGTAGAGCGGGCGCAGCGCCACGGTGACCGAGATCCAGACGATGACGGCGGCACCAGCGATCATGAAGGCGAGGCGCAGGGCCGAGCGAACGAGGATCGCTTGCGCCAACTGCCGGCGGGCGATGGTGGTTTCGGCGACCGTGACCACGAAGGGCACGGAGCGGATGCCTGTGGAGGCAGAGCGTTCGAGCGTGGCGACGCGGATCGGTTCACCGCGGAAGGTGTCGTCGGCGAAGGCGGCAGCATTGGCCGGCGTTTTATTGAGGACCGGCAGCGACTGGTAGCCGGTGATGAATTTGCCCGGCGGACCGTCGACGCGGTAGAAGACGCGGTCCTGCGCTGCCGAGGTCAGCATTTCAAGCGCGACATAGGGGATGTCGACCTGCAGCGAGCCGTCCTCGGCGACAACGACGCGCTCGGCGATCGCCAGCGCCGAGCCGGCGAGCACGCGATCGGAGACGATGTTCGAGGTCTGGACAGCCTCGCGATAGGTATCGGCGAGCGCCAGCGTACCGATGACGGCGGTGGAGACGAGCAGCCAGAAGAGCAGCCGGCGCCTGAGGGAATAGGCGGCTTTCATGAGGCCTCGGGGAGCTTGTCGAGATAATAGCCGATGCCGCGGGCGGTCTTGACCGTCAGGCCATGCGGCGAGAGGCGTTTCCTCAGGCGGCTGACATATTGCTCGATGGCGTTCGAAGAAATGTCGTCGTCGAAGGCCGTCAGCGACTGGATGATCGCTTCCTTGGCGACGACCTTGCCGGCCCGCATGAAGAGAATTTCGAGCAGCCCAAGCTCGCGGGCGGGAATATCGAGCGGCGTGGCCCCGGCCGAAAAGGCGCGGGAATTGAGATCGAAGGAGATGCCGCCAAAACTGACCGTCGCCGAGCGCAGGCCGGCCTGACGGCGTAAAAGCACACGCACGCGGGCCTCGAATTCAGCGATGTCGAAGGGTTTGATCAGATAATCGTCGGCGCCGAGATCGAGGCCCTTCACCCGTTCCTCCGGCGTGCCGCGCGCGGTCAGGATAAGGACGGCCGCCTGGTTTTGCCGGGCGCGCATGGCGCGCAGCACGTCGAGCCCGTCCATCTCGGGGAGGTTGAGGTCGAGGATCACCAGATCGAAATTTTCCGCGGCGATCACCGCATTGGCGGATGCGCCGTCATGGACGACATCGACGGCATGGCCCGTGCCGCGCAAGATCGCCGACAGGCCGTCGGCCAGCGCGATATTGTCTTCGGTGAGCAGGATGCGCACGGATGTCCCCTGTTTTCCAAAGGAGATTACAGAGGTGGGGGAGCGATGTCACAGCGATTTTAAAGATTGGGTGAAGGAAAAGCCCGGTGTCAACTCCCGGTCCTTTCGATCCGTTCGCGCTGCATCATTGCGGCGGCCAGCAGCCTGCGGAAGCGGGGATCGTCGCGGATGTTGTCGAGATCGGAATCATTGTTGAACCATTTGATATGATAGACGGAGCTGTGCGGCAGCAGCCTCTCAAGAAGGTCGATCGCCTGGTCGATATCACCAAGGACGGAATAGACGCAGGCGAGATTGTACTGCGCGACGATGTCGTCGGGATCGATAGCGATGGCGCGGGCGGCCCAGTCGCGTGCCCTCTTGGTATCGCCCATATGCGCAAGCGCCAGCGCGCCGCGATGGGCCGGGCCGGAATTTTCCGGATTGAGGTTCAGCGCGCGTTCGGCGCGCAGCAGACCGAGACGCGCCCAGTTTTCCGTATCCAACACACGCCCGAGCGAGCGGTAGGCGGACATCAGATGGATCGGCGAGACGTAGTCGTCAGGGCGGATTGCGGCGGCGCGGGTAAAATATTGAACCGATTCAGCGAAGTTGCCGTGCATGAAGAAGAAGCGGGCATAATGGAAATTCGCCTCGAACAGGTTCGGGTCGAGCGACAGGGCCCGTTCGAAGGCCGCCGCTGCGCTGTCATCAAAGCCGCTCTGATGCAGGGCAAGACCGTGGGAGGCGTGGGCTTCGGGAAGGTCTGGATCAAGCGCAAGCGCGCGGGCGCTCATCTCGAGGATGCGCCTTAGCGGAACGTCGTCAGGTGCCCAATCGCGGATCGCCGCGTCGCAATCGGCAATGCCGGCGTAGGCGCGGGCATAGTCGGGGTCGAGCTCGACCGCCTTGCAGAACATGCGCCTTGCGAGCTGGAGATAGGATTTGGTCCAGGTGTGAGAGAGCTGACGACCCCGGAGATAATAGGTATAGGCCTCGACATTGGCGGTCGGCTCAGTGGCGATCGCCTTCTTCTCTTCCGGCAGCAGCCGCACCTTCAACTGGCCGACGATCGCATGGGTGATCTCGTCCTGGATGGCGAAGATGTCGGTCAGGTCGCGGTCATAACGTTCGGCCCAGAGATGATCGCCATTGGCGGTGTCGATCAGCTGGCCGGAAATGCGCACACGATTGCCGAAGATGCGCACACTGCCCTCGAGCACGTAGCGCACGCCAAGTTCCTGAGCGAGCCGCTTCACCTTCACCGATATGCCCTTATAGGTGAAAATCGTATTGCGCGGCACGACGTGCAGGCTGGAGATCTTGGAGAGATCGGTGATGATGTCTTCGGTGATGCCGTCGGAGAAATAGTCCTGGTCGGCATCGCCGCTCATATTGGTAAAGGGCAGCACGGCAATGAAGCAGGTATTGCGGTTCTGCGCGACCAATTTCGCCGAGGAGGGCGGCGCCAGGGTGACGGTGTAGACCTGAACCGGCTGCCGGATGTTCTTCAGCATATGCTCGCCGATGAATTCGAAACCGAGATTGAGGCGCGCGCCGACCTGATCGCGCACCGAGGCCGATACGGCGATGCCGCCGGGCGCTGCGATACGCTCAAGCCTGGCGGCAAGATTGACGCCGTCTCCGAAGATATCGCCGTTCTCGACCACGACATCGCCGAGATTGATGCCGATACGGAATTCGACGCGCTCGTCCTTGGGCACGTTCTCGTTGCGGGCGGCCATACTGCGCTGGATTTCGGCGGCGCAGGCAACCGCGTTCACCACGCTCTGGAATTCGGCAAGGATGCCGTCGCCGGTGAGTTTGACGATCCGGCCCTTATAGTCCGAAATCCTGATATCGACCAGTTCGCAGCGGTGGCGGTTCAGCGCCTGCAGCGTGCCGGCCTCATCAATGCCCATCAGTCGGCTATAGCCAACGACATCCGCAGCGAGAATAGCGCTCAGTCGTCGTTCCATGACCCCTCCCATGGATCTTCCCAGTTTAGTCCAGCTTTTTATAGAGTTTTTGTCGCGTAGAGTCGCCCCCAGAATAGAAATTCGGGCGGATTCGACGTTTTGACACGGCAGCGCGACCATATAGCGTCGCCGTTCTTCATCAATACTCTGAATGGGTGAAGGATAGCGTTCGGCGCTAATCCTTTGTGATAAAAAGTGGATTCTAATTGCAGCAGACGGAGTGATTTGCTTCAGGCAAAGCTTCGGACAGGCACCATAAAAAGTGGCCGTCGATCGGTTCGTGACTTGAAAGCGGACCCATGGTGCGGGCCGGAGGACGGTTGCGAGGGGTATCCAATATCGAGTGTGATTCGCGGCTGCTTGGGCGGTTGCTGTCAGGCTGGTGCCGGTTATTGTGGTGACGGTTCATGCGCAAGGAAGATTTTGGATGACAGCTTCGGCCCGGAATTTTCTGGAGCTTCACGATATTCCTGAGGCCGGGCTTCGGTCGATTATCGCTCGCGCGGGGGTGCTCGCCAGGGCCTGGAATGAGCGCACCATGCCGCAGAGCCTGGCGGGCAGGCGCGTCGCGCTGATTGCCGACGATAGCGGCTGGCGCAATACGACTGCCTTCGATCTCGGCGTCCAGGCGATGGGTGGTATCTGCGTGCATGTGCCGATCGGCTTCAACGGTCGAGAGGAATCCGGCGATCTTGCGGGTTATCTCGGCAACTGGTTCGACATGCTGGTGATCCGCACAAGGGAATTGGAGACGCTGAAGGCGGTGGCCGCCGCCGCGCCGGTGCCCATCATCAACGCGCGCACACGCTCCAACCACCCTTGCGAGACGCTCGGCGACCTTGCCTATATCAACAGCCGGCGCGGTTCGATCGACGGGTTGAAGGTCGTTGGGGTGGCGGCAGACGCAAATATCCTCCGCTCCTGGGTCGAGGCGTCGATCGCATTGCCGATCGAGGTGGTGCAGGTCTACCCCGAACGCTGGCATATAAGTGATACCGCACTGCTCAACGAGCGGTTTCGCGCAAGCACCGATATGGGCGAGCTATCGGATGCCAACATCATCATCACCGATTCATGGCCGGGTGACGCTCTTGATGACGCGCTTGCCAGCTACCGGATCGGGACCGATATTCTCGATCGTTTGCCGGAGGATGCGATCTTCCTGCCGTGCCCGCCGGTGACGCGCGGCCAGGAGGTGACGGCCGAGGCGATGGAGCATTCGCTTTGCCAAAGTCGCGCAGCCAAGGCCTTCCTACTGCACGCACAAAATGCGCTGATGGAATGGGTCGGCGCCTAGAGCGGTTCATTTCTTTTCGGAATCGGCGGATTCCCAAATCAGCAGATTTGTGATTCATGATGGATGCTGGGTTGGAGGCCAGCATCCATGACGCGACCTTATTCGGATGATCTTCATGAGCGCGTTGTTTCCGCGGTTGGTGCTGGTCAGAGTTGCCGGGTTGTGGCCGAGCGGTTCGATATCGCTGTTTCCTCTGTGGTGAAGTGGTCGCAGCGTTTTCGCGCAACCGGCAGTGTTTCGCCCGGCCAGATGGGCGGCCATCGCCGGCGTATTTTGGAGCCGTACCGAGCCTTTATCATCGAGCGGATTGAGGAGACGTCGCATCTGACGCTGCATCGGCTACAGGACGAGTTGGCCGCACGCGGCGTGAGGGTGTCGCACAATGCCATCTGGCAATTCATGCGCCGCGAAGGCCTGAGCTTTAAAAAAAACGCTGTTCGCCCTTGAGCAGGGTCGCGCCGACATTGTCCGGCGCAGAGCACGCTGGAAGGCCTGGCAAGGCCGCTTCGATCCGCATCGCCTGGTCTTCATAGATGAAACCTGGATCAGAACTAACATGGCGCCCCTGCGTGGCTGGGGGCTGAAAGGTAAGAGGCTGCGCGGCTTTGCACCGCACGGCCGCTGGCGCACCTTGACCTTCCTTGGCGCTTTGCGCTGCGATCGGCTCACCGCGCCCTGCGTCTTCGATGGTCCCATCAACGGCGAGTGCTTCAGCGCATATGTCAGCCAGCAATTGATCCCAACCCTCAAGCCCGGCGACATCGTCATTCTCGACAATCTCGGCTCTCACAAAGCCAAGGCCATTCGCGATGCCATCAAAGCGGCCGGCGCCAGGTTATGGTTCTTGCCGAAATACTCGCCCGACCTCAATCCGATTGAGCAGACATTCGCCAAGATCAAGCATTGGATGCGGTTGGCCCAGAAGAGAACCACTGAGGACACCTGGCGCCATCTAGGATATCTCGTCGGCACCATTAAACCAGACGAATGCGCAAACTACTTCGAAAACGCAGGCTACGCTTCTGTCAAAACATGAAACGCTCTAATTCCACCGCCCTTGCTCCTGCCGGCGGCCTTGCTCCCCCCGGCGCGCTCAGGCATTGTTAGGGCATGAGGAGAGTTTTTATCTTGCTGCTGGCGTTCTGGCCGGGCTTTGCGCTCGCCGATCAGGCCTTCTATGCGGCGAAATCGGGCAATTCAGATGCGCCGGTGCTGACGGTTTATTCTTCGCTCGACGAACCGTTGGCGCAGCCGATGATCCGGGGTTTCCAGGATGCCAATCCCGACGTCGCGGTCAAATACGAAGACATGCTGACCGGCGATATCTACGACCGGATCGTCAGGGAGACGGATGCCGGCAAGAAGACGGCGGATTTCGCCTTTTCCTCGGCGATGGACTTGCAGGTGAAGCTCTCCAACGACGGATATGCGCAGGTCAGCAACCTGCCGATGAGTGCGGCATGGCCGAAATGGGCGAACTGGCGCAACACCGCCTATGCGCTGACCTTCGAGCCGGCGGTGTTTGTCTATCACAAGCCGAGCTTTGCGCATGAGCCGGTGCCGAGCTCGCGGGCGGAATTCGTCGATTACCTGACCCGCAAGGGCAACGAGGCCTATGGGCGGATCGGAACCTACGATATCGAGCGCTCCGGCGTCGGTTTTCTGTTCATGGCGCGCGACCAGGAACAGTTCGGCGATATCTGGTCGGTGATCGGAGCGATGGGGGCTGCCGGCGTCAAGCTCTATTCGACGAGTTCGGCGATCCTGGAGCGTGTTGCCGACGGGCGCTTCGTGCTCGGCTACAATATTCTCGGCTCCTATGCAGCCGACTGGGCCTCGCGCTATCCGGATGTCGGCATCGTGCTGCCGAAGGACTATACCGTGGTGATGTCACGGATCGGGCTGGTGCCGCAGGCGGCCGCCGAGCCGGAGCTCGGCCGGCGTTATCTGACCTTCTTCATGTCGAGGGAAGGGCAGACGATCATGGCGCGCGAGCTGCAGATCCCCGCCGTCAGCCCCGAGGTGGCCGGCGAAAATACTGCCAATACGCTGCAAGAACTGCTCGGCGCCCAGCTGCGGCCGGTGCCGGTCAGCCCCGGGCTGATGGTCTATCTCGACCAGGTGAAACGGGCGCGGCTGATCGCACACTGGAACGAGGTTCTGCGGGCGCAGTGACGAGCCTCAGCTTTCGGCCGCTTCGCCCTTTCCGCAAGGAGCGGCGTAAAGCCAATATTCGTAGAACATCGGTCTATCGACCGTGAAGGGATCTTCACCCTGCCAGGCGCCGACGGTGTAGTCAGCGCAGCCGACGGCCTGGGTTCGCCCGTCGGGAAGCTGCATCAGGAAGGCGATTGCTGGAACCTTTGTGGTCAGCTTCAGCCCCTCAGGCTGGCCGAGGACGGGCGAGTGGAAAGGAACCGGTCCGGGATGGGCGTCGACGCCGATCGCATATCCCGCCTCGCGCAGCAGATTGGGGAAATATTTGTGATCGATCAGATCGCCGTCGAAGCGTATGTCGAGTTCCTGCCAAAGCCTGGTGAAATGCTTGCCTTCGAGCGAAGCTTCATCCTGTCCCTCTTTCGGCACGCTCTGCCAGCCCGCGCCAAACGGTACGGAATCCTCCGGCGTCGAAAGGCCTGTCGCGCCATAATAGCCTATCGCATTGTTCAGGTGGTGGAGCTGGCGGAAGCGGTAGCGCTTGCTGATCGGCCCTCTCAGCATCCATGAATTGTTGAAGACATAATGCGGGCCGACCGCTTCGTGTTTTTTGGGAAATTTGAAAAGCTGGCCGAAATTGCGATCGTCGTCATCGGGGCCAGGCCGGTGTTGGTTCCAGCCGAGATTGCCGTAGATATAGAAATATCCGGATCGCCGCATCTCCAGCGAAAAAGGCATGTAGCAGTCAACGAAGCGGTTGCCGCTCACGGTCCAATTCCAGGCATAGTCCTCCGCCTCGACGGCGTTGTCGCGAATGCGGACGAACCAATTGTTTTCAATGACGATGTTGCGGCAGAAATCCTCCACCGTCGAATCGGACGCATCGTTGAAAAAATGGATGCCGTTGAAGGCATCGAGAATGGCGTTGTCGCGCAGCACGACATAACCGGCGATGGTCCATGCGCGGAAGAAGTCGCCGTCAAAACCGCGCTCGTCCTTTTCGACGTTCACGCGGCTCGCGGTGTCCTCGATATTGCCGTGAACCTGGCCCCAGTAGGTTTTTCGCCAGAGCCTGCAATCCTCGGGATCGAGCGCGGCATCGACCATGCCGGATTTCCGGATCGCGGCAAGGTCCGCCTCGCCGTGCGACTGCAGATCCTGAATCCAGTCGCACCCTTCAATCAGCAGATGGCGCGTATAGGCTCCGGCCGCGCCGATGGCGATCGTGCTGCCGCGAATATGCAGGCGGCGGAGCGTGATATGCTGGCAGTTGTCGAGATAGATCGCGGTCGGCCAGCAGCCCTCGAAGGTCAGATCTTCAATGACGACCCATTGGCAATTGCGCAGCACAAGTGCTGCATCATCGGCAAGGTAGTAGATGCCGGGAAAGCGGCCATTGGCTTCCTGCACGGCGGAGAGACGGTTGGCGGTGCCGCGATGATCGTCATAGCTTCTGCCGCCGTCGATGACGGCATCGGCGCCGCGGATCACCACCGGCTGCTGCTGGGAGCCGCTGACAGAGGAGAGGACAAGCGGCGTTGCATATCGCCCGCCTTCCAGCGTCAGTGTCGCGCCGGGGCGCAGCGATCGCAGGTCCTCATAAATCCGGTCGGGATTCGTGTGCAGGCAGCGCGACATATCGTTTCCTATGGGGATCGGTAAAATAAAGATCTGCAGAAATTGAGATAGCCGGAGCAAAACCTTGAATTGTACAAGGTGTAATTGACTTGAGGTCGCGCGTGCAAGGGTTAAACTTCAGAGACTTGCGCGCAATACACGGATTGGGAGCCAAGGGGCATGACCTGCCTGCATGATGCGGGCAGCTAAGCGGGATTGAGACCCACCCCAACCCAATTACGGCAAAAAAGTGGCCCCTTCTCCTGGATATCTCGCCGGTGTCAGCTAAATGACAGCTTGTTGTGGTGGCTTTGGCTACTTCTTCTCCGTGGAGGCGGAGAGCTGAAGCCTTGGGAGGTATTCTGCTCGTCATCAGGACAATCGTGTCCGCTGTCGGCCGTTCCTCCCGATTCCCAGAGAATAACAGGCGGTTTGCTCAGCCGCCCACGGAGGACACATCGTGAAGCATACGTTCATCGCAACCCTTCTTGCCGCGACCATCGCGGTGCCGGCCTATGCGGCCGACTACACCATCATCGCGCCGGCCGCTCCCGGCGGCGGCTGGGACCAGACGGCCCGTTCGCTGCAGACGGTTTTGCAGCAGGAGAAGATCTCCGGCAACGTGCAGGTCCAGAACGTGCCCGGCGCCGGCGGCACCATCGGCCTGGCACAGTTCAGCAGCCAGGCTGCCGGCAATCCGAACTCGCTGATCGTCGGCGGCTATGTCATGGTCGGCGCGATCCTCACCAACAAGTCGCCGGTCACGCTCAAGGACGTCACGCCGATCGCCCGTCTGACCGGTGAATATGAAGCCGTCGTCGTTCCGGCCTCTTCCGAGATCAAGACCATGGCCGATCTGGTTGCGGCGCTGAAGAAGGATCCGGGCGCGGTTTCCTGGGGCGGCGGTTCGGCCGGCGGTACCGACCACATCACGGTCGGCCTGATCGCCAAGGCCTCCGGCGTCGATCCGACCAAGATCAACTATGTCGCCTTCTCCGGCGGCGGTGAAGCGCTCGCCGCCATTCTCGGCGGCCAGGTCACGGCCGGCGTCTCGAGCTACAGCGAGTTCGAATCACAGGTGAAATCCGGCACGCTCCGTCTTCTCGCCGTCTCCAGCGACAAGCGCATCGACGGCATCGATGCCCCGACGCTGAAGGAAGCCGGCACCGACGTCACCATCCAGAACTGGCGCATGGTTGCCGCGGCTCCCGGCCTGTCGGCGGAGCAGGTGGCAAGCGTCACCTCCGATTTCGAGAAGCTGCATAGCTCGGCCACCTGGCAGGAAACTCTGAAGACCAAGGGCTGGGCCGACACCTATCTGTCCGGCGATGCCTTCAAGGCGCAGCTCGAGAAGGATGTCTCCGCCACCGAAGGCATTCTTAAAGATATCGGACTTGTTCAATGAGCGAGGATAACACCTCCTCGGCAACGACACGCCGCCCTGATTGGGCGGCGTTCATCATTGCCGTTTTCCTCTTCGTCGTCGCCGGCGTGATGGCCTGGGATGCCTCGCATCTGAAGACGATCGCGCAATACGACCGCATCGGCCCGGCGACGGTGCCTCAAGTGGTGGCGTTCGGCCTCTTCTGTCTCGGGGTCTGGACCGTCGCCGAAGCCTGGCGCGGCGAATTTCCGGAACGCGATCGGCAGGAAGTGGCGCCCGTCATCTGGATCGTCGCCGGTCTTGCCGGCCAAATGCTGCTGCTGCGCGTCGCCGGTTTCTCGATCGCCACCGGCATCCTCTTTGCGCTGACGGCACGCGGTTTCGGCAAACGCAAGCTCTGGTTCTCGCTGCCGCTTGGCATCGTCCTCAGCTTCGTCGTCTGGGCGATCTTCTCGCAGCTGCTGCAGTTGACGCTGCCGGCCGGCCCACTCGAACATCTGTTCTTCTGATCGCGCGGGACGCGCTGTCAGCCCTTTTGATTTTACGCGGCGCCTGACCTCGAAATCGTAAGGTCGGGAACGCCGCCTGGGACACCAAGATGAGCACATTCGAATTCCTATGGCAGGGTATCCTGGTTGCGATGCAGCCGATGAACCTGGTTTATGCGCTGGTCGGCGTGACGCTCGGCACCGCCGTCGGCGTGCTGCCCGGCATCGGCCCGGCACTTACCGTGGCGCTGCTGTTGCCCGTCACCTACAAGCTCGATCCCGGCGGCTCGCTGATAATGTTCGCCGGCATCTATTATGGCGGCATGTATGGCGGCTCGACCACCTCGATCCTGCTCAACACGCCGGGTGAAAGCGCTTCGATCGTCACGGCGCTCGAGGGCAACAAGATGGCGCGCGCCGGGCGCGGCGGACCGGCGCTGGCGACAGCGGCGATCGGCTCCTTCGTCGCCGGCCTGATCGCGACGCTGGGGCTCGCCTTCATCGCGCCCTATATCGTCAAGTTGGCGCTGGTCTTCGGGCCGCGCGAATATTTCGCGCTGATGGTGCTTGCCTTCGTCACCGTCTCCTCGGCCTTCGGCGATTCAGCCCTTAGGGGTCTGACGGCGCTGTTTATCGGCTTCGCGCTCGCCATGGTCGGCATCGACCAGCAGACGGGGCAGGCGCGGCTGTCCTTCGGCATTCCCGACCTGCTCGACGGTGTCGAGGTGACGACGCTTGCGGTGGCGATGTTTGCGATCGGCGAGACGCTTTATATCGCCGCGCAGGGCAACCGCATTGCCGAGAAGGTCGAGGCGGTCAAAGGTTCGCTGTGGATGACGGCCGAGGACTGGGCGCGGTCCTGGAAGCCCTGGCTGCGCGGCACCTTGATCGGCTTTCCGATCGGCGCGATGCCGGCGGGCGGCGCCGAAATCGGCACTTTCCTTTCCTATGCCACCGAAAAGCGGCTGGCGAAGAACCCGGAGGAGTTCGGCCATGGCGCGATCGAAGGCGTGGCAGGTCCCGAGGCGGCCAACAACGCGTCGGCCGCCGGCACGCTGGTGCCGCTTCTGACCCTCGGCCTGCCGACGACGGCAACCGCGGCGATCATGCTTGCCGGCTTCCAGCAATACGGCTTGCAGCCGGGGCCGCTGCTGTTTGCCACCAATCCGCAGCTTGTCTGGGGCCTGATTGCGAGCCTGCTCATCGCCAATGCGATGCTGCTGGTCTTGAACCTGCCGATGATCGGCCTCTGGGTAAAGCTGCTGACGATCCCGAAGCCGTGGCTTTATGCGGGCATCCTGCTGTTTGCGACGCTGGGGACGATCGGCGCCAACCCGTCGGTATTCGAACTCGGCATGCTGCTCGCCTTCGGCCTGCTCGGCTATCTCATGCGGCTCTTCGGCTATCCGATCGCGCCTGCCGTCGTCGGCCTGATCCTCGGGCCGCTGGCCGAGCAGCAGCTGCGCCGTGCGCTGGCGATCAGCCAGGGTGACGTCACGACGCTGGTGATGTCGCCGATCGCCGCGGGCCTGCTGATCGTTGCGGCCGCCGCCTTTCTCATCCCGCTGATCCTGCGGATTCGCGGCCGCGGCCAGGTGCTGTCGCAGCTGGCTGCAAACGAAGACTAAAAAGACGACATTACCCCTCCCTCAAGGCTGGCCATGGAAACATGCGCCGGCCTTCTGTTTTTGCATGGCTGCGGTGATTTTCTGAGCATTGTGGAGGTATCTGCGCGATACCATCTATAAGCGGTCAATCAAAACAAGAGGAAATGGACAATGTCCGCCATCCGCAATTCGGTCCGCACAGGTTTCTTTGGTCGCGCATTTGCTGTGCTCGGCGCCGCAAATGGTGTCAGCGCCGCCGTTGAAGCCGGCCGCCGGCCGCGTGCCCGCGACCTGAGGGAACTCGGCATCGACCCGACCGCCTTCGGTCAGGCCTCCCGCTAACCTGCGTTAAGCCATGCATGAATGAAATAGCCCGCAACCATATGGTCGCGGGCTTTATTTTTGTCCAAAGGGAAGGCCGCAACGCAAAGCGCTGCGGCTCTGTTTCTAAATGCATTGCAATCGTCAGGCGTGAAGTTCTTCCTGCCGGTTGGCGTGATCTTCCAGCCGCTCGCGCCTGTTGTGGCGGATGGAAGACCAGAGCGACAGACCGATCAGCGTCGCGCCACCGAGCCCGGTGATCACCTCGGGGATGTGCACCAGGGTTTGCGCATACATGATCACCGAGAGGATCAGGATGGCGTAGAAGGCGCCGTGCTCGAGATAGCGGTATTCGGCAAGCGTCCCCTTCTCCACCAGCATGATCGTCATCGAGCGCACATACATGGCGCCGATACCGAGGCCGATCGCGATGACGAAGAGGTTCTGCGTCAGCGCAAAGGCGCCGATGACGCCGTCGAAGGAGAAGCTGGCATCCAGCACCTCGAGATAGATGAAGGCGCCGAGGCCGCCCTTGGCGGCAGCGCTCATCGTTTGTTGCGAGGCATCGAGCAGTTCACCCACCACCTCGACCGCGAGGAAGGTGAGCAGCCCGTAGATGGCGCAATGGACGAAGACGCTCGCCTGCTCGCCGCCGATCAGCCAGGAGAAAACCAGTATCAGCGCCAGAACGAAAGCGATCTCGATGCCCCTGATGGTGGCTGAGCGCGCCATCACCTTTTCCAAGCCTCGGAACCAATGGATTTTCTTTTCATGGTCGAAGAAGTAGCTGAGGCCGACCATCATCAGGAAGGTGCCGCCGAAGGCTGCGATCGGCAGATGCGCGTCATTCATGATGCGGGCATATTCTTCCGGCTCACGGGCGGCAAGCACAAGTGCATCCCAGGGGCCGATCCGTGCGGCGATCGCAACGATCGCCAGCGGAAAAACAATGCGCATGCCGAAGACGGCGATGATGATGCCCCAGGTGAGGAAGCGCTTCTGCCAGACCGGCGTCATCTCCTTCAACTTGTTGGCGTTGACGATGGCATTGTCGAAGGAGAGCGAGATCTCCAGCACCGCAAGCACGGTGCAGATGAAGAAGACGGTCGCCATGCCGCCGATCGTGCCTGTCGTCTGCCAGCCGAGCACGGCGCCGAGAACGAGGCCGAGGGCCGTGACGATAAAGGCCCAGCGGAAATAGCTGAGCGAGGAGTGGTGGGTCGCGGGCTGGTTCATGGCCGCACCTCGCGGCCGCAAATCATGGTGGAGAGGGAGGAACGCGGCATGCCACGACGGGCATGCGGATAAGGCATGGTGAGCTTGTTCATCGATGAAAAATCCGCCGGCTAAGCTGCAGGCGGTACCGACATCACGAGAGCGCCGTAAAAACTCTCGCCAGAGGGGCCCGGCACCAAAATTACCCGCAGCCGATGTCTGGAAGGCGGCGGGACAGGCTTTAGGTAATCAACTTCGCGGGCCAGTCAAGGCCGGCGGCCGCACAGAGGCGAAGTGTTTTTTTGGAACCATCCCGGTGCCTGCTCGTTAGACACTGGTTGAGCTTAAAAAGGAGGCCGATGATGCACACTTCGACCCATGTTCCCGACAAACGCACGGAGGCATCCGACCGCATGAAGCGGGCGAAGCCGAACCGCATGCAGAAGGCGCAGGTGTTGCCGCCGCATCATGTCGACCTGACGCTGACACCGGGCGTCTACCACGACATTCACGTACCGGCCCACGTTACCGGTGCGGATCTTTCCAAGGGCGGTCCCGACATCAAGGGTAATGCAGAGACAAAGAAATAACCGGCATTGCACAAGCCTGCTTGCTGACCGCAGAATTGAAACAGGGTGAGAAAAATATGACGATCAACTTTGTGCCCCGCGAGATCTTTATCCGGCACGAAAATGAATGGCAGGCCGTGCGCGAGGCGGCGGACGAGCGCATCAATATCGGCAAACGCCAGAAGCCGCTGACCGCCTCCGGCGGCCCGGCACCGGTTGGAAAAAGCGATGCTCCGGCCGCGCGCTCCGAATGACGAAACAGACGGTCGCAATGATATACGCCCGGCATAATGCCGGGCGTTTCGCTTTTTACTGGTCTTCATCCCGATTGGCGCGCCCTGCGGAATTGTAGCCGAACCGGTGTTCGAGCTTGCCGAAGGCGAAGAGCACGCAGATGGCGGCCAACGTCGTGAAGAAGGCGATCGGCCAATAACCGAAACCCATGGCAAGGCCGATCGCGCCGGAAAGCCACATGCCGGCCCCCGTCGTCAGCCCGTGCACCCGGCCCCTGGCAAAGACGATCATGCCGGCGGCAAGGAAGGCGACGCCGGCCGTCACTGCTTCGATGACGCGCAGCGGGTCGATCCGCACCTGCTCGTCATCGGCAAAACCCGGCATGTGCACCGCCTCGATCGAAATGATGGCGAAGAGGGCCGCAGCAAGACTGATCAGAATATGGGTGCGGAAGCCTGCCGGGCGGTCGCGTGCCTCACGCTCGAAGCCGATCAGCCCGCCAAAGACGATGGCGCCGAGCAGGCGGGCGAAGATGACGGGATAGTGGATGCGCGACGCCGGTATCATGTCGGCGATGATCAGATCCATGGATTTTTCCTACAGTGGATGAATTTTTCGCTGGCTAACGTCTGAACGCTAGATTTGTTCGGCTTTTTTCACTCATGCGCGTGGATTCCACGAGGCGCTTCTCCCAAGCCGGCTGGTGCTCGCACGAAAGATCGGCGAACCCGGCATCGTCGTGTCGCCGCGCCAACCTTTCAGAAAGGATTGGGCGGCGATAATCCCTGCCTCATGGGAATCGGACAGATGGCCAAGACAGCGACACGCGGCCGCCGCAAGGCGCCGGCCAGAGGAAAGAGCAAAGCGCGCAGCAGCGGTGGCGGATTGCTGCCCTGGGCGGTAATCGGCATTGCCGCGATCGGCGGCATCGTCGCCCACGACCATTGGAAGAGCATTCAGCCGATGCTTGCCCGGCAATCGGCGCCGGTGGCGCGCGAAACGGCCGAGCCCAGACCTGCCGCCAGGAAGGACGTGCCGCCGAAGCAGGTGGCGCTTGCCACACCCACGCCGAAAGCCGTCCCGCCGGCGCCGCAATCGCAGCTGCTGCCGCCGGCGACTATCCCGACGCCGGCCGTCCAGCCGGTCAAGGCGGTGCCGTCCCCGCTCACCCCCGCCAATCCGGAAACCGGGACAATCGCCTTTGGTTATTGCGGGCAGGGCGCCCATATCAACTGCGTCGGCGATGGCGGCGTCTTCTGGTACAAGGGCGAGAAGATCGTGATCGCCGATATGGCAAGCCCTGTCGTCGACCAGGCGCGCTGTGACGGCGAACGCAGGGTGGCCTTTGCCGCCAAGTCGCGGCTTCTGGCGCTTCTGAACGCCGGTCCCTTCACCATGAATGCCGCGGGCAAGGCCGAGTCATCAGGAGCGCCGCGTGTCGTCTCGCGCGACGGGCGCTCGTTCGGCGCGCAGCTGATCAATGAAGGGCTGGCGCGCAAGCCGGGCGCTGCCGGCGGCGCTTGGTGCGCCTGACGGCTAGAACATTTTCACACAATCCCGGACGCTAAACCGCTGCGCGCTTTTGCCGGGATTGCTCTACTTTCCCTTTTTAACCAGCTTGCCGCCGGTGCGGAAGCTGCCGGTAAACGAGGAATCCTTGCTTTCGGCCGTGCATTCGATCGCGATCGGCTTGCCGGCATAGGGATTGCCGAAGGTGCAGAAGCCGGCGACCTTGACCTCCCCGGTCATCTTGTTGCCGACGCCCGTGGTGACGAGGCTAAGCGGCAGGCGGGCATTGCCATTGGAGGCGGGCTTGATGCCGCTGCCATCGCCCTGGAAGCCGAGCGCCTTGCCGTCCGACGTGAAGATGAAGGTCACCAGGCCATTGACCAGCGTGACGCTGGCGAGCTCGTTCTTACAGCCCTTGGTGGCGTCGAACTTGGCGACGACAAGCTTGGCGCATTTGCCGGAAAGCGTGATGACGCCGGGCGCGCCGGGAAACGTCTCGGGAGGAGACGCCGGCGCTGCAGCGGCCGGCAAGGCGAGGGCGGCGGAACAAAATGCGGCGGCAACAGGCGCGGATAATTTCATTTCGATGTCAAACCCCTTGTGCTGGCGAGGCGAATCACCACCTCATCCTCGGTTCGGCCATGGCATGGTTCTGTGTCCGAAATTTGGTTCTGTTATTCCCCGCGGGGGAAAGTTTCATCGGCGGCCGGGCTGGCCCGGTGGGCGGTCACAAGGGCTGGCGATGGCATGGGATGTGGGGGCACCGACAACGACATGACGGTGGCAAGGCGCTGATAGAGCGCCTGCCGTCTTGGACGCATTTCTGGTCAGGGAGAATGGGCCCAGGCAGGGAAGTCCAGGCCCATTCTTTCCCGATCGGAGGTCAGTCGGATCAGGAATTTGTGGCTGCCGGCTTACAGCGCCGTAGCAAGTAGCCAGCAGCCTTTTATTAGAACGCGCGCTGCAGGCGGAAGTAGCCCGAGGTTACGTCAGCAGCGTTGTCCGGATCGAGGTACTGAACCGAGACCTTGGCTGCGAGGTTGTCGACGATCTGGTAGTCGATCGTTACGCCGGCCTTCCAGGCGCTGACGTCGTCATTGAACTCGCCTGCAGTGACGCCGTAGTTGTCGTAGTACTGAACAGCCGGGGTGATCTTCAGCTTGTCAGTCGCCTTGATGGCGTATTCGGCAGCGATCGCCCATTCAGCCTTGTTGTAGTAGGCGTTCGGGTTCGTTGCGTAGACAACTGCGAGGCCGAGCGTGCCCGGACCGACAGCAACCGTACCCATGGCGCGGACGGCGCCTTCTTCGTTGTCGGTGTCGTAGCCAGCAGTGATCTGGTAGCTGAAGGCACCGGCCTTGCCGCCGAGACCGACGGCAACGCCGACGTTGTTGGCAGTTTCGCCGTCATAGAACGGGCTGTCTTCCAGCTCGTCGACGCTGATGCCGGCGTAGAAGGCGTCGGTTTCGTACTGATAACGGATGGAGTTATGCAGCGTGACCGGTGAACCGATGTCGTCGGTTTCGCCCGAGAGGCCGTCGTCCCACCAGCTGTAGAACAGACCAGCGCGGAAGCCGGCGATGTCGATGTAAGCGGAGTCGAGCTGAGCCTTCTGAGCCGAAGCGTTGTCAGCATTGAACTGCATGACGATGACGCCGGTCAGCGGACCGTATTCGGTGTCGCTCTTGGCGGTGAACTGAACCTGGCCACGCGTACGGGCATCCCAATCCGAGTCGTTGGCAACAGAACCGCCGCCGCTGGCGCCGATCGAGCTGGCGTTCGGAGCAACGTCAACCTGGAAACGGATGTAACCGTTGATCTTGAGGCAGGTTTCGGTGCCCGGGATGTAGAAGTAGCCGGTGCCGTAAGCGTCGCAGACGCGGACGTATTCAACTGGTTCCGGCTCGGCAGCAACGATAGCGTCAGCAGCCTGAGCGCCGGATACTGCTGCAAGTGCAGCAGCGGAGCCGAGAAGAAGGCTCTTGATGTTCATGGAATAACCTCCAGTTCAGATGCAAGAGGATGAAGACCGTTGCCATCGGCAGTCCCTACGGATCTTCATCCCGTGTGAGCGAAGCGGCGTCTGTTTTGGTTCGGCGCCTGCCTCGCCGCGGAAGTTACATAAGGGATGCTGCGCTGCAACGTCAGAGTCGATCATGACAATAGGCTGTATCGGCTATGTTGCTGAAATAACACGCGTTTTGTCACAAACTTGTCATCTGCCCATCACAAACAACGAGGGGCTGAGGGCTCAAGCGCGGTATGCAATTGAGGCTCGAATGAGCGCGATCTCATATGCGAGCGCAGATAGCTGCAATCTGCGTGAATCGGCTCAACCTGACGCCAGTACGGTTTGTGCGGAGGTGCCGATGTCGGGCACAAAGTCTCACCGGCAGTGGATCAGCGATCGACGATATGTCGCCTCCACGAGAAGCGACGAAGATCCGGCATCGTTAGTGCTAAATGAGAAAAGAACCGGGAGAAATTCACCAATCAGCGGTTTGGCGAAAACCCCTTGTGGGGCATAAGGATCGGATGGTGGGCGTGACAGGGATTGAACCTGTGACCCCTACGATGTCAACGTAGTGCTCTCCCGCTGAGCTACACGCCCATCCGATGGCGGCGCATAGATCACAAAACCTTCGGAGCCGTCAATAGGCTTTTTTCAGTTTTGTGACACGCCACCCGGCAAGCCTTATGCGGCAAGCATCTTGTTGACCTCGTCGACGAGATCGCGCAGGTGGAAAGGCTTGGAAAGGACCTTGGCATCCTTCGGCGCCTTCGAATCAGGGTTCAGCGCCACGGCCGCAAAACCGGTGATGAACATCACCTTCAGGTCGGGGTCGAGTTCGGTGGCGCGGCGCGCCAGCTCGATGCCGTCCATCTCCGGCATGACGATATCGGTCAACAGCAGGGAAAACGGTTCCTCGCGCAGCCGGTCATAGGCGCTGGCGCCATTGTCATAGGAAAGGACCTTGTAACCGGCCTTTTCGAGCGCTTTCACCAGGAAGCGGCGCATGTCGTTGTCGTCTTCTGCGAGAAGTATCTTCTGAGTCATCAATCCAGACCGCTGATCAATAAGTTTTGGTGGGCTGCCAAGCGTTTACACTAGTCTTGACCCGGTAAACAACCGGTGAATTGCCTGTGCGCGGCCGCATCCCTCCTACATAGTATGGACTTGGGGCCGGGCAACTGGCAACATGGGCAAAGCAGCCAGTTCATGACATGGTAAAGAGGGCCGAGAGTGCCGGAGATACGCGAATACGAGCTTTTTGAGGTTCATGAGCCCGTGTCGCAGACCATTCCCTTCGTCTACAACTCCCCGCATAGCGGTCGTATTTATCCACCGGAATTTATCGCCCAGTCCAGGCTGGAGGGCATCGCCATCCGCCGTTCCGAGGATCATTATGTCGACGAACTCTTCGGCTCGGCCGTCGCCCTCGGCGCGCCGCTGCTGGCCGCCAACTTTCCGCGCGCCTATCTCGACGTCAATCGCGAGCCCTATGAGCTCGATCCGAGGATGTTCGACGGGCTGCTGCCGCCCTATGCCAATGTCAATTCGCTGAGGGTCGCCGGCGGGCTCGGCACCATTCCGCGTATCGTTGCCGAGAATATGGAGATCTATGCGCGGCGGCTGCCGGTGCAGGAGGGGCTCGACCGGGTCGAAGCGGTCTACAAGCCCTATCATGCGACGCTTCGGCGGCTGATCGCACGGACGCATGTGCAGTTCGGCTTCGGCGTGCTGATCGACTGCCACTCGATGCCCGGCAATGTGCGCGTCGCCGGCTATACCGCACGGCCCGATTTCATCATCGGCGATCGTTACGGCACCAGCGCATCGGCCGAACTTTCGCGCGCCGCCATCGCCATCCTCGAGGAAATGGGTTTTGCGGCAATCCGCAACAAGCCCTATGCCGGCGGCTTCATCACCGAACATTATGGTCGGCCCTCGCGCGGGCTGCATGCGCTGCAGATCGAAGTGAACCGGGCGATCTATGTCAACGAGGTGACGCTGGAAAAACGCGCTGACTTTACCGCGGTCGCTGAGGCGGTCACGGGTTTCATGCAGCAGATGGCGGATTATGTCGAGAAATTCGCCGGCGATCAGGCCCTAGCCGCCGAATAGGCTGCGTGATTTCACCGATATTATCCGGCCGGTCTTCACCGGCAAAAAAAACCGCGCTTGTAAGCGCGGCTAAGTCTAGGGAGGAAACACCCAAGGAGGGTATTTACAGTCAGAAGACTGTACGAAGGACGCTACTATTGCGTTGCACAAATGTCAAGCAATATATTGCGCTGCGATATCTTTAGGCAGCCGAGCTGAACAGCCCGCGTTTGCATTCCTGCTGCTTTTCGCTATGAAAACACCACTCCCGCCAGCACACGGACCGACCATGCTTCCTGACCGCTCGTTCTTCAATCGTCTGGCGGAGGCCGCCAAGGCCGAGACGCTTCCGCGCTTCCGCTCCGGTCTCGATATCACCAACAAGCTTTCCTCCGGTTTCGATCCGGTGACCGAAGGCGACCGGGCGGCCGAACTCGCCATCCGGGCGCTGATCGAGGAGAATTTTCCGAACCATGGCATTCTCGGCGAGGAGCACGGCAATGTCGGGCTCGACCGCGACTATGTCTGGGTGATCGATCCGATCGACGGCACGCGCGCTTTCATCTCCGGCCTGCCGGTGTGGGGAACGCTGATCGGCCTGCAGAAAGAAGGGCGGGCGATCATGGGCATGATCGAACAGCCCTTTACCGGCGAGCGTTATTTTGCCGACCAGAACGGCTCGATCTATAGCGGCCCGGAGGGCGAGCGGCGGCTGGCGACGCGCCAATGCGACGCTCTTTCGAACGCCATCCTGTTTACCACCTCACCGCATCTCTTCGCCGGCGAGGAGATGGAGAAATACCGCGAGATCGAGAGCCAGGTCCGGCTCTTCCGCTACGGCTGCGACTGCTACGCCTATGCGCTGCTTGCCGCCGGCCATATCGATCTCGTCATCGAAAACAGCCTGAAGCCCTATGATGTCGGCGGCATCATTCCGGTCATCGAAGGGGCGGGCGGCATCATCACCACCTGGGACGGCGGACGGCCTGAAAACGGCGGCTCGATCATCGCCGCCGGCAGCCGGGCGGTCTACGAACAGGCGATTGCCATCCTGCAGCGCTAGTCCGGGGTTGGCTTGCCAATCCCCCGGGTCAGCTCTGCTGATCCGGCTCACGTGCCGAGGGCGGCGACGTGCTGGTTTTCTTCGGCATCGCTGCCGGGAATGAAGGCGTGGAAGGCGGCAAGGGCGGCAGCGCGATAGGTATCGCGTTCCTGGAAAATCTCGTGGCGGGCGCCGTTGATCGGCACCAGCTGGCCGGCGCGGAAATAACGCGAGAGCCGCTCCTGGGCCGTATAGGGCACGACGCCGTCACGCGTCGGAGCGATGACGATGGTCGGGATGGTGATCGAGAAGAGATGATAGGGCGAGGTGACCCGGTCCATCGTGCGGAATGCCTCGGTGAGCCAGCGGGCCGTGGGCGGGCCGAGCGTCAGCTCCGGATGGGCTTTCATCATCGCGACATTGCGCTCGAAGCGGGTTTCGTCCGAGGTCAGCGGATTGTCGCGGAAATCCGGCTCCTTCAGCTTCGAAGTCAGCGGCAGGAAGCCGAGGCCGAGAGCCGTCAGCGTGCCGGCAAGGGTGCGGATGACGCGGGGCGAGGCCGCCTGGCCGGTCAGGCCGATGAAGGGCGCCGACAGCACCATGCGATCGATACGGGTGGTAAGATAAGGCGCGGCCGAGAGCGCGATCAGCCCGCCTGTGGAGTGGGCGAGCAGGTAGAAGGGCAGGCGGGTATCCGGCAGCACCACCTTTTCGAGGAAGGTGTCGAGATCACGTTCGTAATCGGCGAAGCGGCGGATGTGGCCGTGGTTGCGGCGCTTCAGAAGCCGCCCCGAACCGCCCTGCCCGCGCATATCGAAGGTGGCGACCCAGAGACCCCTAGCCGTCAGGTCGCGGATCGTCTCGAAATATTTCTCGATATATTCGTTGCGGCCGTGCAGGATGACGACGGTGCCCTTGGCGACCTGGGCACTGGCGCGGAAAACGGCGTAACGCAGCCGGTGGCCGTCATGGGTTTCGAAGAACCCTTCCGTGCGGTTTTCCGGGGCGGGATTGTCGGGCGTCGAATAGAGAACCTGATCCATGACTTTGCCAATGCGCCGCTGCTGACTGCTTCGCATCAGGGATAGCGCATGGCATCCGGCTTGGAAAGCGGCGACCCTGCACGGCTGCAAAGTGTGAAAAGGGCCGGCAGGAGCATGAGGGTGCTCGCAGCCGGCCGAGTTTGAGGCTGAAGAAGAAGGGACGATGCACTTCAGCCATCGGGACCAGATTCACCCGACGCTGCGATTTCTAGGCGGATGCGTGTGAATGCGCTCCGAACCGGCCGTTCATGCGGGGTTCACGGGGCCGGTCGGGCGATTTCGGGAGGGTCTTGAACTCGTCAAATCCCATCACCATCTCCTTCCTGCGGGTGCCGAAGAGGGCCTGCGCAACCGTCCCGAGGCCGCCAAAGATGGGGTTTCAGGGGCATTTTATCGCAACACGTCGCTTCCACAGGAGGACATCATGCGTCACGTAGACTTCTCTCCCCTTTATCGTTCGACCGTCGGTTTCGACCGTCTCTTCACCATGCTCGACAGCCTTGCCCAGCCGGAGCAGGCCCAGACTTATCCGCCCTATAATATCGAGCGCACCGGCGAAAACACCTATCGGATCACCATGGCGGTCGCCGGTTTCGACGAGACCGAACTTTCGATCGAAGCCCATGCCCATGTCCTGTCCGTCAAGGGTGAAAAGGCCGAGGAACCTGCCGAAGGCGGCGAATTTCTCTACCGCGGCATTGCCAAGCGCGCCTTCGAACGCCGCTTCCAGCTTGCCGACCATGTCGAGGTCACCGCCGCTTCGCTTAAGAACGGCCTGCTGCACATCGATCTTCTGCGCAACATTCCCGAGGCCATGAAGCCCCGCAAGATTGCGATTGCGGCAGAACCGGTCGAGGCTCCGAAGGCCATCGAGGCGCAGATCATCAACGGCTGATTGATCCCCTATGGGGTAAACGAACGGCGCTCCATCGGGGCGCCGTTTTTGTTGCGAGTCAGGCCGGGCTGGCGGCTTCCTCTATCTCTTTTTCCATTGCGCGGCGGGCCGCGGCGGCGGCGTATTTCTGGGCGATGACGGCGCAGACCATCAGCTGGATCTGGTGGAAGAGCATCAGCGGCAGAACGATCGCACCGATCGACTGGCCTGAAAAAATGACGTTTGCCATCGGAACACCGCTTGCCAGGCTCTTCTTCGAGCCGCAGAAGGTGATGGTGATTTCGTCGGCCTTGTCGAAGCCCAGCCAGCGGCTGCCGACCATCGTCAGCACCAGCACTATCCCCAGAAGGACCATATCGGCGACGACGACGGCGGCGATATCGGCGATCGAGAAGGTATGCCACAGGCCCTCGACGACAGCCGTCGAGAAGGCGAGATAGACGACCATCAGGATCGAGCCGCGGTCGACGGGCATCAGGATCTTCTTCTTGGCGCGAATCCAGTCGCCGATCCAGGGCTGCAGGATCTGGCCGATGATGAAGGGGGCCAGCAGCTGCAGCAGGATCTGCTCCAGCGCGTCGAAGGAGAAGCCGCCATGGCCGCCGACGGAAAACAGCAGGCCGACGAGCAGCGGCGTCAGGAACATGCCGAAAATGTTGGAGGCCGAGGCCGAGCAGATGGCGGCAGGCACGTTGCCGCCCGCCATCGAGGTAAAGGCGATCGACGACTGGACCGTCGAGGGCAGCACACAGAGGAAGAGGATGCCGAGATAAAGCGGCTGCGGCAGGATGGTGTCGGGAATGAAGCCGAGCCCGAGGCCGAGCAGCGGAAAAATGCCGAAGGTGGTCAACAGGATGACGAGATGCAGGCGCCAGTGCAGCAGGCCCGCAATCACGACATCGCGCGAGAGGCGGGCGCCATGCAGGAAGAATAACAGCGCGATGGCAAGATCGGTGGCGATGCCGAAATAACCCGCGAAGGCGCCCCTTGCCGGCAGCAGCGAGGCGAGGATGACCGTGCAGACAAGCAGGATGGTGAAGGTATCGGGCAGAAAGCGACGCATAGTGGTCTCGCGGCGTGATAAAACAGTCCTTGTTTTGTCGTCCATTGCGATCCAGGATGCAAGGAATAACAGTTATCGAGAAACTGGATCATGCTGGACCTTTCGCAACTGCGCAGTTTCGTCGCCGTCGAACAGATGGGCAGTTTTACGCTGGCGGCGGAAAGGCTCGGCCTTGGCCAGTCGACCGTCAGCCAGCACATCCAGCGGCTGGAGGCGGCACTCGGCCGCAAGCTCCTGGCACGTGACACGCATAAGGTCATTTTAACAGGCGATGGCGAGGCGCTACTGTCGCATGCGCGCAGCATGCTTTCGATCGAAGGGCAGGTGCAGTCGCTGTTTCGGGGCAACAGCCTGCGCGGCAGCCTGCGGCTCGGCGTGTCGGAGGATTTCGTCACCAGCCAGTTGCCGGCGGTGCTGGAGGATTTCGTTCGTTCGCACCCCTCCGTCGATCTGGAGCTGACGGTGGCGCTATCTGGCGTGCTTTATGAGATGCAGGACAATGGCGAGATCGATCTAGTGCTTGCCAAGCGCCGGCTCGGCGATGCCCGCGGAAAACTCGTTTATCGCGAGCCGCTCGTCTGGCTGGCGCGCGATCCCGAACGTGTGCTCGCCGCCGGCCCTTTGCCGCTGATCGCCTTTCCGCCGCCGAGCGTCACCCGGGCGATCGCACTGGAAGCGCTGGCGCGAAACGGCGTGGCGTGGCGGATCGTCTGCACCTGTGGGAGCCTCAGCGGGTTGACGGCGGCGGCGCGGGCCGGGATGGGCGTGCTGGTGCAGCCGCGCAGCATGGCGCCTTCGGGGCTAAAAGAGATCGCTGCGGCAAAACTTCCGCTGCTGGAGGATGTGGAATTCGTGCTGGTGCCGCGGAAAGGGGCGGATCAGGCGCTGGTCGCCGCCCTTTCGGACGATATTCTGCAGAAAGTGAGACGGCTGAGGTCGGCGTGAGCCACGGCCGTCGCCGAAAGGCCCGCCGGAGGCAGGCCTCGGAAGGCGGTCAGGCGGCCAGGCACTTCAGGAAACCATCCACATCCGCTTCTGTCGTCGCGAAGCTGGTGACGAGGCGGATCAGGGTTTCGTTCTCGGAAACCAATTCGGGCGTTGCCGCCGGGACCGGCCATTCGTAGAATTTCGCGCCCTTTTCCTCAGCGGTTTTTGCCGCATGTTTGCTGACCACGGCGAAGACTTCGTTGGACGCGGTCGGCCAGGCAAGGCGGGTGGCGTTGCTGGCGCCGATACCGGCGCGCAGGCGGCTCGCCATGCCGTTCGAATGACGGGCGAGATCGAGCCAGAGGCCGTTTTCGAAATAGGCATCGAACTGGGCGGCGATGAAACGCGACTTGGAGAAAAGCTGGGCGGCGCGCTTGCGGATGAAGGGCATTTCCCGGGCGCGGTCCGGATCGAAGAAGACGATCGCTTCCGCGCACCAGCAGCCATTCTTGGTGCCGCCGAAGGACAGCATGTCGACGCCGCGCTTCCAGGTCATTTCGGCCGGGGTGGCGCCCAGCGCGATCAGCGCGTTGGCAAAACGGGCGCCGTCCATGTGGAGCGGCAGGTTGCGTTTCCTTGCTATGGCGGCGATCTCGCCGATCTCGGGAAGGGAATAGACGGTGCCGATCTCGGTTGCCTGGGTGATGGTCACGGCGCTGGCGCGTCCTTGACGCAGGGCGTCTTCCGGAAAGTGTGCGATTTTTGCGGAAAGCTTGGCCGGATCGATCTTGCCGGCTTCGCCGTCGACGGCGGCGAGGCGGGCGGAGCCGGAGAAAAATTCGGGCGCGCCGCATTCGTCCTCGATCACATGCGCCTCCGAATGGCAGAAGGTGATGCCGCCGGGGCGCTGGACGCTTGCCAGCGACAGGGAGTTGGCGGCGGTGCCGGTGGCGACGAAGAACACCGAAACCTCGCGCTCGAAGACCTCGGAGAAACGAGCCTCGACCTTCTTGTCGAGATCGCCGGTGCCATAGGCGGCGGCATAACCGGCCGATTCCGCCAGCAGGCGTTCGGCAATGGATCTATGGGCGCCGGCCCAGTTATCGGAAGCAAAGAACATGAGGGGAACCGTTGTAAAGGAAGGGTTTGGCAGGGCCGAGGCGGAGATTACGCCAAAGCTTCACAGGATCAAGGCTGTTGCCCATGACACATCACAGAAATTGAACTACGCAATCAATAAACAAAATGACTGCCTCTGGCGTAATTTTATTTCGCATCGGCGACCGATCCGGTAATCTTCCGTCGCAAATTGACGTTTTTTGAGGACGCGCTCTTGCGGACCCGAATGCTTTCTGGCATAGAACAGATGAATTAGGACAGTGTTGCTGTCCTATTTTGGCCGGAACGGCCGAAGAGGCGCCGAAAGCCCTGGAACGAACGGGCTTTCACGCTATAGTTCTTCCGAGCGCCAAGCCCCATGGCGGCGCGCGGAGGCGAATGGCAGGCGCGGAACGCGACGGTTTGCTTTCCTTGATAAGCAGATGTCTGCGGCCGATCTTCACCATGCAACAGCGCTGTCATGCGCCGGACCTATTTTGGTTGCGGCACAGGACGAAAAGCCGCCCGCGGCTCCGCGGGCTTCGACAGGAGGAAAGATGATGACGAAGACGCCATCCATGGAATTTGACCGGTTCGCTGCTGCCAATGTGCGCGCCACGGCCAATATGTCCAAATCCGCCTCCGGCCTGCCGAAGAAACAAGGCCTTTACGACCCGCGCAACGAACATGATGCCTGCGGCGTCGGTTTTGTCGCCCATATGAAGGGCCAGAAGTCGCACCAGATCGTCAAGGACGGCTTGTTCATCCTCGAAAACCTGACGCATCGCGGCGCCGTCGGCGCCGATCCGCTGATGGGCGACGGTGCCGGCATCCTGGTGCAGATCCCCGACCGCTTCTTCCGCGAGGAAATGGCCGCGCAGGGCATCACGCTGCCGCCGGCCGGCGAATATGGCGTCGGCCATATCTTCATGCCGCGCGATGAAAAGCAGATCGAGCACTTCAAGAAGGTGATCAAGGATGTCGTCACCGAGGAAGGCCAGGTCCTCATCGGCTTTCGCGACGTGCCGGTCGACAATTCCTCGCTCTCCAAGGCGCCGGCCATTGCCGCGACCGAGCCGCATCACGTGCAGGTCTTCATCGGCGCCGGCGAGGATGCCGAAAACAACGACGAATTCGAGCGTCGGCTGTTCACGCTGCGCAAGGTGATCTCCAACCGCATCTATGACGAGTTCGACGGCGAAGAGAGCAATTTCTATCCGGTGTCGCTGTCGTCGGCGACGGTGGTCTATAAGGGCATGTTCTTGGCCTATCAGGTCGGCGCCTATTACAAGGACCTGACGGATCCGCGTTTCGAAAGCGCGGTCGCCCTGGTGCATCAGCGCTTCTCGACCAACACCTTCCCGTCGTGGAAGCTCGCGCATCCCTACCGTATGGTCGCCCATAACGGCGAAATCAACACGCTGCGCGGCAACGTCAACTGGATGGCGGCGCGCCAGGCCTCGGTCTCCTCGCCGCTGTTCGGCGAGGATATCTCCAAGCTCTGGCCGATCTCCTATGAAGGACAGTCCGACACGGCCTGTTTCGACAATGCGCTCGAATTCCTCGTGCGCGGCGGTTATTCGATGGCGCATGCCGTGATGATGCTGATCCCGGAAGCCTGGGCCGGCAACCAGTCGATGGCTCCAGAACGCAAGGCTTTCTACGAATATCACGCTGCGCTGATGGAGCCCTGGGACGGGCCGGCTGCCGTTGCCTTCACCGACGGCAAGCAGATCGGCGCGACGCTCGACCGCAACGGCCTGCGGCCGGCGCGCTACCTCGTCACCGATGACGATCGCGTCATCATGGCGTCCGAAGCCGGGGTTTTGCCGGTTCCGGAAGAGAGGATCATCCAGAAGTGGCGCCTGCAGCCGGGCAAGATGCTGCTGATCGATATGGAAGAAGGCCGCATCATCTCCGACGACGAGGTGAAGTCGAAGCTTGCGACGGCGCATCCCTATCGCAGCTGGCTCGGCCGCACTCAGCTGATCCTCGAAGAACTGAAGCCGGTGGAGCCGCGGGCGCTGCGCCGCGACGTGTCGCTGCTCGACCGTCAGCAGGCCTTCGGCTACACGCTCGAAGATACCCGCATCCTGATGTCGCCGATGGCGACGACGGGCCAGGAGGCGATCGGCTCGATGGGCACGGACACGCCAATCTCGGCCATGTCGGAAAAGCCGAAGCTGCTCTACACTTATTTCAAGCAGAACTTCGCGCAGGTGACGAACCCGCCAATCGACCCGATCCGCGAGGAACTGGTGATGAGCCTCGTCTCCTTCATCGGCCCGCGGCCGAATATTCTCGACCACGAAGGCATGGCGAACGCCAAGCGGCTCGAAGTGCGTCAGCCGATCCTCACCAATGGCGATCTCGAAAAGATCCGCTCGATCGGCCATACGGAAGACCGCTTCGACACCAAGACGCTCGATTTCACCTATGATATCGAGCGGGGTGCTGCCGGCATGCCTGAGATGCTCGACCGGCTCTGCGAGCGCGCGGAAGCCGCCGTCAAGGGCGGCTACAACATCATCGTGCTCTCCGACCGCCAGATCGGGCCGGATCGGATAGCCATTCCGGCCCTGCTTGCCACAGCGGCTGTGCATCATCACCTGATCCGCAAGGGGCTTCGCACCTCGGTCGGTCTCGTCGTCGAGACCGGCGAACCGCGCGAAGTTCATCATTTCTGCCTGCTCGCCGGCTACGGCGCCGAGGCGATCAACCCCTATCTTGCCTTCGATACGCTGCTCGACATGCATGCCAAGGGTGAATTCCCGAAGGAAGTGGATGCTTCCGAAGTCGTCTACCGTTACATCAAGGCGGTCGGTAAAGGCATCCTCAAGGTCATGTCGAAGATGGGTATCTCGACCTATCAGTCCTATTGCGGCGCGCAGATCTTCGACGCGATCGGCCTGTCGTCGGAACTGGTTGACAAGTATTTCTTCGGCACCGCGACGATGATCGAAGGCATCGGCCTCGAGGCGATCGCCGCCGAGACCGTCGACCGGCACAACGCTGCCTTCGGCACGGATCCGCTGCTGGCCACGACGCTCGAGATCGGCGGCGAATATGCCTACCGCATGCGCGGCGAAAGCCATGCCTGGACGCCCGATGCGGTCGCCGCTCTTCAGCATGCCGTACGCGGCAATGCCGAGGACCGCTACCGCGAATTCGCCGAGATGGTGAACGCTTCGGCGCTGCGCATGAACACGATCCGCGGGCTCTTCAATATCAAGAGCGCCGAGGCGCTCGGCCGCAAGCCGGTTTCGATCGACGAAGTCGAGCCGGCGGCCGATATCGTCAGGCGTTTCTCGACGGGTGCGATGTCCTTCGGCTCGATCTCCCGCGAAGCGCACACGACGCTGGCGATCGCCATGAACCGGATCGGCGGCAAGTCGAACACCGGCGAGGGCGGCGAGGAGTCCGACCGCTATATGCCGCTCTCCGACGGTTCCATGAATCCCGAACGTTCGGCGATCAAGCAGATCGCGTCGGGCCGCTTCGGCGTCACCACCGAATATCTCGTCAACGCCGATGTGCTGCAGATCAAGGTGGCGCAAGGCGCCAAGCCCGGCGAGGGCGGCCAGCTGCCGGGTCACAAGGTTGACGCGACGGTTGCCAAGACCCGCCACTCGACACCGGGCGTCGGCCTGATTTCGCCGCCGCCGCACCACGACATCTATTCGATCGAGGATCTGGCGCAGCTGATCTACGATCTGAAGAACGTCAACCCGACCTCCGACGTTTCGGTCAAGCTGGTCTCCGAAGTCGGTGTCGGCACGGTCGCTGCCGGTGTCGCCAAGGCGCGCGCCGATCATATCACCGTCTCCGGCTTCGATGGCGGCACGGGTGCGTCTCCGCTGACGTCGCTAAAACATGCCGGCAGTCCCTGGGAGATCGGCCTTGCCGAGACCCAGCAGACGCTGGTGCTGAACGGCTTGCGCTCGCGCGTTGCGCTGCAGGTGGATGGCGGCCTGAAGACCGGCCGCGACGTCATCATCGGGGCGCTGCTCGGCGCCGACGAGTTCGGCTTCGCCACCGCGCCGCTGATTGCGGCCGGCTGCATCATGATGCGCAAGTGCCATCTCAACACCTGTCCTGTGGGCGTAGCGACCCAGGATCCGGTGCTGCGCAAGCGCTTCAAGGGTACGCCTGAGCACGTCATCAACTACTTCTTCTTCGTTGCCAACGAAGTGCGCGAAATCCTCGCCTCGCTCGGGTTCACCCGGCTCGACGAGATCATCGGCGCCTCGGAGCTCCTGGAGAAGGACGAGATGCTGGCGCACTGGAAGGCCAATGGCCTCGACTTCAGCCGCATCTTCCACAAGGTCGACGCCGCCAAGGAAGAGACCTTCTGGACGAGCCGGCAGCAGCACCCGATCGACGATATTCTCGACCGCGCGCTGATTAAGCAGGCTGAGCCGGCGCTGACCGACAAGACGCCCGTCGCCTTCGAGGTCGGCATCAAGAACGTCGACCGTTCGGCCGGTGCGATGCTGTCCGGCGAGGTCGCCAAGCGTTACCGCCATCGCGGGCTGAAGGAAGATACGATCAATGTGACGCTGCGCGGCACGGCGGGTCAGAGCTTCGGCGCCTTCCTGGCGCGCGGCATCACCTTCAACCTGATCGGCGACGGCAACGACTATGTCGGCAAGGGGCTTTCGGGCGGCAAGATCATCATCCGGCCGCCGGAGAATTCGCGCATCGTCGCCGAAAACTCGATCATCGTCGGCAACACCGTGCTTTACGGTGCGACCGAAGGCGAATGCTACTTCCGCGGCGTGGCGGGCGAACGGTTCGCGGTGCGCAATTCGGGTGCGATCGCCATCGTCGAAGGTGTCGGCGATCATGGCTGCGAATATATGACCGGCGGCGTCGTCGTCGTGCTCGGCGCAACCGGCCGCAACTTCGCGGCCGGCATGTCCGGCGGTGTCGCCTATGTGCTCGACGAAACCGGCGATTTCGCCAGCCGCTGCAACATGGCGATGGTCGAACTCGAGCCGGTGCCCGAGGAGGACGACATGCTGGAGAAGCTGCATCATCACGGCGGCGATCTCATGCACAAGGGACGCGTCGACGTCTCGGGCGACATGACCCGCCATGACGAGGAGCGCCTCTACCAGCTGATCTCCAACCATCTGCACTATACGGGCTCCACCCGCGCCAAGCAGATCCTCGACAGCTGGGCTGACTACCGCCCGAAGTTCCGCAAGGTCATGCCTGTGGAATACCGACGTGCGCTCGAGGAAATGGAGCGCAGCCGGATGGGCATTGCCGCGGAATGATATGCACCGGGACAGCCGTCATCCGCCGACCTGATGCGGCGGATGACGGAAATATCCCGATGACCCCGTGACGATCATGCCGACGGCGGAAAGCCGTCCAGATCGCGCGGATGTTTCAGAGGACATGTTCCAATGACGGTCACGAGAAGCAACTTGCCCCGGTTACCGGGACTGACGATAGACAGATTGGCTGCGGTGAGGCGGTCATGAGGGTAAGGGACGAAGATATGGGTAAGGTAACGGGGTTTCTGGAAATCGACCGGCAAGTGGCGAAGTACCAGCCGGCGTCGGATCGTATCCGTCATTTCCGTGAGTTCACGATCCCGATGTCGGACCCGGAAGTGCAGAAACAGGCTGCGCGCTGCATGGACTGTGGCATCCCCTATTGTCACGGCCCCACGGGCTGCCCTGTGCACAACCAGATCCCCGACTGGAACGACCTCGTCTACAACAACAACTGGGAAGCGGCGATCCAGAACCTGCATTCGACCAACAACTTCCCGGAGTTCACCGGCCGCGTCTGCCCGGCGCCCTGCGAGGAAGCCTGTACTTTGAATCTCGAAGATGCACCTGTTGCCATCAAGACGGTCGAACAGGCGATCGCCGACAAGGCCTATGAGCTCGGCTTCATCCGGCCGCAGCCGGCCACGGTTCATACCGGCAAGAAGGTCGCGGTGATCGGCTCCGGCCCCGCCGGCATGGCGGCTGCCCAGCAGCTCGGCCGCGCCGGCCACGAGGTGCATGTCTATGAGCGCGAGACCAAGCCGGGCGGCCTGCTGCGCTATGGCATTCCCGACTTCAAGATGGAGAAGAATTTCATCGACCGCCGTGTCGAGCAGATGAAGGGCGAGGGCGTCACCTTCCATTGCGGCGCCAATGTCGGCGTCGACGTCAAGGTCGAGCAGCTGCTCGCCGATCACGACGCCGTCCTCTATTGCGGCGGCTCCGAGACGCCGCGCGAAGCGGGCATTCCGGGCACGGACCTTGCCGGCGTGCATGATGCCATGCCCTATCTGGTGCAGCAGAACCGCCGCGTCGGGCGCGAGAACATCGACAGCGTCGGCTGGCCGTCGGATCCGATCCTTGCCGGCGCCAAACATATCGTCGTCGTCGGCGGCGGTGACACGGCTTCGGACTGCGTCGGCACGGCGTTCCGGCAGGGCGCCGTCAAGGTCACCCAGCTCGACATCCGGCCGCAGCCGCCGGAGAAGGAAGACAAACTCGCCGTCTGGCCCTTCTGGGCAACGAAGATGCGCACCTCCTCCTCGCAGGCCGAGGGCGCCGTGCGCGAATTCCAGGTGGCGACACTCGAATTCGTTGGCGAAGACGGCGTGTTGACCGGAGTCAAGTGCTGCGAGGTCGACGAGCGCCGGCGGCCGGTTCCAGGTACGGAATTCGTCATCCGCGCCGATCTCGCCTTCATCGCCATCGGTTTCCGCGGCCCGTTCACGACAAGCGTGCTGAAGGAACTCGAGGGAAAGCTGACGCTCAACACTGACAAGCGCGGCTCGACCAATGTCGTCGCCAACGACCGCGACTACAAGACCTCGGTCGATAAGTTCTGGACGGCAGGCGACGTGCGCCGCGGCCAGTCGCTGGTGGTCTGGGCAATCCGCGAAGGCCGCCAGGCGGCGCGCGCCATCGACGAGGCATTGATGGGCTCGACCGTTCTGCCGAACTGACCGCAAGCCGCGTAGAGATCCCGAGACAAAACTCCGCCCTTCCGGCGGAGTTTTTTGTTTGGGAAACGTTCTCGGTGCGACCGCTTGACGCGCCGGTATCCGCCGCAAACCTCAAGCAATGCCGGGAAGCGGGCCGCAAGCGGCGACGTAAACGGAACGAAGCGGAAGGCTGCCGCGCCGACTTTTCATTTCACCGAGACTTCGGCCGGCGTCTTCGCCGTAGGCAAGCGGTAATCGTCGACGCGGCCGGGCGGCGCGGGCGTCATTTCGCCCTGCTCGACCAGGAGGTCGCGGGGCGACCTCGTCAAAGTCATTGGCGGGGGCCTGGCGCCAAGAAGCTCGGCGCCGCCGTCGAGATTGGGATCGGAGAGGCTGATCGGCACGGTGTGTTCGACCGGATTGGTGGGAAGGCCGAGGCCCGGCAGATTGCTTTCGTCCAGGCGGACCAAATCCGGGCTTGCCTGGGTGCCGAGAATGCGGCGGGCGGGCTTTTCAACATAGAAGGCGAGCTTGCGCCGGCCGGCCTGCGTGAGGTTGATGCCATCGGAGGTGCGCAGGCGCACCTGCTGGCCGTTCACATCCGAGCCGGTGACGATGAAGTTGCTGTTTTCATCGACGAAGCCATCCCAGATATCGACGAATTCGCCGCCGATGCTTTCGACCTGGTTGCGGTAAAGCTGGTTCATCTGGACGGCATCGGCCGTCATCTGATCGGATTCGAAGGCAGGAAGACCGACCCAGAGCAGCGGGATCTTGCGGTCGGTAACTTCTTTGCCGAAGGAAAGGACGCGGCGGCGGTATTCGCTAAACCAGCCGTCGGTGCGGAACTTCTCCTTGGCGGTATCTGTCACCATCTGCTGGCGGTCGTTGGCGCCGATCATGACGACGACCATGGCCGGCTTCAGCTCGTCGATCATCTTCGGCAGCTGTTCCGGCCAGTCGTAATAGTCGTCGCGGACAAGACCGGATGAGACGTTGCCGCGGGCTTCGACGACGACCCCCGGCGAAGTCTCGAAGGCGGCAGTCAGGCCGTCGCCGAGGCCGCTGGCCAGGAAATCGCCGACGATCAGGATCTTCTTGGCGTCGCCGAGCTTTTGCACGACCGGCTCCTCCTGCACGGGCGCGCGGATCGGTGGCGCGGTGCGGGTGTTGACGATGGCTTTCTGCGGCGGCGGGCGCTTGCGCTGCTGGCGCCGCGGCTGCGGGACGTCAGGCGCCTGCGGCCCGTCGTCGAGGTAGCGCCGGCCGAGGAAGAAATCGAGGATCGAACGGCGCTGGTAGCGCTGCTCCTGGGCTTCCGCCATATGCACCGGCGCAAGCGCGCCAAGGCATAGCGACACCGCCGCCAAGGCGAGCACGAGCCAACGGATTGGGGTCCGGTCAGTTTTCTTCGTCATGGGCAGTTCCGCATCTGCCGGCATCTTGCACGCAAGCCAGGCCAGCGTCCACACCCGCTCTTATCTAGGTCACGATTCCGCCGCTTCTAGCGACGAAGGGCGTTCAGAAGCGGCAATGAGGGCTCGCCGTCCGGCTGCATGCCGATGCGAGACTGCACCGCCGATATCGCCGCTTTCGAACCCGAGCCGAAATTGCCGTCGACCTCGCCATTGTAGTAACCGAGCGTCTTCAGACGGGTCTGCAGCTCGAACTTCTCGGTGATATCGAGGGCGCCGTCCGGGCGCGGCCAGCGCTGCTGCATGCCGCCGTAGCCGGCAATCTGATCGGCGAGCAGGCCGACGGCAAGTGCATAGCTGTCCGACGCATTGTAGTTCTTGATGGTGAAGAAGTTGGCGGTCATCAGGAAGCCCGGGCCACTCGGCCCGGCCGGCATTTTCAGCACCGCCTTGGCACCGCTCTCGCGGAAGGCCTTGCCGTTCGGGCGGGTCAGGCCGAGGGCTGCCCATTGGGCGAGCGTATGGGTCTTGCCGATCTGTTTGGCGGCTGCGGCGGGAACGACAACCTCATAGCCCCAGGTCTTGCCGGTGTCCCAGCCGTTCTTCATCAGCAGATTGGCCGAGGTCGCCAGCGCATCGGGCACCGAGTTCCAGATGTCGCGATGGCCGTTACCGTCGGCATCGACGGCATAAAGCAGGTAGCTTGTCGGAATGAACTGGGTGTGGCCCATGGCGCCGGCCCAGGAGCCGGTCATCTCGCGTGCCGGCACGTCGCCGTTCTGCAGGATTTTCAGCGCGGCGATCAGCTGTTTCTTGGCAAATTTGGCGCGGCTCGGATCGGCATAACCAAGCGTTGCGAGCGCCCGCGGCACGTAATGCAGCCGGTCGTCCTTGTCGAGAATGGCGCCGTAATTCGATTCCATCGACCAGATGGCGAGCAGAATGGTCTTGTCGACGCCGAATCGCTGTTCGATCGCGGCCAGCGTCCTGGCGTGCTTGACGGCCATCTCGCGGCCGATCTTGACCGTATAGGGATTGACGCGGGAATCGACATAGTCCCAGATTTTCGAAGTGAATTCCGGCTGGTAGGCCGCCTTTTCGAGCACGGTCGGATCGGGCTCGCTCACCCCGGAAAAGGCCTTTTGATAGGTTGCCTTACTGATGCCACTCTGAGCGGCTGTTTGGTAAAAATCCGCGATCCATTTCTGGAACCGGGAATCGGCTTTCGCGTTGTCGGGGACCAGCCCCACTTGGGCGGCGACAATGAAGGCGAGAGCAAGACCACGAAGGGAGTATTTGTGATTCTGGGTCATCGACAGTCGTATCCGTCATCTTCAGTTTCTGGCGCAACGGGGCTTCATGTCCGCCCAGACCCGAGACTACAGGAACGGAGTCAACAAATTCTTTACCATGGCGATCCGCTGCGGTCACCATTTGCAAAACAGTAGCAATTCTATACTAGTTAAAGCTAAAAAGCTCCATTTCCAAAGCGATATGATCGAAGCAGGAGGCCGGGTGTGGCTCAACACAACAAAGTTCGTAAAGCAGTATTTCCGGTTGCCGGATTGGGAACGCGATTCCTGCCAGCAACCAAGGCTGTTCCGAAGGAAATGTTGACCGTCGTCGACAAGCCAATCATTCAATATGTCGTCGATGAGGCGATCGAAGCCGGGATCGAACATCTGGTCTTCGTCACCGGGCGCAACAAGCACGTCATCGAAGACTATTTCGACATCCATTTCGAGCTGGAACAGACGCTGCGCGAGCGTGCCAAGAAGGCCGAGATCACCCTTCTCGCCCAGCAATTGCCGAAGGCCGGTACGGTGAGCTTCACCCGCCAGCAGGAGCCGCTCGGCCTCGGCCACGCGGTCTGGTGCGCCCGCGAGATCGTCGGCGACGAGCCCTTCGCGCTGCTGCTGCCCGATATGATCATGAAGGGCGACAAGGGCTGCATGAAGGGCATGATCGACCTTTACGGCCAGAGCGGTGGCAATATCATCGCCGTCGAAGAATGTGCGCCCGACCAGGCCCATAAATACGGCATCGTCGGTGTCGGCGAAGCGATCGGCGAGGGCTTCCGAATCACCGGTATGGTGGAAAAGCCCGCCAAGGGAACGGCGCCGTCCAACTTCTTCATCAACGGCCGCTACATCCTGCAGCCGGAGATTTTCCGGATCCTCGAAACCCAGGAACGCGGCGCCGGCAACGAGATCCAGCTCACCGACGGCATGCTGAAGCTCTTGAAGGAACAGGATTTCGCCGGGTATCACTTCCGCGGCACGACCTATGACTGCGGCGCCAAGGACGGATTCATTCTTGCCAATGTCGCCTACGCCCTCGAACGCGCCGATATCCGCCCGACCGTCGAAGGCGGCTTCAAGGAATTGCTTGCCGGTCTGAGGTAAGTTCTCCGCATAGCGTATAAATGTTACAGCGCCGCGTATCCTCCCAGATGCGCGGCGCTTTGCATGTTGTTATCCCGGAACCGCTGATCACTTGCGGGCAAGATGCATCAGAACTCGGTCAGCTCGGCCGACTGATCTCGTCGAGATACCAGTCGATATAGCGCAGCTCGTTCTGCTCCATCGGCGCGATCGGTCCAGGCAAAAAATAGTGCGAGAGAACGCCGCGCGACGTGTGCTCGATAATGGCCTTGTCCTCGTCAGTCGTCACCGTCCAGAGCCACACGAGCTTGGCGAGATCATAGTCTCTGCCTTCCTCGGCTTCACTGTTGACGAGCCAGATGAGTTCCATCTCGCAAGCTCTCGGGCCCTTCGGAATGAAGCGATAGATCATACCGTAGTCGGGGTAGCAGACGAGAAATGAGGTGCCGCCGAGATGGACGGAGGTGACGCCGCCATCAAATTCCGTAAATCGGCCCATCAGCATGCTGAGCGGCGAGCCGTCTTGGCTGCCGGTCTTCACCCCGTCATAAAGCGCATAGCGGAACGCGTGGATGGCTTCTCTGTTTTTCGCAGATGTCTGCCAGCGATCGCCGGAACCGACCTCGATGCCGAGGGCGCGTGTGCGTTCCTCCATCGAGGCGTTCAGCGCCTCAATCATGTGCGCCGGCTGCTCCAGCGCGTGAGTCTGCGAATATTCGGGGTGCGCCGGGCCGCAATGGTAGCATTCCACATAGTTTTCCACCGCCAGCTTCCAGTTGGCGTCGACCGGGTAGGTCTGCCGATGCGCCACCTTAGCCTGCCCCCAGCCATATTGGCCGCAGGTCGCATGAAGCAGATTCTCGACCTCGGAGAAATCGAGCGGCTCGTCTGCGAAGGAAATGAAGATCAAGCCTTCGACCACACGGATATGCAGCGCCTTCAGCCCATAATCCTCCCGCTTAAAATCCTTTGGCATCAGTCTGGCTGCCTTCAGGCTTCCGTCATTGCCATAGGTCCAGGCATGGTAGGGACAGACGAAGACACGGGCATTGCCCTTATCCCGGGTACAGACCTCGGCGCCGCGATGGCGGCAGACATTGAGCAGCGCATGAATTGTTCCATCGGCATGGCGCGTGAGGATCACCTGTTCCGAGGCCATCCGAAACACTTCGAAGTCATTCGGCTTTGGAACAACGCTCTCATGCGCGAGGCAATGCCAATGGCGGCGGAACACGCGCTCCAGATCACGCTCATAAATGTCCGGATCCGTGTAGAATGGCCGGGCAAGACCGTGGCCCGGCTTATGAGCGGCAATGAGTTGATCGATGCCGTCGGCCGACGGCGCAGCAGTTGCAAATACCGACATGTCCGTTGTCACATCCGAACCCTCGCGGCATTCGGGTCATACATCGGCGCAAGTGACGTCTCGGCTCTCACCCTCGTTCCCGCAATCTCGATTTCGTAAAATGAGCCAAGCACTTCCGCCGCGCTCTCACCCTCACAGGGCACGTAACCCAGCCCGATCGCACCGCCGAGGAAGTGGCCGTAGTTGCCGGAGGTTATGGTGCCGACGATCTCTCCGTCGCGGACGATCACCTCGTTGTGAAAGAGCAACGGTTCAGGATCTGTGAGCTTGAATTGCACCAGCCGGCGATCAACGCCCGTTTCCTGCTTGTGCAAGACGGCATCGCGGCCGATGAACTCCCCTTTGCCGGTTTTGACGGCGAAGCCGAGGCCTGCTTCCAGCACATGATCCTCATCGGTAATGTCATGACCGAAATGGCGGAACCCCTTTTCGATGCGGCAGCTATCGAGCGTGTGGATGCCGCAAAGCTTCAGACCGATGTCTCGGCCAGCCAGTTCCAGCGCCTCAAAGACGTGGGCGGCCTGGTCGGTCGAGACATACAGCTCCCAGCCGAGCTCGCCGACATAGGTGACGCGGTGAGCGCGAGCCACTCCCATGCCGATCTCGATTTCCCGCGCAGTGCCGAAGGGATGGGCGTCGTTGGAGAAATCGTCAGGGCTGACCCTCTGCATCAGCTGACGCGACTCCGGACCCATCACGCAGAGCACGCTTTCGGCGGCCGTCATATCGGTAACCACGACATTTTCATCGGCCACGTGCCTGCGCAACCAGGCAAGATCACGCTGCAGCGTCGCACCTGGAACAATGAGCAGGAAGGCGGTTTCGGTCAGCCGGGTTGCGGTGAGGTCACTTTCGATGCCGCCACGATGGTTCAGCATCTGCGTATAGACGATACGGCCGGCGGGCACGTCTATCTGGTTGGCGCAGAGCCGTTGCAGGAAGCGACAGGCGTCTCGCCCTTCGACCCGGATTTTCCCAAAGGAGGTCATGTCGAAGAGACCGACGCCGGTCCTGATTGCCAGATGTTCCTCGCGTTGGTTTTCAAACCAGTTCTGTCGCCGCCAGCTATACTGGTATTCCCGCTCTTGCCCTTCCCTGGCAAACCAGTTGGCGCGCTCCCAGCCAGCCACTTCGCCGAACACGGCGCCACGCGCCGCAAGGTGCTCATGGATCGGCGAGCGGCGTATACCGCGCGCGGTCGCCATCTGCCGATAGGGGAAATGGTCCGCGTAAAGCAGGCCGAGCGTCTCCGTGACCCTGTCCTTCAGGTAGAGCCGGTTTCTCTGAAAGGGCTGGGCGCGGCGGATGTCTACATCCCAGAGATCGAAGGGCGGTTCGCCGTCGTTCATCCATTGGGCAAGCGCCATGCCGGCACCGCCAGAAGATACGATGCCGATCGAATTGTATCCGGCCGCCACCCAATACCCGTTCAGTTCCGGCGCCTCGCCCAGATAATAGCGATCGTCGGGCGTAAAGCTCTCCGGTCCATTGAAGAAGGTGTGAATGCCGGCGGTTTCCAGCATCGGCATCCGGTTGATCGCCATTTCGAGGATGGGCTGGAAGTGGTCGAAATCTTCGGGCAACTGGTCAAAGCAGAAGTCCTCGCGGATCGCCTCGCCCGCCGGCGGCCAGGGCTTGGCAACCGGCTCGAAGGCACCAATGAGCATCTTGCCGGCATCTTCCTTGTAATAGGCACACTCGTCCGGCACACGCAGCACAGGCAGAGATTTCAGCCCCCCAACAGGCTCGGTGACAATGTAGAAATGCTCGCAGGCATGCAGCGGCAAGGTGACGCCGGATTGCCGAGCGAGATCTCTGCCCCACATGCCGGCGGCGTTGACGACATTTTCCGTCTCGATCGTGAAACGCTCGCCGGCCTGTTCGCAGACGACGCCGACGACTCGACCATCCCTGGCAAGCACGTCGATTACCTTTACGCCTTCGATGATGGTCGCACCGTGCTGCCGAGCTCCCTTGGCGAGCGCCATGGCGATGTTTGCCGGGTCGCATTGTCCGTCGAGCGGCAGGTGAACCGCTGCCTTGATGTCGCCGATGTTGAGATGCGGGTAAAGCGCCTTCGCCTCTTGCGGCGAAATCTCGCGAACGTCGATTTTGAACGCCCGGGCCAACGAGGCCTGACGGTAGATCTCTTCCTTACGCTCTTCGGTCAGGGCAACGGTGATCGAGCCATTTTGGCGCATGCCGGTGCCGATGCCGGTTTCGGCCTCCAGCCTGACGTAGAGATCGGCGGAATATTTGGCGAGGCGCGTCATGTTTTGCGAGGCGCGGAGCTGACCGATGAGGCCAGCCGCGTGCCATGTGGTGCCTGAGGTGAGCTGTTTGCGTTCGAGCAGTACGACATCGGTCCAGCCAAGCTTCGCCAGATGGTAGGCGATGGAACAGCCTGAGACCCCGCCGCCGATGATCACCGCGCGTGCCTTTTGGGGGATGGGTTTCGTCATGCTCGCAATCTCTCGTTCTCGGGATCCCACAACGGCCGGTCGGGCTGGACGACGGCCTTGAACCGGTCGCCGAAGATTTCAACCTCCAGCTCCGTGCCCGGCACCGCCAGATCCGACCGCAGCATGCCGAGCGTCACGGACTTGCCGACGCGGTAGCCCCAGTTGCCCGACGTTGTCTCTCCGACCAATTGACCGTCGCGCCAGAGCGTCGACATATAGGGGGCGTCACATTCGCCGGCATCGACAGCCAATGTGACGAAGCGCTTCGTCACACCTTGCTGCTTCTCGCGCTCGAGCGCCGTCTTGCCCTTGAAATCGGGTTTTGCCCAGTCGACGAAACGCTCCAGCCCGCCCTGCAGTATGGTGTAATCGGTGGAAAGGTCGCCCTTCCAGGCGCGGTAGCCCTTCTCGATACGCAGGCTGTCGAGTGCTTCCATGCCGAATGGCTTCAGGCCATGCTTCCCGCCTGCAGCCCAGACCGCGTCGAAGACCGCGGCCGTGTCGTCCACCTTCGTGTGAAGCTCCCAGCCAAGCTCGCCGACGAAGGAAACGCGCACCAGCTGCAGTGGGCGGCCTGCTATCTGGCAGGACTGGTGCGTCAGCCACGGCTTGGAAAGATCGGCATCGGTGACTTCTGCGAGGATGGCACGCGATTGCGGCCCTGACAGTATCTGGCAGGCCAAATCGTCCGTCACATCGTCGAGCGTGAAACTCGCGTCTTTCGGCAGATGCTTCTGCAACCATGCGAAATCGTGCCACTGCGCTGTCGCTGCGGTGGTCAAGAAGAAAAGATTCTCTTCCAGCGCCATCACCGACATTTCGGTGACGATACGGCCTTTGTCGTCGGCAAAATAGGCAAGTCCGATGCGGCCGGGTTTCGGCACCTTGCCGGTGATCAGGCCGAGCAGCCAGTCGCGCGCGCCTTCACCCTGCAGGCGGTAGCGGGAAAAGCCCGGCAGATCGAGAATGCCCGCAGCATCACGCACCGCCAGGCATTCCTCCTCGATCCGTTTCTGCCACGGTCCCGCCCGATTCCAGGTCTGCGTTGATTGTTCCGACGTGTCATCGCCTGATTTGGCGTACCAGTTGGCGCGCTCCCAGCCATTATAGGGCTTGAATTGCGCACCAAGTGCTGCGATCCGATCATGGATCGGCGAGAGTTTCCTGTTGCGACCAGCAGGCCAGGCATGTTTCGGGAAATGCATCGCATATTCATGGCCGTAAACTTCCATGCCCTTGGCGATGCAGTAATCCTGGTCGGAAGCAAAGCGCGTATAGCGACGTGGGTCGCAGGACCACATGTCCCATTCGGTCTGCCCTTCGGTCAGCCATTCGGCCAGCACCTTGCCGGCACCGCCCGCCTGGCAGATACCGAAAGTGAAGACGCAGGCCTCAAACGCATTCGGCACGCCCGGCATCGGCCCGATCAGCGGATTGCCGTCCGGTGTATAGGGGATAGGTCCGTTGATCATGCGCGACAGACCGGCAGTGCCGAGGATCGGCACGCGCTCGACAGCGTCATTGAGATACCATTCCAGCCGCTCGAGATCGTCGGGGAAAAGCTGGAAGGAGAAATCCTCCGGCATCGGATCCTCGGGCGTCAGCCAATGCGCCTTGCAATTGCGCTCATAGGGACCGAGGTTCATCCCGGTCTTTTCCTGCCGCAGATAGTAGGAACTATCGACGTCTCGCAGCAGCGGCAGCTTGTGGCCTGCCTCTTTCGACCATGCGGCAAGCTCAGGAATTTCTTCGAACAGCATGTACTGATGGCTCATCACCATCATCGGCACCTCGCGGCCGAACCATTTGCCGACTTCGCGGGCGTAATAGCCGGCGGCATTGACGACATATTCGCAGCGGATATCACCCTCGGGGGTGGAAACGATCCATTCGTTGTTTTCCCTGCGCGCACCGGTTGCGGGACAGAAGCGGAAGATCCGCGCCCCCAGGTCGCGAGCGCCCTTTGCCAAGGCCTGGGTCAGCTGCGCCGGATCGATGTCGCCGTCATGCGGATCGTGGAGCGCGCCGATGAGGTCATGGGTCTCGACAAAGGGATATTTCGATTTGATCTGCTCGGGCGACAGGATGTCGAGGTCCATGCCCTGGTAGCGTCCCATGCCGACCACACGCTTGAATTCCTGCAGCCGCTCGTTCGAGTGGCCGAGCCGGATCGAGCCGGTCACGTGGTAGTTCATCGGATAGTCGACCTGAGCGCCCAGCTCGCGATAGAGCGAGGCGGAATAGCGCTGCATGTTCATGATCGACCAGGAAGAAGAAAACGTCGGCACATTGCCGGCCGCATGCCACGTCGATCCGGCAGTCAGTTCGTTTTTTTCCAGAAGCACCGCGTCGGTCCAGCCCGCTATGGCCAGATGATAGAGGGCGGATACGCCGACAGCTCCTCCGCCGATAATCACAACGCGCGCCTGAGATGGCAAATTCGACATGGCTGCTCCTCGTTCGAAGGGAAGTGTGGCAACGAACGGGAGCGGCATCAAGCGGAGGGAACTTGCTTTATTGATCGAAGAATTCGATTAGATAATGCCAGATCCCCTCGACCAGTGAGCCTGGAAAGAACATGCAGATTGATCTTATCGAGACTTTTCTCGACCTGATGGAAACCCGCAGCTTCAACCGCACGGCGGAGCGGTTGAACGTCACGCAATCAACCGTTTCCCATCGCGTTAAGGCGCTGGAGGCGCAGTTCAACCGAAAGCTCTTCACCCGCAACAAGGGTGGCACCGCACCGACGGCGTCGGGCCTGCGTTTCCTGGATCATGCGAAAGCCCTTCAATATCAGTGGAATGAGGCAACGCGGGCGGTCGAGAATGCGGGCGCCTATGAGCGATCCATGCGGCTCGGCATCCAACACGACCTTGCCGAAATCTTTGCCGGGCGCTGGCTTTCTGCGGTCCGCGCCGAGCTGCCTGGGACATCGATCTACGTGGAAGCAGACTACTCGAACCAGATGAACCGCGACCTCGCTGCTGGAGATCTCGATCTGGCCGTTCTCTATACTCCGCACTACCTGCCCGACCTTTACTATGAAAGAATCGGGGAAATGACATATAATCTGGTCAGCAACGTCGCCTGCACCGTCGGCGCACTTCGACCCGAAACCTATATCCAGGCCATCTATTCTCCGGCCTTCGACCGTGCCCACCGACTGGCTTTGCCGCATCTGTCGGCAGCACCGCTGGCGTCGGGGCAAAACATCGCCATCAGGGAATTGCTGATGACGCTGGGGGGCGCTGCCTACCTCATGAAAAGCAGTGCTGCGCGACTTATCAAGGAAGGTGCCGCTTTCCCGGTAGAGGACGCTCCACCCATTCAACAGACGGTCTATGCCGCAACCAGCATCCGCACACGTCACGCCCCTCAGCACCGCCGCATCATCGGCATCCTGCAGGATCTGATAGCATCAGCCTGAGCGGATGGCAGGGCGACATGCTTTTAGCGTTTGAGCTTGAGGCCGACGCCGGCGCGCCATTGCTGCGAATCGGTGCCTTCCTTGCGCGCGGTCAGCTCGTAGCCGAGCGTGCTGGTGAGATCGAGATAGCGGTTGATGTTCCAGGTCAGGCCGGTCGCCGCGGTATAGACGAGCTCGTCGTTGATGGTGCTGTCGGTCGGATAATCGCGCCACGTCACCCCGCCGATCATCGTGCCAACCAGATTGTCGCGCAACTGGTGGGTGACCGTCGTCGTCAACGCGTGCGAGACATAGCCGCTTTCGCCCGCCGTGGTCGAGGGCTGGATGCTCGTCTGCAGGTCGAGATTGACATCGGTACCGCGGATCGGCGACCAGAGCAGGCTCGCATCGAGGGTCGCGGTATCGATCGACGACAGCCGGCTGTCTTCGAAATTCGCCATCTCGTAGCCGACGCCGACTTCACCCTTCAGCTTTTCGCCGAGATCGACCTCGACGCCTGCCTTGGCGCCGTAGCTATGGCCGGAACGTTCGTAACCGGCCGAATCACGCGTCTCGTCATAGAGCGTCCGGCCGACCGTGGCCTCGATGAAGGGAATGAGTGCGGGAGACAGTTCGTAACCGACGCGGCCGCGCAACGTGCCGGTCGTCTGGTCGCGGTCGCTGAGAGCGACGGTCGTGCCATTGGTCAGCGTGGCGTCGGAATAGATCGAGCGGGTCAGCGCCAGCGCCGTCGTGCCGCGGAGGATGCCGAAATCGCGTTGGACGGAGGCGCCAGCCGAAAATTCCTGTACGTCCGACTGTTGTGTCGCATTGGCGATCGCATCGGGATCGTCCGTATCCTCGCGGTAGAAATTGTAACCGGCAGTGAGATGCGCGACCGTATCGTCGGGAAGATCCAGCCGGAGGTCGCCGTTGACCTTGAAGGACGGCTGCTCCTCACCCTCGCCGCTGATATTCCGCTGCCAGGCGCCTTCCGAGGTGACGGTCAGCTGATGCCGGCCCCAGTCGGAGGTGAGTGTCGCGGCTGCATCGGTTTCGAGGAAGGCGCGCCTTTGCGTGGTGCTGCCGTCCTTGGTGGTCTCGGTGTTGATGCTCTGGGTGACGCTCGGGCGGAGCACGAAGGTGCCGATCGGAATGCCCGGCGTTTCGGCCGTCGAGGCACTTTCGGCAGCCCGGCGGCGCGGCAGCGTTTCGTCGATCGGTGCTTCGCGGGTGTTCAGCCGGCGGATATCCTCATCGAGGATGGAGCCGGTAATGTCGTCGCCGGCTTGCGCATCCGGTATGGCCGGCCTCTGCGCGGCATCATCCGGGTTTGCGGTCGTGCCGTTCGCCGCAGGCGTGGCGGTATCGTCGGTGCCGTCATCGAAAGCGGCGGCGGCGTTCGTGGTGTTGTCCTGAGAGACGGTGGAGCGGCTATTTGCCGTCGTTGCCAGCTGTTGCGAGGCGGACTGCGCCAGGGCTGCCGTCTGGCTGAGAAGCAGGCCACCGAACGCAGCAAAAGTGACGGCACGGCTCATGGCGCGGAGCGGCGTCACACTGCTCGTCTGTTTTGGCTGGCCCATGCAATTCGCGCCTGACATGCTTTCGGTTCTTACCCAAAGGTAAAGCCTCGTGGTTAATCATTCGTTGCCGACGGCGGGTGCCGTTCACATTTCGGAAAGAGTGCGGGGTGGACTTGGAAAGTGAAAAGGTCTAACGCAGCTTCATGAACAGAAGAGCGATAAACCTCGTTGAAAACAGCGTGCTCGAATCGGCAAAACGCACGATAGAGATCGAAAGACGCGGTCTTGAAGCGCTCGAACAGGCCTTCGGCAATGGATTGGCCGGTCCTTTCACACGCGCTGTCGAAGTTATCGGCGATATCACCGGACGTGTTATCGTCACCGGCGTCGGTAAGAGCGGGCACATCGGCGCCAAGCTTGCGGCGACGTTCGCTTCAACCGGGACTCCTGCCTTTTTCGTGCATGCGGCCGAGGCCAATCACGGCGATCTCGGCATGATCGCGACCGACGACGTCGTGTTGGCAATTTCCAAGGGCGGCGAGAGCGCCGAGCTCAAGAGCATCATTTCCTTCACGCGGCGCTTCTCCATTCCGCTGATCGCGATTACCTGCAGCGGCAGTTCCTCACTTGCGACAGCCGCCGATATCGTCCTTCTCGTGCCGAACGAGCAGGAAGCCTGCCCGAATGGGCTGGCGCCGACGACCTCGACACTGATGCAGCTTGCGATCGGCGACGCGCTGGCCGTGGCGCTGTTGGAGGCGCGCGGCTTTACCGCCACGGATTTCCACGTCTTCCATCCCGGCGGCAAGCTGGGCGCGAGCCTGATGCATGTCGCCGATATTATGCACACCGGCGAACGGCTGCCGCTCGTGGCCAGGGGCACGGCAATGCCGGAGGCGATCACGGTGCTGTCGCGCAAGCATTTCGGCTGCGTCGGCGTGCTTGACGAGGATGGGCGGCTCTGCGGCATCGTCACCGAAGGCGACATGGCCCGAAACCTGACCCGCAATCTTTCAGAGCTTGCGGTCGACGACATCATGACGCGGACGCCGAAGACGGTGAAGCCAACGATGCTGGCGACCGCCGCGCTGGCGCTGCTCAACCAGCACCACATCGGCGCGCTGATCGTCATCGACGACGACCACCGGCCGGTCGGGCTGGTGCATTTCCACGATCTGCTGCGGATCGGCGTCGCCTGATCAGAGCTGTGAATCAGACAGAGACAGGCTCGACCGTCAGGTCGCGGCCGTTGCTCGACACCACCTTCACCTGCGTTCCCGCCGGCAGGTCCGGTCCCATCACCTGCCATAGCGTATCGTCGAGGCGGATGCGGCCGCGGCCCTCGCGGATCGGTTCGTGCAGCGTCGCCGTGCGGCCGACGAGGCTGGCGCCGCGCTGATTGAGAAAGGGCTCGTCGGTCGTCGAATTGCGCAGCGTCAGCCGACGACCGGCGAAGGTCGTGGCGACGGCTAGCAGCGCAAAAACGATCGCCTGCAGCTCCCAGACCCAGAAAGCGCTGTCCCAGAAGAGGAGCGACAGCGCGCCGACGATCAAGGCGGCAAGGCCGATCCAGACCAGGAAGAACCCGGGCACGATCATTTCCGCGGCGAGCAGCACCAGTCCCGCGACCCACCAGCTCCACGGACCAAGTTCGGCGACGATCTTCGCCAGCATGGCTTAGCGCTCCTGATCGGGATTGAAAGGATTGGGGGTCGACGGGTTGATCGGTGGCGTCGAGCGTGCCGGCGCCGGGCGGGGACGCGGCAGGGGTGGCGGCGAAGCCGGGTTGTTGCCGCCATCGCCGAACACTTCGCGGGCAATGGCGCCGATGCCGCCGAGCGAGCTCAGGATGGAAGAGGCTTCCATCGGCATCATCACGATCTTGGAATTGGATGCCGAGCCGATCGCGGTGAGTGCCTCGGTGTATTTTTGCGCGACAAAATAGTTGATCGCCTGAATGTCGCCGGCGGCAATGGCTTCGGAAACCATCTTCGTCGCCTTGGCTTCGGCCTCGGCCAGGCGCTCCCGGGCTTCGGCATTGCGGAAGGCGGCCTCGCGCTGGCCTTCAGCCTGGAGAATGGCGGATTGCTTGGCGCCTTCGGCCCTCAGAATCTGGGCGTTGCGTGAGCCCTCGGCTTCCAGCACCTGGGCGCGTTTCTCGCGCTCGGCCTTCATCTGCCGGGCCATCGCATCGACGAGATCGCGCGGCGGCTGGATGTCCTTGATTTCGACGCGGGTGACCTTGATGCCCCAGGGCTGCACGGCCTCGTCGACGACGCGCAGCAGCCGGTCGTTGATCGCATCGCGGTTGGAAAGCAGTTCGTCGAGATCCATCGAGCCCATGACCGAGCGGATATTGGTCATGGTCAGATTGAGGATGGCGTTTTCGAGGTTGGCAACCTGATAGGCGGACTGGGCAGCGTTCAGCACTTGATAGAAGGCGACGGCATCGGCCGAAACCGAGGCATTGTCCTTGGTGATCACCTCCTGGGTCGGCACGTTCAGCACCTGCTCCATCACGTTCAACCGGGCGCCGACGCGCTCGATGAAGGGGGTGATGAGGTTGAGGCCCGGCTCCAGCGTACGGGTGTAGCGGCCGAAGCGCTCGATCGTATAGCGATAGCCCTGCGGCACGGTCTTGATCCCGGCAAAAAGCACCAGGATGACGAAGATAACCAGTACGATCACGACGATATCGAAGCCGCCGAACAGCATGAATTCCTCCTATCGGCGCATGCAGCGCGCCTCACAACTGATGTGGTGAGGTAGCATGTTCTTTGCGAGGAAGAAATGACCCACGGATGCCCCGCCTCCTAGGAAAAGAAGGATGAGTCAGGGCAGATTTTTCAGCGTGGGATCTCTCAGATCCAGCCCTGCAATTCGCGGCGGACGACCTTTTCCAGCACCTTCATGCCGTCCTCGCCGTCGTTGAGGCAGGGGATATGTGCAAACTTCTCGCCGCCATTCTCATGGAAGGAATGGGCGGCCTGTTCGGCGATCTCCTCAAGCGTTTCCAGACAGTCGGAGACGAAGCCCGGATTGATGACGGCGATGCGCTTGACGCCGTCTTGGGCGAGCTTCTCCACCGTCTTGTCGGTATAGGGTTGCAGCCATTCCTCCGGCCCGAAGCGGGACTGGAAGGTGACCATGAAGTTTTCCTTGGTCAGCCCCAGCCGCTCGCGCAGCAGCCGGCCGGTCTTCTGGCATTGACAGTAATAGGGGTCGCCCTGCTTGAAATAGGACATCGGAATGCCGTGGAAGGAGGCGAGCAGCATCTCCGGCTTCCAGTCGAGCGTCGCAAGATGTTTTTCGACGGACGTTGCGAGTGCTTCGATATAGGTCTCGTCGTCGTGATAGTCGGGCACGGTGCGTAATGCCGGCTGCCAGCGCATCGAAAGCAGCTTCTGGAACGCCTTGTCGTTGACGGTAGCGGTCGTTGCCGCCGCATATTGCGGATAAAGCGGGAAGAGCACGATACGGTCGCAGCCCTCTTGCTTCAGCGCCTCGATGCGCGAGGCGATCGACGGCGTGCCGTAGCGCATCGCCCAATCCACTTTGACCGTCGCCAGATCCTTCAGGCGCTCGGCCATCAGCTCGGACTGGTTGCGCGTATAGGTGCGGAGATAACTTTCGTTCTTCTCCTTGTTCCAGATCAGCTCATAGGCCTTGCCGACTTTCCGCGGGCGGGTGTTGAGCACGACACCGAACAGGATCGGATACCACTTCCACGGCGACCATTCGATGACGCGGCGATCGGTCAGGAACTCCCGGAGATAGCGGCGCATCGACGTGTAATCGGTGCCATCTGGCGTGCCGAGATTGACCAGCAGGACACCGACCTTGCCTGACTTGACGGCCGGATGGTCTGCCGGGCGGAGTGAAGTATCTGCTGTCATTCTGGTCCCAACGCTCTTTTGTCTCGTCGGCTCATACGCAGCCCCGAGATCGTGGTTCACCCTATAGAAAGAAAAGCCGGCCCGGGAAAGCCCGGGCCGGCCAGCGATGTCGGGACAAATCGTCTTACTTGGCGGGAACCTCGATCTCCTTGCCGACCGTCAGGTGACGCGGGTTCGGACTGCCGTTGGCCTCCGAAAGCTTCCGCCACAACGTGCCGTCGCCATAGAAGGTCACGGCGAGATCCCAGAAGGTGTCGCCGGCAGCAATGACGTGGGTGGATGGCGTCGTTGCGGCAGGTGCGGAGGCTGTCGGCGCCGGTGTCGGTTCCGCAGCGGGTGCAGGCGTTGCTGGCGTTGCCGGGGCGGGTGCTGCGGAGGCAGGCGCGGGCGTTGCCGGTGCAGCAGGGGCCGGGGCAGGTTCGGCGGTTGGTGCAGGGGCTGCGGGCGTTGCTGGTGCGGGAGCGGCCGGTTCGGCAGCCGGTGCCTGCGCGACTGCCGCGCCGTTTTCGGTGACGCGGCCGTCGGTATAGGGCTTATAGGGCGAGTGGGCGGCCAGATATTCGGCGGTCACGTCGGCCAGATCCGGACCGAAATCATAGGCGTTCTTGCCTTCCTTGAAGATCGAATAACCGTCGCCGCCTGAGCGCATGAAGTTGTTGGTGGCGACCTTGTAAGTCTTGGCTTGGTCGATCGGAGCGAAGGTGTCGCCCTCCTTCACCTGGACATCGCTGACTCGGCTGCCGACAGGCTTGGACTGGTCGAAGGAGAATTTCAGGCCGGCGACCTGCGGGAAGCGGCCGGCGCCCTGATCGATCTGGCTGACGCCGTTTTCGAGCGCCTTGACGACATCTGCGCCGGTGGCCTCGAAGGTGGCGAGCGTGTTCTGGAAGGGCAGGACGGTGATGACTTCGCCCTGGGTGACCTCACCGCCGTCGATCGAAGCGCGCAGGCCGCCGCCGTTCTGGAAAGCGATGGCAACACCCTGGTTCTTCGTGCGGTCGAGCATGGCATCGGCCACCAGATTGCCCATCGAGCATTCCTTGACGCGGCAGACCTTGCGGTCGCCGTCGATCGGGGCGTCGGAGGAGCCGATGACCTTCTTGCGCAGTTCCTCGATCGGTTTGGCCAGTTCCGCGATGCGGGCAACGACAGCCGGATCGGGCGTAAAGCTGGAATCGATCAGGATCGGATCGCCCTTGGCATCCTTGACGACGCCGCTATCGTCGAAATTGACGACGAGATCGCCGAGATACTTGCTGTAGGAGGCGGCCTGGACGACCGGCACCTTGTAGCCGCCCGGATTGTCGACCATCGTCGGATAGGGGCCTTCAGCCTTGGGGTCGGTATTGGAGAGCAGGCTGTGGGAGTGGCCGCCGACGACGACGTCGACGTCCGGGATCTTGGCGATCAAAGCGAGATCGCGGGGATAACCGACATGGGTCAGCGCGATGATCTTGTTGACGCCCTGGCCCTTCAGATCCTGAACGGCTGACGTAATGGCCTGGACGTCATCTGATATCGTGACGTTCGGGCCGGGGGAGGAAAGTTCGGCCGTGTCATTGGTGACGGCGCCGACGATGCCGATCTTCTGGCCGCCGACATCGAGCACCAGCGAGGGCTTGATGCGATCGCCGAGCTTTGAGGCGGCTGCCGCCTTGACGTTTGCGGTAACGACGGGGAATTGCACCTTGTCGAGGAAGGTCGCAAGCCCGTCCTCGCTGTCGTCGAATTCATGGTTGCCGACGGTCATGGCGTCGAACTTCATCAGGTTGAGGAATTCGGCTTCGGCCGCGCCCTTGTAGGTGGTGTAGAACAGCGAGCCCTGGAAATTGTCGCCGGCATTCAGCAGGAGGACATTCTTGCCGGAAAGCGCCTGACGACGCTGGTCGATCGCGGTCTTCAGGCGGGCAGCACCGCCGAAGCATTCCTTCTTGCCTTCTTCCTCGGCTGAGCAGGTGGAGTCGAACTTGTTGATCGATTCGATGCGCGAATGGAAATCGTTGATATGAAGAATATTGAGTTCGTAATCCGCAAAAGCGGCGCCCGTGCTCAGCGCCAGCATGGACGCGGTCAAAAGACCGAAGCTGAAAGACTTCGTCATCCCTGTTCTCCTGATTGAGGCGAGAGATCCCCCTGATCCTCGCCGATCCCTTCCTTAAAGCGCGTCGCGCTTTAGCTCTTTGTTTTTATGCATGTCGTTATCCCGGAACCGCTGCACACTTCCGGGCGACATGCATTAGTCCGCCGAGGCGGTTCCCGGCCTGCGGATGTTCCATCAGACGATGGGCGACCGCAAGAGAAAGCTGGGCCAGTCAGGCCGCTTTCCAAGGGGGCGGGGCAAAAAAGCCGGGTGGCTGTTACAGGCATTCGCCGTCGGCGGCGTTTCGGTAGAGTTCGTGCACGGCCTCCGCGATATTCAGAACGGTGGCGAGGGCGATGATCAGACACAGAAGAAAAACGAGGCGGTGAAAGCGCCGGCCGGCCCGATAGGCAAAGAGCGCGCCGGCGCCGTAGATCAATATTGTCGGCACGGCCAACATCGTCAGCTGGCCCGGTCCGTCGCAATCGGGAGCGGCGATGCCCTGGGCACGATAGACGTTGGCCGGAAAAAGGACGGCAAGTGCTGCAAGCGGCAGCGCGAGCAGGAGGACGAGGTAAACGGCGAGGGCGCGCATGCTGTGCTTAGCCTATCGCCTTATCTTCAGCCTCGGCGGGAAAGTGTGAATTGTGCGCCGGAATCGGAGGTGCAGTTGAGCTGGCTCGGGTTGACGAGGGCGCAATTGACCTTGGACTGGGTCTTGCGCACCAGAGAGGTCATGTTGATCTCGACCAGGGTCGGCGAGGTATTGATATAGGTGCCCGAGGCAAGAAGCTGGTTGCTGTCGGTCGTGCGGGTGGTGAAGCTGCCGCCCTGGAAGGTGGAGACGATGCCGTTCGGATCGCTCCAGTTGCCTTCGACGCCGGTGGCGGCCGGTGCGTTTGCAACCGGCAGGCGGCGCGGCTCTGGCGAAACGCAGGCGGCAAGAGCGGCCGCTGCACCGACAAGAACGAGACCAGTTCTGATTTTCATAAGGCTTCTCCCGGGAATCGGTGCGGCGGACAGCCGCCAAGTTCGGGCAAAACATGGCGCGCGCCCGCCGCGAAGGCAAGCCTTGGCGGGGAGGCCGACGGCATTTAGACAGCAGGCGTTACAAAAATGCCCGCCTTGCGGCGGGCATCTTCAAAGTCGCGCGAGCGATCTCAGCGAACGAGAATGTTCCTGAACTGCCACGGATCCTTGGTGTCGATATCCTCGGGGAACAGGCCCGGGCGGCCATCGAGCGGGGTCCAGTCGGTGTAATGTCCTTCGACCGGGCCGAGATAAGGCATCTGCACTTCGAGGCAGCGCTTGTAGTCGATCTCGTCGGCTTCGACGATGCCGGCCTTCGGGTTTTCCAGAGCCCAGACCATGCCGGCGAGGACGGCTGAAGTGACCTGCAGGCCGGTGGCGTTCTGATAGGGCGCGATGCGGCGCGTTTCTTCCAGCGACAGACGCGAGCCAAACCAGTAGGCGTTCTTCTCGTGGCCGTAGAGCAGGACGCCGAGTTCGTCGATGCCGTCCTCCAGCTCGTCTTCATCGAGAACGTGATGGACCGGCTGCGGCGTGCCGCCATTGCCGAACATCTCGTGAAGCGAGAGCACGGCGTCGTTGGCCGGATGGTAGGCGTAGTGGCAGGTTGGGCGGAAGGTCACTTCGCCGTCCTTGTCGCGAACGGTGAAGTAGTCGGCGATCGAGATCGACTCATTGTGGGTGACGAGGAAGCCATATTGCGGGCCGGGCGTCGGGCACCAGGTGCGTACGCGGGTGTTGGCGCCCGGCTGCTCCAGGTAGATCGCCGCCTTGTTGCCCTTCTTGTGCTTCTTGGCGTTCTTCGGCATCCATTCTTCATGGGTGCCCCAGCCGAGTTCGGCCGGCTGCAGGCCTTCTGAGATGAAGCCTTCGACGGACCAGGTGTTCCAGAAGACGTTGAGCGGCTTCGGGTGCTTGGTGCGCTGGGTGTCGCGCTCGGCGATGTGGACGCCCTTGACGCCGAGCTTCTTCATGAGCTTGGCCCAGCCTTCGCGATCGTGCTGGTCCGGTTCGTCGAACTTCAGGCCGGTGTCGTTGGCGAGGTTGACGAGCGCCTGCTTGACGAACCAGGAAACCATGCCGGGATTGGCGCCGCAAGTGGAAACGGCGGTGGCGCCGCCCGGGTTCTTCGCCTTTTCCTTGCGCACGGTTTCGCGCAGCGCATAGTTGGTGCGGTCGGCATTGCTCATGCCCTTGTCGAAATAGAAGCCGAGCCAGGGTTCGACGACGGTGTCGACGTAGAGCACGTCATGCTTGCGGCAGAGCTTGATAAGGTCGAGCGAGGAGGTGTCGACCGAGAGGTTGACGCAGAAACCCTGGCCTTCGCCTTCGGTCAGCAGCGGCTTCAGCAGCTCCTTGTAATTGTCCTTGGTGACATATTCCTTGATATGGCGAACGCCGTGCTTCTTGAGGATCTCCATGTCGGAGGGCTCTTCGCGCGGGTCGATGACGACCATCCGGCTCTTGTCGAATTTGAAGTGGCGCTCGATCAGGGGCAGGGTGCCGCGGCCGATGGAGCCAAAGCCGATCATCACGATCGGACCGGTAATTTCGGCATATACCGGATAGTTCTGTTCCGTCATTCTTTTCTCCTGTGGAAGAGGACGAAGGCGTTCAGCCTGAAGAATTCTTTTGAAATTGCCGCAGAAATTGCGAGGTGACCGGCTCTAACCACAAATCGGCGTCACAATAAAGAGTGTTGAGGGGGAAAGCTCAAATATCGGGCGGGCGAGAGGTCGGCGAGGTCATCTGACCGGCCTCCTGCAAAATCAGCGTTTGAGGATTTCCAGTCCTTCAATCGTCGTCGTCACGGCAAGTTCGGTGATGTCGTATTCGGCGACGCCGTGGAGGGTGAAGGGATCGGCGGCGACATAGGCCTGGATTGCGGCGCGGTCGCCGATCGCCAGGATCGCGCCGCCGGTGCGCGGCACCTTGCGGCCGGAGGCGAGGAACCAGCCCTTGGAATAACCTTCCTTCACCCAGGCCATATGCGGCTCCATGTGCCTGTCGGCTTCGTCGTTGGATTTGAGATAGGTGAGGGAGAGAATGAACATGGTCAGTTCCTGATGAGGTTGGCACGGATCAGGCCGCGCAGCGAATTGCCGATATAAAGCGTGCCGGCATCGAGATCGGCAAGGGTGAAGCGGCCGACACGGGCTTTGCGCGCGCAGATGAGCTCGGTGCGCAGCACGCCGGCGAGCAGGCCGCAGGAGATCGGCGGGGTACGCAGCATGCCGTCCCCCTCGTCCAGGAAGACGGAGGTGATGGTGCCCTCGCAGACTTCGCCGCGTTCGTTCAAGAGGATGACGTCATCGGCCTCGGCAGGGGTATATTCGGCGCGTGCGGCCTCGTAGATGGCGCGTCGCGTCGTCTTGAAACGCAGCAACCTGTCGGTGGAATCGAGACGGGTCTCGGCGATGCGGATGGTCCACGTGGTGTCGGGCGCCAGCGGGACGAAGGCGGCGCTCGTCACCTCGATCCGACCTTGGGCGTCGAAAGTCAGGCGGACGCGTAGCGGACCGGCGGCATCTGCAACGGCTGCGCCAAGCCTGGCCACCGCATCGATCGGCTGCGGGAAGCCAAGGCGACGGGCGGAGCGGGAAAGTCGGGCAAGATGCAGACGCAGGCGGATGAAGCCGTCGCCGGGCTGCCAGCGCAGCGTTTCGATCAGCGAAAAATCGATCATCGCGCAATCCACTGGTCGCCGATGGCGAAGCGGGCCTTGAGCAGGCATTCCTCATATTCGGCCTCGGCGGTGGAATCGAAGACGATGCCGCCGCCGACATTGAAGACGGCCCTGCCGCCGTCAAAAAGCGTGATGGTGCGGATGGCGACGGAAAACCGCATGGCGCCGCTCGGCGAAATCATGCCGATCGCTCCGCAATAGGCGTCGCGGGGAGCATCCTCGAGTGTATGGAGGATTTCCATTGCCCGCATCTTCGGTGCGCCGGTGATCGAACCGCAGGGAAAGAGGGCGGCAAAGATGTCGCGGATCGAAAGGCCGGGACGCAGTCTGGCCTGCACATGGCTGACCATCTGGTGGACGGTCGGATAGGTCTCGATGTCGAAGAGCTTCGGGACATCGAGCGTGCCGACTTCGGTGACACGGGAGATATCGTTGCGCAAGAGATCGACGATCATGCGGTTTTCCGCCTGCGTCTTGATATCGCGGCGCATGGCCTCGACGATTTCGGCATCCTCGGCGGCGGTGGTGCCGCGTTTCGCCGTGCCCTTCATCGGATGGGTCTCGATCCAGCCCGCTTCATCGGTGCGGAAGAACAGTTCCGGCGACCGCGACAGGATGAGCGGGCCGCCGAGATCGACGAGCGCGCCGTATTTGACCGGCTGGCGTTCGATCAGCGACCAGAAGGCGGCACGGGGATCGCCGTTCCAGCGGGCCTCGACCGGCATGGTGAGGTTCGCCTGATAGGCGTCGCCGAGCCGCAGGTGCTCATGCAGACGGTCGAAGCGCTCTTTATATATAGGGAAATCCCAGGCGGCTTTCGGGGCGGTGAGGAACTCTTCGTTTTCGAGGCGCTGTTTCGGTTGGGCAAGCGGGTGTGTGTCCGGCTGCGGAGCATCGAAGACGCCGAAGGAGAGGAGCGGGGTTTCGCGATCTTCCCGAGCGAAGGAGGCGAGTTTCTCCTCGAACAGATATCCGGCCTCGTAGGCGATATAGCCGGCGAGCCATTTGCCCTCGGCCTTGGCCTTTTCCATCCTGACAAGGCCGGCAAAGAATTCGGCGCGCGTTCGCGCAACGATGATCTCAGCCGGTTCGGCGAAAAGCATCACCTGGCCTGATGTATCGTCGCGAAAGAGAATGTAGGGGTCAGACATGGTCATGCCGCATCTTGCTTGGCTATCCGATGCTTGCGACGGTTTTGTTTTCTTCGATGCCGGGCGATGCGAAACTTGTGGTTTTGCTGTGGTGGGCCGAGACCGCAGCGACACCCACCTCCCTCATTCCTGTGCTTGTCACAGGAATCCAGCCACGGCGCGTCTGCGCCGTGAATGATTCACTTCCGGCATATAAAGAGGCCCCCACGCCCAAGGACTTGGGCGAGCTGGATTCCTGTGACAAGCACAGGAATGAGGGAGAGGGGGCTGCTGTCATGGTTCCTCGTGGACGTTGCAGAATGCGGTTGAGCCCACCACGGCACCGTTCGTTCTGGTCTTGGTCGAGCTTCACGCCCTATCCAAAGCTTCCAACTCGTCGATCAGCCCTTCGATCATCGACAGGCCCTGGCTCCAGAACGACGGATCGGTGGCGTCGAGGCCGAAAGGTTTCAAAAGTTCCGAGTGATGCTTGGTGCCGCCGGCCTTCAGCAGTTCGAAATACTTCGCCTGGAAGCCGGTCTCGGCCTTCTGGTAGACGGCATAGAGCGAATTCACCAGGCAATCGCCGAAGGCATAGGCATAGACATAGAAGGGCGAGTGGATGAAGTGGGGGATATAGGCCCAATAGGTCTCGTATCCTTCCGAAATGCTGATTGCCGGCCCGAGGCTTTCCGACTGGACGGAGAGCCAGAGTTCGCCGATGTCGTCGGCTGTGAGTTCCCCTGCCTTGCGGGCGGTGTGCAGCTTGCGCTCGAATTCATAGAAGGCGATCTGGCGGACGACCGTGTTGATCATGTCCTCGACCTTCTGGGCGAGCATCGCCTTGCGCTCACGCTTGTCGCTGGTCTTTTCCAGAAGCGCGCGGAAGGTCAGCATCTCGCCGAAGACGGAGGCGGTTTCGGCAAGCGTCAGCGGCGTCTGGCACATCAGCGCCCCTTGCGCGCCGGCGAGAACCTGGTGCACGCCATGGCCGAGCTCATGGGCAAGCGTCATCACGTCGCGCGGCTTGCCCATATAATTGACGAGGACATAGGGATGGGCCGAGGGAACCGTCGGATGGGCGAAGGCGCCGGGCGCCTTGCCGGGGCGAACTGGGGCGTCGATCCATTGTTCGTCGAAGAAGCGCCTGGCGATATCAGCCATTTCGGGGGCGAAATTGCCATAGGCCGAAAGCACCGTGTCCTTCGCCTCGGGCCAGGAAATGACGGCGCTGGAGGTTTCCGGCAGCGGCGCGTTGCGATCCCAGAAATTCATCTGCTCCATGCCGAGCCATTTCGCCTTCATCCTGTAATAGCGGTGCGAAAGGCGGGGATAGGCTTCGCGGACGGCCGCGGCCAGCGCATCGACGACCTCGCGCTCGACGCGGTTTGCGAGATGCCGGGAGTCGGCGATATCCTCGAACCCGCGCCAGCGGTCGGCAATATCCTTGTCCTTGGCGAGCGTATTGGTGATCAGCGTGAAGATGCGGATATTGGCCTTGAAGGTTGCCGCAAGCGCTATGGCCGCCTTGCGGCGCACGTCGGGATCCTTCTCCTGCAGCATATTCAGCGCCACTTCGAGCGGCACTTTTTCGCCATCGATCTCATAGCGCAGTTCCGCCATGGTTTCGTCGAAGAGGCGATTGAAGGCGGCGGCCGATGTCATCGACTTCTCGAGGAAGAGCTGTTCCAGCCGGTCGTCGAGCTGGTAGGGCTTGTCTTTCCGGAGGTCGACCAGCCAGGGGCGATAGTGGCCGGCATCGGGGTCTTTGGCCATGCTGGCATCGATCACCGCGTCGTCGATGCGGTTGAGTTCGAGTGCGAAAAACAGCAGGTGCCCGGAAAATTCGGTGATCTTGGTCTGCACGTCGCCGTAGAGCTTGCCGTTTGCTGGATCGGTAGTGTCGGAGAAATAGGTGAGGCCGGCGAAGGATCCGAGGCGGCCCATGATATCATCCAGCGCCTCATATTCCTTCAGCGCCGCGCCGATGCCCTCAGTGCCGGTCTTCGCTGCGGCGTCGGCGAGTTTGCCCTTCCACTTCTCCTCAAAGGCGATAGCAGCCTTGCCGGCCTTTTCCATGTCGGCGACGAAGGCGGTCGAGGTGGCGGAGGGATAAAGATCCTGCAGCTTCCAGACCGGCAGATCGCCGAGCGCCGGATTGGCCGCCCCGGCCGGCGCTGCTGCCGACAAAAGAAGGCGTGCGTGCGGGAGCTCAATTTTCATGGGGCAATTCCTCTCCACTTTCATAACAGGTCTGTTTGAATAAGCGCGAGAAGGCCCGGCATCAAGGGCCTTTCGGCGCAAGAAAGGCCTCGCTTCGGCACGAAAACGACCCGTTCCAATCGTTAAAATGCAATTATTTCTCAAAACTGGATGTTCAAGCCTTGCTGTCAGAGTGCGCTTCATGGTTTCGCATGAAGTGAGGCGACAATGACCGGTTACAATGAGCTCAAGGGAGCAGGGCAAATTCTCGTGGTCGAGGACGACCCCGTGCAGCGCCGCCTGCTCAAGAACGCAATCGAGCGTCACGGCCATGTCGTGCACCAGGCGGAAAACGGCCGCATCGGCTTGGAAATGGTCAAACGCGACAGCGGCCTTTTCAACGTCATCGTGCTCGACCTGATGATGCCGGAGATGACCGGCCTCGAATTCCTCGACGCGCTTCATGAATTCGGCACGCAGATCCCCGTCATCGTGCAGACGGGCCAGGGCGGCATCGAGACCGTGGTGCAGGCAATGCGCGCCGGCGCCTTCGATTTCGTCGTCAAGCCGGTTTCGCCCGAACGCATCGCCACGTCGATCTCGAATGCGATGAAGCTCGACCAGCGCGAGGTGAAGGCGCGGGCCGGACGCCGGTCGCGCTCCGGCTCGGTCGGCTTCGACGACATCGTCTCGGCAAGCCCGGCGATGCTCCGCGTCATCGATCTCGCCCAGCGGGCGGCTCAGTCCAACATTCCGGTCGTGCTCGAAGGCGAATCCGGCGTCGGCAAGGAACTGGTGGCGCGCGCCATCCAATCCGGCGGCGACCGCTCGAACAAGCCCTTCGTCACGGTCAATTGCGGGGCGATCCCGCACAATCTCGTCGAGAGCATTCTCTTCGGCCACGAGAAGGGCGCCTTTACCGGCGCGACCGAGCGCCATATCGGCAAATTCATGGAAGCCGACGGCGGCACCATCTTCCTCGACGAGATCGGCGACCTGCCGCTCGAGGTGCAGGTGAAGCTGTTGCGCGCCGTGCAGCAGGGCGAGATCGAGACCGTCGGTGCGCGGACCGCACATAAGGTCAATGTCCGACTGATCTCGGCGACCAACAAGGATCTGATCGAGGAGGTCAAGAACGGCCATTTCCGCGAGGATCTCTACTATCGCCTCAACGTTTTCCCGATCACCATCCCGGCGCTGCGCAAGCGCAAGGAAGATATTCCGCATCTGGTGCGCGTCTTTGCCGAACGCTTCTCCAGCGAGCAGAAGAACGGCCGCCGCATGACGGTCAACGCAGGCGCGCTGGCGCTGCTGACCGCCTATGACTGGCCGGGCAACATCCGCCAGCTCGAAAACGCGATTTTCCGCGCGGTCGTTCTGGCAGAAGGGCCGGAGCTGACGGAAGGGGACTTCCCGCAGATCGCCGCCCAGCTTCCGGAATACGAGGTCGTCGATCACCTGGCGCTGGTTGCCGACAATACCGGCCTCGATCCCGATGACAGCTATGGCGAGGAGTTCAGGGCGTCGATCTCGGGAGAGGTGCACCACCGTCTGTCCGAAGTCTCCGAAAACGCGATCGCCAGCGTCAATCCGGCCGGCGACGTGCGCAGGCTTGCCGATGTCGAGGAGGAGCTCATCCGATTCGCGCTCAAATTCTACCGCGGGCAGATGAGTCAAGTGGCGCGCAAACTTGGCATCGGCCGGTCCACACTTTATCGCAAGCTCAAAGATTACGGCATAGACCCCGATAATCCCCAGAAAGATGCGGCTTAAGCGCTTTTTATTAAGACTAAGGCAACCACGATTTGTTACTGATCATAAACCACTTGTTAGTGGCTCGTTCACTATGTAAAGAAAAGGTTGATCATGTGTGGCATTTTTGCCATCGTGTGACCGCATTTGACAGTCATCTGAGACAGTACGGGACATTGTCTGTCTGACGGGGATCGAGTTGCCGAATCTGAATGGGAATTCCAAGCCTTCGCGCTTGAGCTGGCGTATGTTGTGCGCCGACATCTGCGGAAAGGCAGTAAGGACGGCAGCGGCCGCCCTTCTTGCGCTCGCGGTTTCCTCACCGGTATTCGTTAGTACACCTTCCGAGGCAGCGGGCGACACCCGCAGCCTCAAGCTCTATTTCATCCATACCGGCGAAAAGGCCGTCATCACCTACAAGCGCAACGGCAAGTTCGACCCCAAGGGCCTGGAGCAGCTGAACCGCTTCCTGCGCGACTGGCGCAAGAACCAGCCGACGAAGATGGACCCGCGCCTGTTCGACCTGATCTGGGAAGTTTATCGCCAGAGCGGTTCGCGGGATTATATCAACGTCGTCTGCGGTTTCCGTTCGCCGGGTACCAACGAGATGCTGCGCGGCCGCTCGCGCAACTCGGGCGTCGCCGAAAAGAGCCAGCATATGCTCGGCAAGGCGATGGACTTTTTCATTCCCGACGTCAAGCTTGCGACATTGCGCGGGATCGGCATGAAGATGCAGGTCGGCGGCGTCGGCTTCTATCCGAAATCCGGCTCGCCCTTCGTGCATATGGATGTCGGCGGCGTCCGTGCCTGGCCGCGCATGAGCCGCGACGAGCTGGTCCGGCTTTTCCCGAACGGCAACACCATTCATATCCCGGCTGACGGCAAGCCGCTGCCTGGCTATCAGCAGGCGATGGCCGACTATAAGCGCCGTGTCAGCGGTACGCAGATCGAAATCGCCAGCGCTTCCGAATCGGCGCCGAAGCATAAGACGCTGTTTGCTGCGCTGTTTGGCGGCGGAGCGGACGAGCAGGAAGACGATTCGACGCCTGTTGCCGTCGCCAAGGCGACGCCGCCGAAGGCCGCGCCGGCACTGGCGCCTGCCGAGCCGGAGCAGACCGAAGTCGCCGATCTGAACGCGCCGGTGCCGCAGGTTCGCCCGGCATTCAGCAATCAGCCGGCCGGCAGCGACGTGGCGAGTGCGCTCGTCGCACCGCCTTCGGGTAATGCCGCGCAACAGGCCCTTGTCGCAGCGCTTCCGGCCGATCAGGCCCAGCCGCAGCAATTCGCCGATCTCAGCGCCTACAGCATCCCGGTTCCCTCGCTTCTCGGCCAGCGCCGCGCGCCGGGCGATGCTGAGCTCGCATCGACCGATCCTGCCATGCTGAGCGGAATGCCGGTTCCGACGCCGGTCGAACGCCCTGCCGTTGCCGAGAACCTTCTGGCTGCCGCCAATGCCGATCCGGAAGCAGAGGCCGACGAGGCGGATCAGGACGGCGGACTGTCTCCTGCCGTCGCCGATGCGCTCGACCAGCAGAACAAGGGTGGGGAAAACCAGGTCGCCGCAAATGCGCCTGAGATGACGGTGGAGCAGGCAATCAACGCCGCGATGACGCAAAAGGCGCCTGCCGCAAAACCGCCACTCGAACTCGCAGCCTTGGCGCCGATGACCAAATCGGCAAGCTTCGGCGACGGCTTTGATGAACCGGCCGCCGAAAATGCCGTGGCGCAGGGCCTGCCCACCAAGGGCGGCCGCCCGACGCACAAGGAAGCCGCGGCGGCGGACGCCAGCCGCGCGACTGTTCGCACCGAGCCGAAGCTGACGCAGAAGATGATTTCGCAGTGGGCGCTGACCAATGCCCGTCTGGAAATGGCCTCCAAGCAGGTGAAGGCGCCACGTTTCGTCAGCCAGACGATGCGCGCGCAGCCGACCACCGTTTATACCGAAGGTTTCAACGTCAAGACCGCTTCGGTCGACCCGGCCCGCTTCAGCGGCACGGCTGTGAACTTCATGGAAGTGCGCAAGTTCAACACGAACTGAGTCGGTCGATAGCCCGAACATCAAAACCGTCGGAGCGATCCGGCGGTTTTTCTTTTGGCTGCTTCGACCAGCGGCGGACAGTCTATGGCTAGTCCAGCCTAAAGCGCGTCGCAGCAAATTTGAATCATGCGACGCGCTTCGGCTCTTTGTTTTGATGCATGTCGTTATCCCAGAATCGCTTCACACTTCCGGCGACATGCATTGGGCAAAAGAAAAGCCGCCGGGCGGTCCGGCGGCTTGTCGACATGTCAGCAAGGAGGGGCGGATCAGCCTTCCGGTGGCGACTCGATCATGCCGAGTGCGTGCAGGTAGGTGTCGAGGATCGCTTCCTCTTCCATGCGCTCCTGCTCGTCCTTCTTGCGCAGTGCCACGACCTTTTTCAGGATCTTGGTATCGAAGCCCATTCCCTTGGCTTCGCCATAGACGTCCTTGATGTCGTCGGCGATGGTCTTCTTTTCTTCTTCCAGCCGTTCAATGCGCTCGATGAAAGCGCGAAGCTGGTCGCGGGCGACGCCATGAGCATCAGACATCGTGTTCTCCTGATTGGGGATGATCAATTCGAAGGCACGTGACTGCCGCGAAGCGGCGTCACGGTCAAGCCTGTTCCGGGTCGGCCAGGCTATTTGTGTGGGTTGTTCAGTTCAAAAGCAGCCTTTTGCACAGGCGAGGCCTCGTTCTGGTGGAGTTTTTTCCAGTCCTCGTAGGGCATGCCATAGACCATCTCGCGCGATTCGTCGCTGGTGATCGGCACGCCGTCGGCCTCGGCTGCCTCGCGATACCAGTTCGACAGGCAGTTGCGGCAGAAGCCGGCGAGGTTCATCATGTCGATGTTCTGCACGTCGCTGCGCTCGCGAAGATGCGCGACAAGGCGGCGGAAAGCGGCGGCCTCGAATTCGGTCTGCTGTTTTCTGCTGAGCGCGGTCATCTCGCTCTCCTTTCAATAGGGGCCTATCCTTCAATAAGGACCTGTGCGCGAGACGTGGACGTCGTATTCGTGCAAGGCGGGATCGGCGTTCATTGCCGCAAAGATCGGCGCGAGGCGCTCGGCCCATGCCGTGATCCCGGCCTCGTCTGCAATCAGGTCCTGACGGACTTCGAGCAGCGCATGCGGAATGCCGGTGATCATGCAATGGCGGTACATGGTATCGCCCTTCAGCGCGCCGTCATAGGGTTCGTTGTCGCCGACGATAAGATCGGGATCGGCGCGCAGCATGTCGAGCAGCGGGCCGACGGCGCGATGATCGCTGTCCCAAAGCACGGCAGCGTGCCAGGGGCGGGGAATAGCTTTCCAGGCGGGTGTGAAGGAGTGCAGCGACAGCACCAGCGGCGCCTTGCCGGTGGCGTTCGCCACCCTGTCGATCGTTGCGGCGACGGCGTGGTGATAGGGGCGATGGAAGGTTTCGATGCGGTTCTCCCACTCCTGCGGCGTGATTGGATGATTGCCTGAGATGACGGCGCCGTCGGAGATCTTCATGATCAGGGTCGGATCGTCTTCGCCGCGGTTCGGGTCGATCAGCAGGCGCGAGAAGCCGCCGAGCACCGCGGGTACGCCGAGACTTTCCGAAAGCCGCCGCGTCAGCCCCTCGATGCCGATGTCATAGGCGATGTGGCGGGTGAAGGCCGCGTCCGGCAGGCCGAGCCGGCCATAGCGTGCGGGAAGGCGGTTCATCGCATGATCTGCGAGGATCACCATGCCTTTGTCATGTTTGCCGGATAGGATTTCGAAGGATTGGAAGTCGTCCATCAGGAATTGCCGTTCGTCATTGCGCAGTCGGGCAGTGATCGCATGCGTCCGCGCCAGGTTCAAGCGCCGCAGGCGGACAGAGGTTGAGCAGGACCCCCGACGGGCGGTTTGTGAAAGGAAATATAATCGATTAGCATTGCGTTGACTTTCGCTTGACGGCGGCGCAAGAAGACAAGCATACGAATAACCGTGGAGCTATTTGGGAGCCGTGTTGATCCAAGCCGCGCCAAGTTTCCTCACGCGGTCCGGACCGCTGGTCCGTCTCGCTCTGTTTGCTCTTGCAGCCTTTACGCCGTTCTTCATCGCAGATGCCGCGCGCGCCGATTTTCGCGTCTGCAACGGAACGCAAAATCTCGTCGGCGTGGCGATCGGCTATCGGGCCAAGGACGGCTGGATGACGGAAGGCTGGTGGCAGGTGCCGGCAACGACCTGCGCCGTGTTGATCGAGGGAGAATTGCAATCGCGTTATTATTACCTCTACGCAGAGGACGCCGCCCGGGGAGGACGATGGACGGGGGACGTGCAGATGTGCGTGGCGGAAAACGAGTTCAAGATCTCGGGTGTGCAGGATTGTTATGCCCGCGGTTACCAGAAGATGGGTTTCAAGGAATATGACACGGGCCGCCAGGGCAGCTGGATGGTCCAACTCTCCGACACCCCAGGGACGCAAGAAAGCCAGAATTGATGAAGCGTAATCGCAAAATTAAAATCCTCGCCACCCTCGGGCCCGCCTCCGCTGAGGAATCGATGATCGAGAAGCTGCATCAGGCCGGTGCCGATGTCTTCCGCATCAATATGAGCCATGCGAGCCACGACGTGATGCGTACGCTCATCCAGCGCATCCGCTCGGTCGAGGCGCGCTCCGGCCGGCCGATCGGCATTCTTGCCGACCTGCAGGGACCGAAACTGCGAGTCGGCAAGTTCGTCGACAGCAAGGTCGATCTGAAACCCGGCCAGACCTTCACGCTCGACAACAACGAAGCGCTCGGCGATCAGAACCGCGTCTATCTGCCGCACCCCGAGATCCTGGAATCGGTGCAGCCCGGCCACCGCCTGCTGATCGACGACGGCAAGCTCGCGCTGCGCGCCGAAAAATGCGACGGCAAGAGCATCGTCACCACCGTTATTTCGGGCACCCGCATTTCCGACCGCAAGGGCGTCAGCCTTCCCGACACGCTGCTCGGCGTCGGCGCGCTGACGGACAAGGACCGCGCCGATCTCGACGCCGTGCTTGCCACCGACGATGTCGACTGGGTGGCGCTGTCCTTCGTCCAGCGTCCTGACGACCTTGCCGAAGTGCGCAAGATCGCCCGCGGCCGTGTCGGCCTGATGTCGAAGATCGAAAAGCCGCAGGCTCTCGAGCGTATCGAGGAGATCATCGAGCTTTCCGATGCATTGATGGTCGCCCGCGGCGATCTCGGCGTCGAAATGCCGCTCGAATCTGTTCCCGGCATCCAGAAGCAGCTGATCCGCGCCTGCCGCCGTTCGGGCAAGCCGGTGGTCGTCGCCACGCAGATGCTGGAATCGATGATCTCGGCGCCGGTGCCGACGCGCGCGGAAGTTTCCGACGTCGCAACCGCCGTCTTCGAAGGCGCCGATGCCGTCATGCTCTCGGCCGAGTCGGCCTCGGGCGACTATCCGGTCGAAGCCGTTTCGACCATGGCGTCGATTGCCACCGCCATCGAGCGCGAGCCGCATTATCCGGGCATCATCTATGCCCAGCGCGCCCAGCCGGAAGCGACCGGTGCGGATGCGATCTCGCTCGCTGCGCGCCAGATCGCCGAGACGCTGAAGCTGTCGGCGATCGTCTGTTACACCTCGTCCGGCACGACAGGCCTTCGCGCCTCGCGTGAGCGTCCGCAGGTGCCGATCCTGGCGCTGTCGCCGATCATCAAGACGGCACGCCGCCTTGCCGTCGTCTGGGGCCTGCATTGCGTCGTCACACATGACGCGACCGATCTCGACGACATGGTCAACCGCGCCTGCCGCATCGTCGCGGACGAAGGCTTCGGCAAGCCCGGCGACCGCATCATCATCTCGGCCGGCGTGCCGCTCGGCACACCAGGCGCCACCAATATGATCCGCATCGCCTATATCGGCTCCGACGGCCAGAGCGGCATCTGATCCGATCGCATCCCTTCGAAAGCCCGCCGCCTCAAAACAGGCGGCGGGCTTTTTCGTTGATAACCCGCCATTGCCAAGGGCGGCGGTGCATGCAAGTTTCCTTCCCTATAGCGCTGGGTTCGGAGGGATCATCGTGGATATCGTTACGCTTATGGCTTTTGCAGCCGTTTCCTTTGTCGGCATCGCCACGCCGGGGCCGACAGTGCTGCTGGCGCTGACCAACGGTTCGCGGCATGGCCTGCGCCGGGCAATGGCCGGCATGATCGGTGCGGTCCTCTCCGATTTCGTATTGATCGGCGCCGTGGCGGTCGGGCTCGGCGCACTGCTGGCGGCGTCGGAATTCTGGTTCTCGATGCTGAAATGGGCCGGTGCTGCCTATCTCGCCTTTCTCGGCATCATGCTGCTGCGCTCGAAGGGCGGGATCGATGCGGCGTTGAAAGCAGGTGCGCCGGCGGGGGCGACGTCGACCTTCTCGATCGGACTGAAGAGCTTCATGGTCGCGGCGACCAATCCGAAGGGTTACTTGTTCTTCTCGGCCTTCCTGCCGCAATTCATCGATCCGGCGCTGCCGCAGGCAACGCAATATGCACTGCTCGCGCTCACCTTTGCCGTGCTCGATTTCCTTATCATGTTCGGCTACGCCTTCTTCGGCTCGCAGGCGGTGCGTTTCCTGAAAACCTCGGGCGCCCTATGGCTGGAGCGGGCCTGCGGCGGCGCGCTGCTGGCGCTTGCCGGCTCGCTCGCCTTCTATCGCCGGGCCACCGTTTAAGGTCAGGCTTAAGGCAGGGATAGGTGACCGACGCGATAGGCCTGCATGTGCTCAGCGCTTTCGGGGATCTCTCGCCATAGCCTGAAGCGCACCCGCGTCCATGTCGTCGGCTCGAAACTGCGGATGGAGGCGAGGGCGCCGCCGGCCCGAACCTCAGCTTCAGCCTCAGCGCTTTCGGCGTGGCGGATATCGGCAAGCGGCGCATACGGCTCCATTTGCAGGATCTCGCGGGTGGCAAACCTGGCTGCGGCAATATCGGGCGAGATTTTTGCCTGCCAGACGATCCAGGTTTTTACCTGCGGCCAGCCGAAGGCGCCGGCGAGCGTTTGGAAAGCGGGGCCGCAGAGGAAGTCGCTTGCCCCTTCCGGCTTTTGCCAGAGGTAGAAGGGCGCATAGAGATTGTCGCGGCTGGCGAATTCGCCTTGGCGGGCGCTGAGATAGGCCTTGAAACCGAGATTCGGGAAACCGTCGAGCAGCGGTCCCTTGTCGCGGATGCGCCGGTCGATGACCGACATGTCGTAATCGGCGGGCAGGGTGAAGCTGTATTGCATGGCGATCATGACCGGGCCTCCACCGGCTGCAGCCATTCGACGATGCTGCCGTTTTCCGTTGCCTGAATGCTGAGATAGCCGAAGGGACTGTCATCGGCCGCGCCATGCCAGTGGCACTCGCCGGCCGCAAACCAGACGGCGTCGCCGGCACGCAGTTCCGCGACGGGACCACCCTCGCTCTGCGCCAGCCCATGACCCGAAAGCACATAGAGCAACTGGCCCCTGGGGTGCGTATGCCAGCGGGTGATGGTGCCGGGATCGAGCGTGGCGCGCATGGCCGTGGTTTCGCCATCGGCGCTGCCTTCGAGCAACATCTCGACCCAGAAAGGCGCCGTGGTGACACCCTCCGGCGAGCGCACCGCCCGGCCGGGGCGGCTGACCGTCATGGCCTTCGGGTTCGAAGCGCTCATCGTTGGCCTCCTGCCACCCGCAGCCGCCAGTCGGGGTCGGTCATCTGGGCGATGCCGTCGCCGAAGGACCAGTCTTCCGGTGCGCTGGTGCTGACGACGATCATCACATCCTCTGGCCGGAGGCTCGGTGACTGCGCCAGCAGATCGGCGAGCCGGCGATAGAGCGTCGCCTTCATCTCGGCCGTGCGGGGCCGGCCGATGGTGATCGAGATATAGACGAAATCGTTGGAGCGCGGCCCGGCAAGATAACTGCTGTCGAAGATGAGCTCGTTCTCATCGTGCTGGTGAATGGCCTGAAAACGGTCGTTTTCCGGCACGTCGAAGGTTTCGACCAGGGCGCGCTGGATGGTGTCGGCGAGCGCCGCAAGATACTCCGGCGACTTGCCTTTGCGAAGGGAAATGCGAACGAAGGGCATCGGGATCTCCATGGTTCGGGCCGTCGTCGGCCTTGACAACAGCACCATCGCACGACACGATGATGCCGAAAATCAGAATTTTATGAACCGGTGGTCCTAAAAAATGGGATTATGTGATGCGACGGACGATCTTCGATCTCGATGTGCTTCGAAGCTTTTCGACCGGCATGGAGCTCGGCAATTTTGCCAAGGCGGCCGAAAAACTCGGACGTTCCACCTCGGCAGTGAGCGCGCAGCTGAAGAAGCTGGAGGAGCAGGCGGGCACGCCGATCTTCCGCAAGGCCGGGCGCGGACTGGCGCTGACCGATGCCGGTGAGACGATGCTCGGTTATGCCAGGCGGTTGCTGGAGTTGAACGACGAGGCGGCGGCGGCCGTGCACAGCATCGAGCTTGAAGGCTGGGTGCGGCTTGGCCTGCAGGAGGATTTTGGCGAGACCCTGCTGCCGGAGGTGCTCGGCCGCTTTGCACGCGCGCATCCGAAGGTCCGCGTCGAGGCGCGGGTGGTGCGCAACGTTGAACTGCTTGAGCGCGTCACCTCAGGCAAGCTTGATCTGGCGCTCGCCTGGAGCGACGGCACGGCGACGGCGCATTGTGAGCGCATCGGCGAGGTGCCGATGCGCTGGATCGGGCCTGCCGAGAGATCGCCCGACTGGCATGCGGCAAGTGGCGAGCCGATACCGCTCGCCTCGCTGGAGGCGCCATGCCTGATGCGCAGTGCGGCGACCCGGGCACTTGACGAAGCCGGCATTTCCTGGCGTCTCGCCTTCGTCAGCTCCAGCCTCGGCGGCCTCTGGGCCGCGGCGGCCGCAGGCCTCGGCATCTCTATCCGCACACCAATCGGATTGCCGGCAAAGGTCCGGCCGCTGGCGCCGGAGACGATCGGCTTACCTGATTTGCCGAAGCTCGGGCTGGTCCTGCATCGGGCCGAAGCCGAACCGCAGCCGGCGGCGGCCCGGCTTGCCGAGCTCGTGCTGCAGTCGGTGCATGGCGCGCTTCGCGGGACGGCGGCCTGACATTGCCGCATTGACCCTTGGATCGCGTGGCTATAGCTTCGGACTGCTATGAAGACGATCACTCTCAATATCGCTACGGCCTTCTTCTTGAGCCTTTAAAGCTCTGCCTTCGGGCATCGGAAGATGCGGCCGCTTGCCAGCCTTCGCGGCTGGCGCGTTGCCGTTGGTGCAACCACCCTGCATCTGGCCAAGGAAAGAGCCGGCAGGATTGGCGATAGAGAGATATTTCATGACATCAAATGTTTACCCGCCGGCGCTGAGCGCCGCGCAGATCGAGCAATTCATCGAGGACGGCTTTATCCGGATCGACGAGGCTTTTCCCCGCGATCTGGCCGAGGAAGGTCGTGCCATCATGTGGCGCGATATTCCCTTCGATGCGGATAATCCAAGGACATGGAGCCAGCCGGTGGTGCGGCTTGCCGGTTATGGCGGCGGCCCGTTCGAGAAAGCCGTCAATACACCGGTATTGCATTCGGCGTTCGACCAGCTTGTCGGCAAAGGGCGCTGGGAGCCACGCACCGGGCTTGGAAGTTTCCCGGTGCGCTTTCCCCATCCGGACGATCCCGGCGATGCCGGCTGGCATGTCGATCTGAGCTTTCCCGGTGGGGATTCCGATCCGAACGAGCAGCGGGACTTTTCCGCCTGGCGGGTGAATATCACCTCGCGCGGACGGGCGCTGCTGATGCTTTTCCTGTTCTCGGATGTCGGGGAAGAGGATGCGCCGACCCGCATCCGTATCGGCTCGCACAAGGATGTCGCGCGCCTTCTGGCACCGGCGGGCGAAGCGGGTATGGCGCATCTCAGGCTGGAGCATGTCGGTGAAGACCGGCCGCTGGCCTTGGCGATGGGACAGGCCGGCACGGTCTATCTGTGCCATCCGTTCCTTATCCATGCAGCGCAAAAACATCGCGGCAAAGAGCCGCGCTTCATGGGGCAGCCCGGCCTTGCACCCTCCGAACCGCTACGGCTCGAGCGGGAGGACGGCGTCTATTCGCCGGTCGAGATGGCAATCCGCCAGGCGCTTCAATCCATCTGACGGCAAATCCGGCATTCGGCTCGAGAGAGCCGGATGCCGCACGACTTGCATTTGTTATCGGGGCTGTCGCGCGGCTGGCTGCCGCACGATGCCCTCAGCCGAAGCGTTCGAGCGCCATGGCGAAGATATCGGCATCGACATTGCCGCCGGAAGTGACGGCGACCACCGTGTCGCTTTCCAGCGCTTCGCCATGGAAGAGGGCGGCGGCGAGCGCCACTGCGCCGCCGGGCTCGACGACGATCTTCAGCCTGACGAAGGCGAGCGCCATGGCGCGCAGCGCCTCCTCGTCGGTGACGACGATGCCGGCGCCGGCGAGGCGCTTGAGGATCGGGAAGGTGATATTTCCGGGCTGCGGCGTGACGATCGCATCGCAGATCGAGCCTGATACCGCCACGTTGCGCTCGATCCTGCCTGAAGCAAGCGAGCGGGCGGTATCGTCGAAATCCTTGGGCTCGCAGGGGCGGACGCGAAAGCCGGGAGCGCTGGCTTCAAGCGCGAGTGCGATGCCGGAGGTCAATCCGCCGCCGCCGCAGGGCACGAGGACTTCGGCTGATGTCACGCCTTCCTCTTCCGCCTGCTCGGAAATTTCGAGGCCGGTCGTGCCTTGGCCGGCGATCACCAGCGGTTCGTCGAAGGGTTTGATCAGCGTCAGGCCGCGCTCGGCCGACAGTCTCGCGCCGATCTCGTCGCGGTCCTCGTTGACGCGGTCGTAGAGCACCACTTCGGCGCCGAAGGCGCGGGTATTGGCAATCTTCAGCTTCGGCGCGTCGCTCGGCATGATGATGACGGAGGGCACGTTGTGCAGCTTGGCGGCAAGGGCGACACCCTGGGCATGGTTGCCGGAGGAGAAGGCGATAACGCCCTTCGAGCGTATCACCGGATCGAGGCCGGAGACGGCCGACCAGCCGCCGCGAAACTTGAACGAGCCGGAATGCTGCAGGCATTCCGCCTTCACGAACAGGCGCCGGCCGGCGATTTCGTTCAGGAAGGGAGAGGAGAGAAGCGGCGTGCGCCTCGCATGACCGCGCAGACGGGCGCGGGCGGCGACAATCATTTCAATGCTGGCCATTCGGGAATCGTCCTGCTTGCGGGTTCGCTCATGCTTAGGGCGCGGCCAGCCATTTGTGAACGGCGACTTTGTCACCGTGACATGAATGGCCCGTCGCATTTGTCGCCCGCTGCTGGCGATCGTCAGTAGCCGCTCGCCGAACCTTCAGTCGCGCGGCTGTCCATGGCGCCGTTATAGCGCGCACCGCCGCCCTTTTCGATGGCGGCGAGGCTTTTGCCGCCGACGAGGATGCCGGCGGCCTGGCCCCAGAGCGGCGCGTCATTGCCGCCATCGAAGCTGTAGCCCATGGCGGCGAGGGTCTTTTCCGTATCGGGCGAAATTGCATAAGGTTCGAGATAGACCTTATCGGGCTGCCATTGATGGTGGATACGCGGCGCATTCACCGCCTGGCTGATATCCATGCCGAAATCGACCACGTTGAGGATCGCCTCCAGCGTGATGGTGATGATGCGCGAGCCGCCGGGGCTGCCGATCACCATGAAAGGCTTGCCGTCCTTGGTGACGATCGTCGGGCTCATCGAGGAGAGCGGTGTCTTCTTCGGTGCGATGGCGTTCGCCTCGCCCTGGACGAGGCCATAAAGGTTCGGCACGCCGGGCTTGGAGGTGAAATCGTCCATCTCGTTGTTGAGCAGGACGCCGGTGCCGGGCGCTACGACGGCAGCGCCGAAGGAGCCGTTCAGCGTATAGGTGACGGCGACCGCATTGCCCTCGTCGTCGATGATCGAATAATGCGTCGTCTCGGTGCTTTCCTTGCCGCCGAGCGGTTTAAGGTTGGCCGACGTGCCGGCCTTGTAGGGATCGATCTTGGCGGCGATCTCCTTGGCATAGGTCTTGTCGATGAGTTTTGCGACCGGGTTCTCGACGAAATCGGGATCGCCGAGCGCAGCGTTGCGGTCGACATAGGCATAACGCATAGCCTCGACCATCACATGCACGGTTTCGGCCGAGCCGTAGCCCAGGTAGGAAATCGGATAACCTTCGAGAACGTTGAGGATCTCGCAGATGATGACGCCGCCGGAGGAAGGCGGCGGCGAGGAGATGATGTCGTAACCGCGATAATTGCATTCGACCGGCTTCAACTCGCGCACGGCATATTGCTCGAAATCTTGCCTGGCGAGGATGCCGCCCTTAGCCTGGCTTGCCTTGACGATCGCTTCGGCGGGCGCGGCCTTGTAGAAGGCGTCAGGACCTTTTTCCGATATGGCCGCCAGGACCGCGGCAAGGTCGGGCTGCTGGAGCTTTTCGCCCAATGCATAGGCTTTGCCATCGGGTTTCAGGAAAATCTTCGCCGCCGCCTCGTCCTTGGCGAGGCGCTTGGCGCTGCCGGCGAAACTTGCGGCATCGCCCTGTTCCAGCGTGTAGCCTTCCCTGGCGAAGCGAAGTGCCGGTGCGATTAGATCCTGGCGCGGCTTTGTGCCGTATTTCTCGCGTGCGGTTTCGAAGCCCATCACGGAGCCGGGAACGCCGACGGCAAGATAGCCGTCGAGGCTGGCGCGCGGCACGATATCGCCCTTGGCATCGAGATACATTGTCTTCGTGGCGGCAAGGGGCGCGCGTTCGCGGAAATCGAGGAAGGTCTTGGTGCCGTCCTTCAGGCGAATGGTCATGAAGCCGCCACCGCCGAGATTACCGGCCGAGGGATAGACGACCGCCAGCGCATAACCAACGGCAACGGCTGCATCGACGGCATTGCCGCCGCCCTTCAGCACCTCGACGCCGACATCGGTCGCCAGATGCTGGGCGGTGACGACCATGCCGTGCTCGGCCTCGACAGGCGCGGGCGAGGCGGCGAAAACAGAGGTCAGGCTCAGCGACAGTGCCGATATGACCGAGATCGTCCCGATATGCAGGCGGCCCATGATTTCCCCTCCTATGGACAATGATGGAAAACATATGGGGCCGCGACGGCCCGAGGCAATGCAAGGGTTTGGCTTTAGGCAAGAAGCTCGGCGAGTTTCCGGTTGGTGTCCTCGTCATCCAGCGGCGTATAGACGACGAGCTTCATCTCCGGCCGGTTCGTCAGTGTCAGCCCCGTATGCTCGAAGCACATGCGGCCTTTAACCGGATGATCGATGCGTTTGATACCCGACAGCGGGCTGACGACCTCGTGGCGCTGCCACCAGTCACGAAATTCAGAGCTTGCCTGTTGCAGCAGCGCGATCAGTCGCTCGAAATCCGGATCACCGGCATAACGTGCGCTGTCGGCGCGAAACATCGCCAGCGAGACGCGGGCAACCGCCTCCCAATCGACGAGCAGCCGGCGATGCGCCGGGTCGGCGAAGAGGCGATGCATGGTGTTGCGCTGGTCACGGTCGAGCGTGTCATAACCGCCGAAGAGTACTTCGGCGGCGCGGTTCCAGGCGAGCACATCCCACCGGCGGCCAAGCACATAGGCCGGTTGGTGGGTGAGGTTGGCGAGCATGCGCTGCAGCGGTTCGTCGACGCATTCGGGCGCGCTGGATACTGTCTGCGCGATCTGGCGGTCGTTGAGGGTGAAGAGATGTTGGCGCTCAGCCTCGTCAAGACGCAGCGCATCGGCAAGGGCATTGAGCACCTGTGCCGAGGCGCGGACATCGCGGCCCTGTTCCAGCCATGTGTACCAGGTGGTGCCGACGCCGGCGAGCATGGCGAGTTCCTCCCGCCGCAGACCTGGCGTGCGCCGGCGAAAACCTTCCGGCAAGCCGACTTCGGACGGCGCCAGCCGCTCGCGACGAGAACGCAGGAAGGCTGCAAACTCACGGCGGCGGGCTTCGAATGTGTCGGCTCTCTGGTCCATGCCGGGGATCATATCAGTATCGATACCAGGATAAAAATGGAACTGTTTGACGTTTCCAGGCGGCGCATGATGCAGGCGCCGCGTGTGATTGAAGCGCCTGCGGCTAGACTAATCTAATCAAGGAACAGCATCATGTCTTTACAGCATGCCGTCGTCATCGGCGGGTCTTCCGGTATCGGCTTTGCCACGGCGAAATTACTTTTAAAACAGGGATATACGGTCACCATTGCGGGCCGCGACGGCGAGAAGCTTGCCGCGGCGAAAGCATCACTCGACGGCGATCTGCGGAGCCTCGTGCTTGATGCGGCGAAGGTATCGGCACTCGGCGAGGCTTTTGCCGGGATCGGCGCGTTCGGTCATCTGGTGCTGGCCATGGGCAGCGGTCACGGTGCCGGACCTTTTGCTACACTCGATATGGCGGATCTGCTCGCCGGGTTCCAGACCAAGCTCATTCCGCATGCCGCGGCAGCCCAGGCAGCATTGCCGCTACTGCAGCCGGGCGGCAGCATCACTTTCGTTTCGGCGGTCAGTGCGCAGGCCGCGATGCCCGGTACGGCTGGGCTTGCTGCCGTCAATGCCGGCATCGAGGCGATGGTGCCGGTGCTGGCCGCCGAATTGAAGCCGCTGCGGGTCAACGGCGTTTCACCGGGGGTCGTCGATACGCCGTGGTGGAGTTTTCTGCCGTCGGAGCAGCGTGGCAGCGTCTTTGCGGACTTCGCCAGCCGCACGCCAGTCGGTCGCGTCGGCAGGCCGGAGGATATCGCGGAGGCGATCGCCTTCCTGATCGGAAACGGCTTCATGAGTGGCCATGTGATCACCTGCGACGGCGGTGTGCGTCTCAGCGCCTGATGAAACTCGAGCCACAGAGGTCATGCGCCGCGAAGGGCGCCTGGCCGCAGCGACGGCGCGGCTCCAAGCGTCCTATCGCGTGATGCGGCGGCGAGCCTCTCTTCGGCCCGGCGGGCGATCGCCTGAAGGTCGCGCGGCATGCCGGCGATCTTCTCGATGGCGGCGACGGCGACATCGGTTGCGAGATAATCCGGCTTGTGGCCGACACCGCGAACGGTGATGAGTTCGGAGCCTGCTATATCGCGGGCCAGGCCGCGTGAGTGCAGGTGCTCCCAAACGATCTCGTCGCTGTCGCCTGTGATGATGACGGTCGGCGCGGTGATCTTCGCATAGAGCGGCGACTGCTCCTTCACATAGGCAAGCAGTCTCTTGAAATCGGCGGCATTGTTGTAGAAAGCGTCGGGTCGCAGCACCAGCGACGGACCGGTCCTTTCGATGTAGTCGGCCGGGCGCGGATTGGGGTGGAAGACGTTGCGCGTGCCGCGCTCCAGCCGGCTGAGACCGAGCGGCACGACGATCGCGTGGTTAAAGAGCCAGCCGAGGACCGGTGCGGTTGCGACGTGATAATACCAGTCGATGCCACCCGGCCAGGGGTGGGTGGCGGGGGCGAGGAAGAGCAGGCCCAAGGTCTTATCGGGATGGCGCAGGCCGAAAGCGGCGGTGATCGCCCCGCCGAAGGAATGGCCGACGATGACAGCTTTTTCGATGCCGCGCTTTTCCATCAGCCTGGCGATCGCGTCGGCCTGACCGGAAGGGACAGCGTTATCAGGGCCGCCGCGTTCGGAATAACCGTGGCCGGGACGATCGACGAACAGCATCTCGGCCCGGCCTTCGAGTGCGGCGCGGAAGGCCACGACCTGGTCGAGCAGATTGCCGCTGGCGCCGTGAATGAAGACGAGGGTCGGCAGGTCGGCGCCTTCGGGGCGCTCGATATGGACGGCGTTCATGCGGTAGCCGCCGACATCCGTCAGTTCGCCGATATTCGGATAGGTTTGTTCGAATTGCCGCGCCTTGTAGGAGGAGTAGCCGATGGCGGCGGCGAGCGGGGCGAGAAGAGCGGAAACTTCTGCAAGCATGATCTTAACGGGCGATAGTTGCGGCGGTTTTGCCGAGAGCGGGCGCGCTGCGTCGTTTCCCGTTTAAAGTTCTAAGTTGCGCGGCTTGGCCGGAGGTCAAGATCAACGCCCGAGGATCAGGTGCGGTTGCCGGCAAGTTTTTCCGCAAGCGTGTTGACCTGTTCTTGCGCGGTGCGTTCGGCGGGGTAGATGTCAAGAAAACGCTCCCAGGCCTTCAAGGTCAGCTGGTCATTGCCGGAATTGCTGAGGATCGCCGCCATGCCGGAGAGCGCGCCGAAATGGCGCGGCTCGAGATCGAGCACCCGTTCGATATCGGACATCGACTTGCGATAATTGCCCATGACGAAGTTCAGCGTCGCGCGGCGGTTCCAGCTTTCCGCATAATCGGGTTTCAGCGCGATCGCCTCGTCAAGGAAATCGAGGGCGGCGGGATTGCGCTTTTCCTCGATCGCCTTGTCGGCCCACTGCATCAGCAGATTGATGGTGGCGCTGCCGGAATCGTTCCATTCCATGCGAATCTCATTTGCGATGCCGCTGGCTTTGTCGGGGTCACGCTCGCGTTTCAGCTGGCTGAAGAGCTGGTCGAGGTGTTGTTTCGGCGAATTGGTGACATCCGCCTGCTCGACAATAACGTCCTTTTCCGCGGCAGTGGCCGGAAAGGTGGCGGTGAAGAAGATGAGGGCGAGCGGCAGCGCCGCTGACGTCAAAGCAAAAAAGCGCATGGCGGACATATTAGCCCGCCAACGCCGAAGATCAAGCAAATTTGACGTGATCACCGCAGCGACCCACCGGATATCTGCCGGCGCATACTCACGCGGGCGAAGCGATCCGGGCGCGCGAAATCAGCCCTGACGGGCCTTGAAGCGCGGGTTCAGCTTGTTGATGATGTAGATGCGACCCTTGCGGCGAACCAGACGGTTGTCACGGTGGCGAGCCTTGAGCGACTTGAGCGAATTCTTGATCTTCATTTTTCTGATCCGCGATCTCTATGGGGGAATTCACATTCGCCCGTATCTTTAACAATCAAAAGCGCGCCATCGGGCGCGCTGTTTAGGTGGGGGAGCAGATACCCCGTCACCTTTTCCGTGTCAACCGCATGACGGTGTTTTTCCCAAGGCGAAGCTGTGTTTTCTCAGGCCAAAACCGGCGATTTCGGCGTCAAGGTGGTGACATGGCCCATCTTGCGGCCGGGACGCCATTCCGTCTTGCCGTAGAGATGAACCAGGGTATCGGGGCGTTGCAGCCAGTCGGGAACGGCCAGGATATCGTCGCCGATCAGGTTCTGCATGACGCAGTCGGAATGCCGCTCGGCATTGCCGATCGGCAGGCCTGTGACGGCGCGGATATGCTGCTCGAACTGGCTGACGACGCAGGCGGCCTCCGTCCAGTGGCCGGAATTGTGGACACGCGGCGCCATCTCGTTGGCAATCAGGCCGCCATCGGCAAGCACGAAGAATTCGATGCCGATGACGCCGACATAGTTCAATGCTGCAAGGATCTTTTCGGCCGATCGGCGCGCGGCGTCCGCCGTCGCCGGCGAGATCGCCGCCGGAACCGTTGAGGTGTGAAGGATGCCGTTGCGATGGACATTCTCGGCGGGATCGAAGCAGACGACCGTGCCGTCCGTGGCGCGGGCGGCGATGATCGAGACCTCGCGTTCGAAGGCGACGAAACTTTCGAGGATCAGCGGCACGGCGCCGAGCGCGGCATAGGCGCCATCAGCGCTGTCGGCGGCTGAACGGAAAACCCTCTGGCCCTTGCCGTCATAACCGAGACGGCGCGTCTTCAGCACGCCCTGGCCGCCGAAATCCCGGAGTGCCGCCTCAAGATCGGCCTGGCTGTCGATCGCATGGAAGCGGGCGGTTGATATGCCGCAATCATTCAGGAAGCGCTTTTCGACCAGGCGGTCCTGGGCGGCCTCCAGCGCCTTCGGCGGCGGATAGACGGGAATGCTTGCCGAAAGCGCCTCGGCGGCTGAGACGGGCACGTTCTCGAATTCGTAAGTGACGACATCGCAGACATCGGCGAGTTCGGCCAGGGCCGCCGGATCGTCATAGGCGGCGGTGATCTGCCGGTTGGCGAGCTGGGCGGCCGGGCAGTCGGCCTGCGGCTCGAGAATGACCGTGCGAAAATTCAGCCTGGCAGCGGCAATGGCCAGCATGCGGCCGAGCTGGCCGCCGCCGATGATACCGATCGTTCTTGCCGTCATAGGTCGTCCATCGGGTATTCGGCGACGGCAGCACTCTGGCGCTCGCGCCACTCGTCGAGCCGGTCGGCGACTTCTTCGTCGGAAAGGGCAAGCACGGCGGCGGCGAGAAGGGCGGCGTTGACCGCGCCGGCCTTGCCGATGGCGAGCGTGCCGACAGGAATGCCGGCTGGCATCTGCACGATGGAAAGAAGGCTGTCCTGGCCGGACATGGTTTTGGACTGGACCGGCACGCCGAAAACCGGCAGCGGCGTCATCGATGCGGCCATTCCAGGCAGGTGGGCGGCGCCGCCGGCGCCGGCGATGATGACCTTGAAGCCCTCGGCCCGTGCACCCTTGGCAAAATTGACCAGCCGGTCGGGTGTGCGGTGCGCCGAAATGATGCGCGCATCATAAGGAATCTCAAGCGCCTCCAGCGTGTCGGCGGCGTTCTTCATGGTCTCCCAGTCGGACTGGCTGCCCATGATGATGGCGACGGACGGTCGGTCTGTCATCATTTGTCGCTATCCCCCTCAGGCGATGATGTCAGGGATGATCTGATCTTCCAGCTTCGAAAGCCTGTCCTTGATGACGAGCTTCTTCTTCTTCATGCGCTGGATCCGCAGAGCATCGCACCCGATCTGGATCATGGCGTTGATCGCGGCGTCGAAATCCTCGTGCTCCTGGCGCAGCCGCGCCACGGTGAGCCTGATTTCCGCCTGTTCCTGATCGGCCATATGCATTCCCCGTTATCGTCCCCGGACCTTGTCCGATCTGCCGATGATTTCCGCAAGCTCCTATCACCAAATACGGGTAACGGCTAGTTAGTCTTGATCATGAAATTGCCATCCAGTCTTCATCTTTTGGCCTTCGACAAGCCTTCAAAAATATGTCACAGTCCGCCGCGTTGACACCTTGATCCCCGACGATGTTGGCCGGGGAGGGTAAGAGGAAGGAAGGGTCAAATGACAGTTCAAGCTCATCTTGAATCACTCCAGAAAAAGCATGTCGCTCTTGAAGAGGAGCTGCACGCGCTCAGAACAGCTCCCTCTATCTCCGATACGGAAATTGCCGAATGCAAGCGCCGCAAGCTGCGCATCAAGGACGAGATCATGCGTCTCAAGTCATCCGTCCACTGATCTTCCCAAGGGTCGCCGGTCGATCATCTTGCGAAAGAAAAGGTAAATCCATCCATTCCGCCTGAAATCAGCAAGACCCGGTGATTTTACACCAGAATTGCGCCAGCCCGATGCCAGCGGCATCGCGGCTGGCGCTTTTGCGAGTGTCGCGCTTCAAGTCACATCCATATGAGGGGCGGGGCTGTAATTGTGAGCCTGCTTCAAGCCCAGAACTGATCCAGCCATAGATTGAGCTTGTCGAAACCGCGGTTGTTGACCGTGTAGATGCGTTTCGTGCCTTCCGAGGTCACCGAGACGAGGTTGCTGTCGAGCAGCGCCTTCAGGTGCTGCGACACGGCGGGGCGGCTGATCGGCAGGCCCTCGGCGAGTTCGTTGACGGTCCGCGGCGCACGACGCAATTCCTCCAGCAGAAAACGCCGGTTCGGATCGGCAATCGCAGAGAAGGGGTCCGTGTTCGACATAGCGGGAAAGCTACGTCAAACCGGCCGTTCCAGCAAGGAAATTGTGCATTGCAGCGTACTACGGCGTCGCAGTCTTTCAGACGCGCTAGGGATGGTTACACTTAGCATTGCTGCATTAGCTCGGTTCCGATTGAAGGAATTACTCAGCACGGCCGCCCTTACCAGCCAAGACCCTCGCGCACGATGAGGAAGGCGGCGATCAGGGCCATCGCATACATGAAGGGATAGAAGATCGCCGGCTTCATGCGGCGCACACACCAGGCGCCGGCAAGGGTGGCGAGCGGGGCGAAGGGCAGGAGCGTTGCGGAGGTCGCCAGATTCTGGGTGTCGAGCTGGCCGAGTGCGAAATAGGGAATGAGCTTGATGGCGTTGAGGATCGCGAAGAAGCGCACGCTGGTACCGGTATATTCGCGTGGCTGCAGCTTGAGCGGCAGGGCATAGATCTGAAAAGGTGCGCCTCCCGCATGGGCGACGAAGCTGCCGTAGCCGGAAAATGTACCCCAAAGGCCGGCGGCAACCGGCCGCTGGCCGCGCGGCGGGACGATCTTGCCGGCGCCCGGGCCATAATTGTTCCAGAAATAGCGCAGGCAGAAGAGGATGGTCACAGCGCCGATGACGATGCGCAGCATGTTGCCCGGAACGAGCGCCGAGGTCGCCCAGCCCAGGGCGATGCCGAAGACTGCGCCCGGCAGCATGATCTTCAGCGTCGCCCAGTCGCCGTGCTGGCGCCAGATGACGAGCGAGATCATGTCCATAAAGACCAGGATCGGCAGCAGGATGGCCGCCGCCTCGACCGGCGAGACGACGAGGGCGAGGAAGGGCAGGCCGATCAGCGACAAAGCGTCGCCCATACCGCCCTTCGCGAGGCCCACCAGCAGAACCGCGGGCACAGCGGCATAGTAGAATGATAAATCCTGCGGCATGCTTTCGACGTCCTCCTCTTGCAAGCCTCGTCTAACGGAACTACTCACACAAAACGAGTGCGGATCCCTCCTCTCAACGGGGAATTCGCGAGGAAACGGAAAGACCTGATGACCGAACCGGAAAACCGCTGCCGCCTTGTGCTCATCGTCCCCGATATTGCCGATGCCGATGAACAGGCAAGGATCGTTGCCGACGCGCTGAAGGGCGGCGATGTCGCTTCGGTGATCGTGCCGCAATACGGGCTCGACGACGGTACCTTCCAGAAACATGCGGAGAAGCTGGTGCCGCTGATCCAGGATGCCGGGGCGGCCGCCCTGATTGCAGGCGACAGCCGCGTGGCAGGACGGGCAAAGGCCGACGGCCTGCACCTTTCCGGCAATGCCGAGGCACTTTCGGAAGCGATCGAAAAACATGCGCCGAAGCTGATCGTCGGCGGCGGCAACGCAGCCGACCGGCACAATGCGCTGGAGATCGGCGAGGCCAGGCCGGATTATATTTTCTTCGGCAAGCTCGACGGCGATATCAAGCCGGAGGCCCATCCGAAGAACCTTGCGCTCGGCGAATGGTGGGCCTCGATGATCGAGATTCCCTGCATCGTCATGGGCGGCACCGATCCGGCCTCTGCGCTTGCCGTCGCCGAGACCGGAGCGGAATTCGTGGCGCTGCGGCTGGCTGTCTTCGGCGAGCCCAACCGGGCGCCGTCTATCGTCGCCGAAGTCAACGCTTTGCTTGACGAAAAAGCGCCACGGTTTGAGGATTGAAATCGCGCTCATGCCGATCCCCACCGCCCGCCCGTTGAAATTTATCCTTGCCAGCATGGCCGCCTTCGTTGCGGCCGGACCGGCTGTCGTCTTGGCGCAGGCCACCGACAGCGTCATCAGCCAGCCGGGCTCGGCCCCGGCCTCGACCTTCCGCACCGACCGGCCTTCCGCTCCGGGTGTGCGGCCCTCCGATGGTGTCGGCGTGTTCGACCGCATGGGTGCGAAGCTGCCGGACCTGCCGCCGGAGAAGGATTACAAGGGACCTGTCGACGAGGCTTACGGCGCCTTCCAGCGCGGTTATTACCTGACGGCAATGGACAAGGCGCTGCCGCGCGCTCAACTCGGCGATGCAGCGGCGCAGACGCTGATCGGCGAAATCCTCTCGCAGGGGCTTGGTGTCAAGAAGGACGTCAAGAACGCCGCCTTCTGGTACGGCAAGGCGGCCGAAGGCGGCGATGCGGCGGCAATGTTCAAATATGCGCTGATCCTGATGGAAGGCCAGGGTGTGCCGCGCGACAAGGTCAAGGCCGACGACTACATGCGCAAGGCGGCCGAGGCCGGCAATCCTTCGGCGGAATTCAACTGGGCGCAGCTTGTCATCGCCGATCATCCCGGCGATACGGGACTGAAGCTCGCGCTGCCATTCTACGAGAAATCGGCCGAGCAGGGCATTGCCGATTCGCAATATGCCGTGGCGCAGATCTATGCGACGCTGAAGGACTTGCCTGAGGAAAAGAAGCAGCTCGCCCGCGAGTGGATGGCACGTGCGGCGCGCGCCGGTTTCGACACGGCCCAGCTCGATCTCGGCATCTGGCTCGTCAACGGCGTCGGCGGGCCGAAGGATTACGTCAAGGGCTTCGAATGGCTGAAGCTTGCCGCCAATGGCGGCAATGTCGTCGCTCAGAACAAGCTCGCCCACCTTTATATCAATGCCATCGGCACGGCGCCCAACCCGGTCGAGGCGGCGAAGTGGTACGTCCTGTCGCGCCGGGCGGGGCTCGCCGATCCGTCGCTCGAGGATTTCTATCTCGGCATCGAGGACGATCAGCAGAAAGCGGCGATCGAGGCCGCCAACAAGTTCCGGCGGCGATAGATTACAGCATCCTTTGCGCGTCCTAACCGGGAACGATCTTAAAACAGCGCGTCGGCGAAAAGATCCTCATCGTTTTCGGCTCTGACGGTCTCGGCGGGCGCCGGGGTGCTGTCTTCGCAGGCCGGGATGATGTCGCGGTGGATGCTGCGCTCCTGGACCATCGTATAGTGTTTGAAGATCTTGCGGTCGAGCGGAGCGATCGCATCAGTAAGATCGGAGATATCGGCGACTTCGGTGCCGGCGACGCTTTCGAGCAGATCGGCGCAGCGAGCAAAGACTTCGCCGAGGTCGCGCTGGAAATCGAGCTTGCCGATCAGCAGGCTGATCTTGGTGGCGACCTCGCGGCCGTTCTCGGCGAGCACCTTCAGCTCATTTTCCATCATATCGGCTGCGGAGCGGATGTTGCCGACGGCCGATGTCAGGCTTTCTCCGAGACCGCCGGTCCCGACATCGGCGGCGGGGGCGACGCGCCCGGCCGCGGCTTCGAGTGCCGGCAGCCCGGTGACGATGGCATCGGCAGATTCGTCGAGCTTGCCGGCGAAGATGCGCAGCTCGGCGGTGACGACGTTGATCGACCTGCCTTCCTCGCCGAGGCGGCTGCAGCGCAGGTTGGTGTTCAAAGCCATATAGTGAATGTCGGTCTTGACGGCGCGGATGTTGGCGATCGCTTCGGAGAGCTTGGCAGCCGTGCCGATCGTCGACTGACTCACCTGGTCGGCCTGCCGGCTTGCCGTGTCGACCTGCTTGACGATTTCGTGGGCGGCCGAAACGCTGGATTCCAGCGCGCGCATGAAATTGCCGCCGGCTTCGCCGCTCGCACCGCTCATCTGGTCGCGCAGCTTGAGGATCTCCCGCATGTCGTGGTCGAAACTGGCGATCGTCTTGACGACATTCTCCGAATCCCGCTGGAAATTGGCGCACATGTCGCTCATCTGCGCTGCGGTGAGATGGTGGATAACATTCTGCAGGCGCTTGCGCGCACCGGCATCGAGCTTCGCGCCCTCCTCGCCGGCAAAGAATTCCTCAAGCAGCGAAAGGGTGGCTTGCACATGCTCGATGCGCTGGCGGGTAATGTCGCCGATCTGCAGGGCAGAGAGCGTCGAGGCGACCTTGCTCTGGACGCCGCGGGCGATCGCGCCGACCTCGCGGGCGACGACGCCGAGATGCTTGCGGTGTTCGGCGATCTTGGCGGCATCGTCGCGCAGGGCGGCGGCGACGGCCGGAACGGTATCGGCATAACCCTTGGAGACGCTGGCGCCGAAGGAGGCGGCGAGTTTGACCTCCTTGTCGAGGCTGTCGAGATGGGTGGCGAAACGGTTGACTTCATCGGTGCCGGAATAGATTCGCTCCAGGATCTCCTGCGCGAAGCCGGCGAATTCGGCAAGGCCGGCGCCGGTGATCTTCACGGTTACGGCAAAGGTTCTGAGATAACGCATCGTCTCCTGCATGTCGGAGACATGCTTGCGCAGTTCCCTGCCGGTCTGCGCCAGCGAGACGAGCGCCTGCTGGCGGTTTTCCTCGGTGACCGGCAGCGCCGTCAGGCTCTCCACCGTGGCACGGAGATCGGCGCCGGTATCGCTCGACTCCCCATTGTCGAGCGCTGCGGTGACACTCTCAAGAGAATTCAACAGACGGTTGAGAACATCCATCACCGAAAGCAGGACCGTGCCGCCTTCGAGAAAACGCTCCTCGACCCGGCCGCGGGCGGATTCCAGGGTCCGGCCGATGTCCCGTCCGGATGTGTAGGCTGCAGCGGTCGGCGATACCAGAGCGTGTGCCAACATTTATCCCTTTTCTTAAACACAGGCATATTCGACTCTCGTTTTACGGGCAGGATGGAAACGTCCGGTAAACGCGCCGGACTCGTCAGCGTTGTGATTAACGAAAGATGTGGATGGCGCGCCACCCCAGCCTCGTGGCCGGGTAATATTGCTTAACCCGCTGCTTTTATTTTATTTGTTTCTAAATTTGGAGAAAAAAATACAACTTATTCCGGATGAGAATTCGGAGTCTCAAGACTCGTTATACGGCAGTTTCCTACAACCGCTGTTTACCCCGCATTAACGCTGCCGTGAGAGTCCTTTTAGGGCCGTCAAGTATTTCTCTGGCCGGGGAGGCTGCGTTGGACACTCCTAAACAATATTACGAATCTATAAATTTGCCTGACGTGCTGAGTATTCGCTCCGCGTCCGAACTATATTCAAAATTTATCGATGAATTTGATAGCAACGATACAATCGTAGTTAGCATTTCCGAAAGTGCGGAAGCCGATCTGAGTTTCATTCAGCTCATAGAGTCAGCGCGCCGCCAAGCAAAAGCTGACGGGAAGACGTTCAAACTTTCTATGCCTGCTCGCGGCTCGGTGCTCAAGGTACTTGAACGCGCAGGTTTCATTGAATCCTTCGATCAAGAAGACGAAAATTTCTGGTTGCATAAAGAGGTAAAGTTATGAGTGCAAATATCCTGACTGTCGACGATTCCGCCAGCATCCGCCTGACCACCAAGGTCACGCTGAGCAATGCCGGTTACAGCGTCACCGAAGCCGCCGACGGGGCCGAAGGCCTGGCGACGGCCAAGGGTGGCCGCTTCGATCTGATCGTGACCGATCTCAATATGCCGGTCATGGACGGCCTGACGATGATCGAGGAGCTGCGGAAACTGCCCGGGCAGGCCGGCGTCCCGATCATCTTCCTGACGACGGAATCGGATGCGGATCTCAAGGCTCGCGCCAAGGCCGCCGGCGCGACGGGTTGGCTCACCAAGCCGTTCGACCCCGAACATCTCGTGAAGATCGTGAAGAAGGTTCTCGGACGATGAGCACGCTCGATCCCGTTGCCGTGTTCCGCATGGAGGCTGCCGAATGCCTTGAAGCGATCGAGGCCGGTCTTCTCGACCTCACTCACCAGCTCGACAACAAGGATCTCGTCGACGCCGTGTTCCGCGGGCTTCACACGCTCAAGGGCTCCGGCGCGATGTTCGGTTTCGAGGCGCTCGCCGCCTTCACCCATCATTGTGAAACCGCCTTCGACCGCGTCCGGAAGGGCGAGGTCGCGGCGACCAGCGAACTCGTCGCCGCCGTGCTTGCCGCCCAGGACCATATGCGCGCCCTCGTCGACCAGCCGGACGCCGATCACGGCGATACCGGCAGCAAGCTTCTGGCGCAGTTGCAGACGGCCGTCGGCGGCAAGCCGGCGGCGCCGGCTGCCGCACCGGCCGCTGTTGCCGTACCCGCGGTCGTGCGTGAAGTGTCGGTGAAGAAGAAAAACAGCTGGCGCATCCGTTTCAGCCTGCCGGCCAACTCGATGGCCAACGGCACCAACCCGCTCGGCCTGCTGGACGAGCTGCGCGATCTCGGCGAATGCACCGTGCGCGCCAACACTTCGGCCATTCCGCCTCTTGGCGAGCTCATGCCGACGGAACTCCATATTTCCTGGGACGTGATGTTGACCACCGAGCAGGGCCGCTCAGCGATCGACGACGTCTTTATCTTCGTGCTCGACGATATGGAACTCAGCGTCGAGGAGATCGACGGGCCTGCTACGGCAAATGTCGCCCTGGTCGAGCCAAAGCCAGCACCTGCGCCTGTCGCCGCGGTCTCCGCGGCTGTTCCGGAGTTTCGTCCCGTTGAAGCGGTGCCGGCCAGGCGCGAGCCGCCCGCCGCCGTAAGTCAGGCGAAGGCGGCCGAGAATGTCCGCGTTCCGGCCGAGCGTCTCGACGAGTTGATGGACCGCGTCGGCGAGCTCGTCATCGCCCAGTCGCGCCTCAGCCAGCTTGCCAGCGCCAGCGCCGATATCGCGCTACGCTCCGTCTCGGAAGAAATCGAACGCCTGTCCGGTGAATTGCGCGACACGATGATGGTGCTGCGCATGGTGCCGGTCGCAACCCTCTTCTCCCGTTTTCGCCGCCTCGTCCACGATCTCGCTCGCGAAACCGGCAAGGTGATCGAGTTGGTGACGGAGGGCGAGAGCACCGAAGTCGACAAGACGGTCATCGAGCGACTGGCCGATCCGCTAGTACATCTGGTGCGCAACTCGATTGATCATGGCCTCGAAATGCCTGCCGATCGGCTTGCCGCCGGCAAGACCGAAGCCGGCACGGTGACGCTTTCGGCCCGCCAGGCCGGCGGCGAGGTGATCATCTCGATCAAGGACGACGGCCGGGGCATCAATCGCGAACGGGTTCGCGCCAAGGCCGAATCCTCCGGGCTTATCCAACCCGGACAGCCTCTCTCCGATCCAGAGCTGCTGCAGCTGATCTTCGCTCCCGGCTTCTCGACGGCCGCGGCGATCACCAACCTGTCCGGCCGCGGCGTCGGTATGGACGTGGTCAAGAAGACGGTCGAAGCGCTTCGCGGCGCGATCGACATCGTCAGCGTGCCGGGACAGGGCTCGGAAGTGTCGCTGCGCATTCCGCTGACGCTTGCCATCATCGACGGCCTGCTGGTGCGTGTCGGTTCCGGCCGCTACGTCATCCCGCTCTCGGCGGTCGAGGAATGCCTAGAACTTTCGCTCGAGGAAGATCTCCGCTCGCGCGGCCGCAGCTTCATCTCGCTGCGCGACAGCCTGGTGCCGTTCCTGCGCCTGCGCGATCTCTTCCGCACCGGCACGAAACCCGATGTCCATCAGAAGGTCGTGGTGATTTCAACCGGCACGGAGCGCGTGGGCCTCGTCGTCGACCAGATCATCGGCGACCACCAGACGGTCATCAAGTCGATGTCGAAACTGCATAACGACGTCGCGACATTTTCGGGCGCGACCATTCTCGGCGACGGCAGCGTCGCCCTCATTCTCGACGTCGGGCACCTGGTTGCCGCGGGTCAGCAACAGGAGGCGCAATTGCGGGTAGCAGGATGAGCGCAACAGCAGCAACAGCCGAACGATTCGACAATCATTGGAGCTATGCCGAGGAAGTCGAGGTGCTGACCTTCGATCTCAACGGCGAGACCTTCGCGCTGGAAGCGGTCATCGTCCAGGAAATCCTCGACCTGCTTCCGGAGACCGCGGTGCCGGGAAGCCAGCCCTTCGTCGCCAGCGTCATCAACTTCCGCGGCAAGGTCATTCCACTGGCCGATCTGCGTCTCGCCTTCGGGATGGAAGCGGCAGAGGCGACGATCGACAGCCGCATCATCGTCATCGAGATCGATCTGCAGGGCGAGCAGACGCTCGTCGGCCTCAGGACCGACAAGGTGAACGAGGTGACGACACTTGCAAAATCCGCGAGCGAGGCGCCGCCGAGCATCGGCATGCGCTGGCGCGCCGACTACATCAACTGCCTGGTGAAGAGGGGCGGAGAGTTTATCATTCTCCCGAATCTCCAGGCCATTTTTTCATCGAGGCATAAGGCGGCGGGAGCCGCCAGTTGACGCCGGATGAATTCAAACGTGGGGGTTTGACGATGCGAATGACAATAAAGACGAAACTGGTGACGGCGTTCACCTTCATCATTCTGATGCTGGTGGGCACCGCCGCCTACGGTGTCCTCAGCCTTGGATCGCTGAACGACACCATCGATAGACTTCTCTCCGGCCCGGCAGCCCGTCTCGATCTCGCGCAGCAGATCAACATTGCCCAGCTCGAGGCCATCCGCCAGCAGAAGAACCTGCTCACCGCCCGGACCGCGGATGAGACGGCCGGTTCGATCGCCAAGGGCGATCAGGCCCGCAAAGAGTTCGCCGACGCTTTCGGCCAGGTGCTGGCGCTGGCAACGGAAGAGGGCAAGGCGCGCTGGGCGCGCATCGCCGAGCTTTCCAAGACCTTCAATGCAGCCGATGATCAGATTCGCGACTATGTGAAAGCCGGCAATGCCGAAAGCGCAAATACGATTTCCGTCACCACGGCGCGGGCCGCTGCCAACGACATCGACGCCACGCTCAGCGAAATCCTGACCCTTGAAAAGCAGCGCATGAAGGCTGCCAACGACGGTGCTGAAGCGCAATATATGACGACACGCACGACGATGGTTGCGGTGGCCGCCGTAGCTCTGCTGATTGCCGCCGTCACCGCCTTCTGGATCGCCAACTCGATCAGCAAAGGCCTCAACCGCGCCAACAATGTGGTGCGCGAAGTGTCGGAAGGCGATCTGACGAAGATGGCCGATATCACCAGCCACGATGAAATCGGCGAGCTTCTGGGCAACGTCAACACGATGATCGAACGCCTGCGCGGTGTCGTCGCTGACGCTTTGTCGGCTGCCGACAACGTCTCTTCCGGCAGCCAGCAGCTTTCGGCAAGTTCGGAACAGGTGTCGCAGGGCGCCACCGAACAGGCCGCTTCGGCCGAAGAGGCTTCCGCTTCGATGGAGCAAATGGCCGCCAACATCAAGCAGAATGCCGACAATGCCGCCCAGACGGAAAAGATCGCCCGCCAGTCCGCCAAGGATGCCGAGATGAGCGGTGAGGCGGTGACGCGCGCTGTCGACGCTATGCGCACGATCGCCCAGAAGATCAGCATCGTCCAGGAAATCGCCCGCCAGACCGATCTGCTGGCTTTGAATGCCGCGGTCGAAGCGGCGCGTGCCGGCGAACACGGCAAGGGCTTTGCGGTCGTCGCCTCGGAAGTGCGCAAGCTTGCCGAACGCAGCCAGTCGGCGGCGGCCGAAATCAGCTCGATGTCGAGCGATACGGTCAAGGCCGCTGCCGATGCCGGCGACATGCTCGGCCGGCTGGTGCCCGATATCCGCAAGACGGCCGAGCTGGTCTCCGAGATCAGTGCCGCCTGCCGTGAACAGGATATCGGCGCCTCGCAAATCAACGAAGCGATCCAGCAGCTCGACAAGGTGACGCAACAGAATGCCGGTGCCTCCGAGCAGATGTCGGCGACCTCGGAAGAGCTCGCGAGCCAGGCGGAGGAACTGCAGACCTCGATCGCCTTCTTCAAGGTCGATACGGCAGGCAGCGCGCGGCCCGACGCCCGCAAGGCGCAGCCAAAAGCGTCGCCCAAGGGTCTCCATTCCTCGCCCTCTGTCCGCAGGCCCGCTCCGCAAGCCTACGGACAGGGCCGCGGCCAGACGGTTTCGGCTCAGCAGCAGCGTCTCAAGGGTTTTGCTCTCGACATGTCGATGGGCGGTCCAGACGCCGGCGATGACGACTTCAGGGAGAGCGCATAGGCGCTCCCCCGGGGAGAGCGCGTAAGCGCTTTCGCCAATGTGATCCTCGGGTTGCTCCAGCGGCCCGAGGCGGGAATACCCCCAACGCGTGTAGGCGTTGGTGCTGCGATCGATAGATGTCGGCCACCGGGAAGCGAATGAGTCGCTTGTCCCCTTTCCGACACATCCTTCCAAGCTCGACGTCCCGCCAGGGGGACATGTCTCTCTCCATTCGTTTTGACCGCAAATCGGGGGTATCACATGCGTTTCACCATCAAACTCAAACTGGGCCTTGCGTTCGGCATCATGACGCTGCTGCTGATCGGCATCGCCGTCTACGGAAGCATGAGTCTCGGGACTTTGAATGATGCAAGCGGCCAGATGATCAACGGCTCAGTCCGTCGTCTGGAGCTGGCACTGACCGCCAATGTTGCCGAAGTCAACGCCATTCGTTCCCAGAAGAACGCACTTCTCTCCACCGATTCCGAAACTGCTGCCGGTTTCTATAGGGACGCCGACCAATACCTGCAGGAGATGTTCGGCGCCGTCGACAGCGGTCTTGCCATCGCCTTGCCGGAGGGGAAGCCATATTGGGAGAAGTTGCAGACGATCGGCGCGAAGTTCCGCGAAAGATCCGCCGAACTGCAGCAACTTGACGCAAAAGGCGACCAAGCCGGCGCGCTGGCCCTTTCACTGGGTGACCTGAGAACAATGACCGACGATATGGGCACTGCAATCGCGGCTCTCGTCGAAATCCAGCGCAAAGGAATGAAGGCGACCGCTGCTTCAAACACTGAGCTCTATGGCTCGACCAAGCTGATCCTCGGCAGTGCTTCCGGCATTGCAGTGCTCATCGCGCTCGGCGCCGCCTTGTGGATTACCCTTGGTATCAACAATGGTCTGCGAAAGATCACGATGGTCGCAAACGCCGTCGCAATCGGTGACCTCAACCAGAAAGTCGATGTCAAGACCAACGACGAGATCAAGGATCTTATCGATACGGTGAACGCCATGACCACCAATCTGCGCGCCACGGCGGCCCTTGCCGACCAGATCGCAATGGGTGACCTCAGCACCGATGCAAAGCCGCTTTCGGACAAAGATGCGCTCGGCATCGCCATGCAGAGCATGATCTCCAACCTTAGAACCACCGCCGGCATCGCCGATCAGATCGCAAACGGCGACCTGACGGTGTCCCCGAAGCCACTCTCCGACAAGGATGCGCTTGGCCTCGCCCTGGAGCAGATGGTCGAGCGCCTGCGCGGCGTCGTTGCCGATGCGATCTCAGCGGCGGAAAATGTCTCTTCCGGCAGCCAGGAGCTTTCAGCAAGCTCCGAGCAGGTATCGCAGGGCGCTACCGAACAGGCGGCTTCCGCCGAAGAAGCTTCTGCCTCGATGGAAGAGATGGCGTCGAACATCAAGCAGAATGCCGATAATGCGGCCCAGACGGAAAAGATTGCTCGCCAGTCGGCAAAGGATGCGGAAGCCAGCGGCGAGGCCGTTTCCCGCGCCGTCGATGCCATGCGCACGATCGCCCAGAAGATCGGCATCGTCCAGGAGATCGCCCGCCAGACCGATCTGCTGGCTCTCAATGCCGCCGTGGAAGCGGCGCGTGCCGGTGAACACGGCAAGGGCTTTGCGGTCGTGGCCTCCGAGGTGCGCAAGCTTGCCGAACGCAGCCAGTCGGCGGCAGCCGAAATCAGCTCGATGTCGAGCGATACGGTAACGGCCGCTCAGGAAGCGGGCGAAATGCTCGGCCGCCTGGTGCCGGACATCCGCAAGACGGCCGAGCTGGTTTCCGAGATCAGTGCGGCCTGCCGTGAACAGGATATCGGCGCGGCGCAGATTAACGAGGCGATCCAGCAGCTCGACAAGGTAACCCAGCAGAACGCCGGCGCCTCCGAGCAAATGTCTGCAACCTCGGAAGAGCTTGCGAGCCAAGCCGAAGAGTTACAGACGTCGATCGCTTTCTTCAAGGTCGATATGGCGGGCGGACGCCGTGAGCGCGCGCCGGTGGCAAAGGCTGTCGCCCGCAGCCGGCCTCAGGCCGCCCCGCGCAAGCCGGCCACCAAGTCGCCGGTCAATACGGTCGTCGGCCAGCAGGCCCGCGTGAAGGGGTTTGCGCTCGACATGTCGATGGGCGGTCCCGACACCGTGGATGACGAGTTTAGGGAGAGCGCGTAGCGCCGCCTCTGGGGAAAGCTTGGGCACTCCCCCTCACAGCTGTCGCGGGCCGGCTAGTATGGCCCGCGACCTAGGTTTCCGGCGCTTGCGGGCGCCGGGAATGAAAGTCCGCCGATTTTTGGCGGCCTGTCTTGCCTGCCGGAATTTCTTTTGCTGCATGATGCCGCGCCCCCGGCCCACATTTATTGCTTCGCTCTCTGAGAGGAATATTGAGATGCGTATTACGATCAAACTTAAGCTCGCAGCCGCGTTCGGCTTTGTCATTTTATTGCTGGTGGGCAGCGCGGTTTATGGGATCATCAGCCTCAGCTCGCTGAACGACGCTGTCAGCGACCTTGTTTCTGGTCCTGCAAAAAGGCTGGAACTGGCTCTGGAAGCAAAGACTGCCGAGCTTAATGCCGTTCGCTGGCAGAAAAATGCCCTTCTGGAAATGAATCCCGAAGTGGCGATGAAGGACTATCAGAACTCGGCGAAAAGCAGGGATGAAATGCTCGCCTTCGCGACAAGCGGTCAGCAACTCGCAACTGCCGAGGGCAGGCCTTCCTGGGACAGGCTGATCGATCTAGCCAAACGCTTCGACGAGAGCTCCAACAAAGTCGCCTCCCTCCAGGAAAGCGGCGACAGGGCCGCGGCCGCGGCGCTATCGTCGGGAGAAGTTCGCGCTGTCGTCACGGAACTCGAAGATGTTTTTGAGACGCTCGTCACGCTTCAGCAGAAGTCGATGACGCAAGCCGATAATGACACCGACGTTCTCTATAGTTCGACGAAGAACACGCTGATCGGCATCGCGCTCGGCGCTTCCCTAATCGCTTTCGCCGCTGCGCTTTGGATTGCGCTCGGCGTCAACAGCGGTCTGCGCAAGATCATGAATGTTGCCGCCGCCGCCGCCATCGGTGACCTGAATCAGAAGATCGAGATCAAGAGCAACGACGAGATCAAAGATTTGGTCAACACGATCAATGTCATGATGGATAATCTCCGCAACACCGCTGAGATCGCCAACCAGATTTCGAACGGCGACCTGACGGTATCCCCCAAACCACTTTCCGACAAGGATATGCTTGGCTTGGCGCTTGAGCAGATGGTCGAGCGCCTGCGTGGCGTGGTTGCCGATGCTGCCGCGGCCGCGGAAAATGTTTCGGCCGGCAGCCAAGAACTGTCTTCGAGCTCGGAACAGGTATCGCAGGGGGCCAGCGAACAGGCCGCTTCGGCTGAAGAGGCTTCCGCCTCGATGGAACAAATGGCTGCCAACATCAAGCAGAATGCCGATAACGCTGCCCAGACGGAAAAGATCGCCCGCCAGTCGGCCAAGGATGCGGAGATGAGCGGCGAAGCGGTGTCGCGCGCCGTGCAGGCGATGCGGACCATCGCCGAGAAGATCGGCATCGTCCAGGAAATCGCCCGCCAGACGGACTTGCTGGCGCTCAACGCCGCCGTCGAAGCGGCGCGTGCCGGCGAGCACGGCAAGGGTTTTGCGGTCGTCGCTTCGGAAGTGCGCAAGCTTGCCGAACGCAGCCAATCGGCCGCCGCCGAAATCAGCTCGATGTCGAGCGATACGGTCAAGGCCGCCCAGGACGCCGGCGACATGCTCGGCCGGCTGGTGCCCGATATCCGTAAAACGGCCGAGCTGGTTTCGGAAATCAGCGCCGCCTGCCGCGAACAGGATATCGGTGCCGGCCAGATCAACGAAGCGATCCAGCAGCTCGATCGGGTGACGCAGCAGAATGCCGGCGCCTCCGAGCAAATGTCTGCGACCTCGGAAGAGCTCGCAAGCCAGGCCGAAGAGCTGCAGACGTCGATCGCCTTCTTCAAGGTCGATACGGCCGGCGATCGCCAATCCCGCATGCCGGCCGCCAGGGTAACGGTCCGCAGCTCGGCGCCCGTCGCCGGCCGCAGCCTCGGCGGCAGGAAGCTCGCCGCCAACAGCGTCGCCGGTCAGCAGGCGCGGGCAAAGGGCTTCGCTCTCGATCTCTCCATGGGCGGTCCCGATGATGGGGACGTCGAATTTAAGGAAAGCGCCTGATCATGGCTCCAACATCTCTGGAAGCGCAATTCGTGACCTTCAGCCTCGGCGAGGAGATTTTCGCCGTGCCGGTCGAGGTCGTCCGGGAAATCCTCGACTATGCGGAAGCTTTCAAGATTCCGAATGGTCCCGACTATCTGCTCGGCCTGCGCGATGTGCGCGGGCAGGGCGTGCCGACGATCGATCTTCGATTGAAGCTCGGCATGACGAAGACCGAGCCGACACCGCATACGCGGGTGCTCGTCCTCGACGTGCCGATGGAAAGCCGGCTTCTCACTCTCGGCCTCGTTGCCGACCGCGTCTTCGAGGTCACGCCGTTTCGGCGTGACCAGATCGAGGCGGCGCCCGATATCGGTGTGCGCTGGCGTTCGGACTATATCGCCGGCGTCGTTCGCCGTGAAAACGGCTTTGTCGTCATCATCGATCTCGCGCGGCTGCTGTCGCGCGAGGACGCCTCTGCACTGCAATCGGCGGCCTGACCGCCGCGTCACTCGGAGTATTGCGTTTCATGAGTATGGCAGCAGCGGTGGAAACCCAATTGCCGGGCGACCGGATCAGCAAGCGCAATTTCGACAAGCTTGCCCGGTTCATCTACGACTATAGCGGCATCAAGATGCCCCCGGCCAAGCTGACGATGCTCGAGGGGCGGCTGAGGCGCCGCCTTCGGGCAACCAATCATGCGACCTTCGACGATTATTGCGACTTCCTGTTCAATCAGGATGGCCTTGCCCAGGAAACCGTCTACCTGATCGACGTGGTGACGACCAACAAGACCGACTTCTTCCGCGAAGCCAAACATTTCGACTATATGCAGAGCGTGGCCTTGCCGGCGATCGCCGGCAGCGGCGTCCGCACCATTCGTACCTGGAGTTCGGCCTGCTCGACCGGCGCCGAACCCTATACGATGGCGATGGTGCTGGCGGAATTCACCGAAGGCCGTAACGACGTCTCCTACAGCGTGCTGGCGACCGATCTTTCCACCGACGTGCTGCAGACGGCCCGCCGGGGCATCTACCCGGAAGATCTCATCGCGCCGGTGCCGCGCGACCTGCAGCGCAAATACGTGCTGACGGCCAAGCAGCCGGATCGGCGGGAGGTGCGCATCACGCCGAAACTGCGCAGCAGGATCGGCTTTGCCCGCATGAACCTGATGGACGAGAAATACCCGATCGGCGAGCCGATGCACGTCATCTTCTGCCGCAATGTGCTGATCTACTTTGACAAGCAGACTCAGGCCGGCGTGCTCAACCGCCTCTGCGATTGCCTGGCGAAGGGAGGGTACATGTTCATCGGCCATTCCGAATCGATCACCGGTTTCGATCTGCCGTTGAAGCAGGTCTCGAACACGGTGTTTCAGCGCATTTAGAGGCTTCATGGCTAAGAAAATCCGCGTTCTCATCATCGACGATTCCGCGAGCATCCGTCAGACACTGACGCATGTGCTGGAGCAGGATCCCGATATCGAGATCATGGCGGTGGCGTCCGACCCCTTCGTGGCGGCGCGCAAGCTGCTGGAAGAAATCCCCGACGTCATCACGCTCGATGTCGAGATGCCGCGCATGGATGGCATCACTTTCCTGCGCAAACTGATGGCGCAGCGGCCGATCCCTGTCGTGATGTGCTCGTCGCTGACGGAAGCCGGTTCGGAAACGCTGATCCAGGCGCTGGAGGCCGGCGCTGTCGACGTCATTTTGAAGTCGAAGATCGGGGCCGCCGACAGTCTTTCGGATGATGCGATACGCATTCGCGAAATCGTCAAGAGCGCCTCGCATGCTCGGCTTACCACCGTCCGCCGCGCTGCCGGAACCATCCGCTCGGCTTCGGCCGACGGGCCGACCAAAAAGCTGACGGCGGATGCGATGCTGCCGCCGCCGACGGGGCGGGCTATGGCGAAGACGACGGAAATGGTCGTCTGCGTCGGCGCCTCCACCGGCGGCACCGAAGCGCTGCGCGAGTTTCTGGAGGAGCTGCCGGCAAATGCGCCCGGCATGGTGATTGTCCAGCATATGCCGGAAAAATTCACCGCCGCCTTCGCCAAACGGCTGAACGGTCTCTGCGAGGTCGAGGTCAAGGAAGCCGTCGACGGCGATCCCGTGCTGCGCGGCCACGTGCTGATCGCGCCAGGCGACAAGCATATGCTGCTCGAACGCCAGGGTGCGCGCTATTATGTGAGCGTAAAGACCGGGCCGCTGGTATCGCGGCACCGGCCTTCCGTCGACGTGCTCTTTCGTTCGGCGGCGCGCTCGGCCGGCTCGAACGCCATGGGGATCATCATGACCGGCATGGGTGATGATGGTGCGCGCGGCATGCTGGAAATGCATGAGGTGGGCGCCTATACGGTGGCGCAGGACGAGGCGAGTTCGGTCGTTTTCGGCATGCCGAAAGAGGCGATCGCCAAGGGCGGGGTCGACCGTATCCTGCCGCTCGATCAGATCGCCCGCGAAGTGCTGATGGCGCAGCAGAAATTCTGAGACTGTTTGTCAGACAGTCCAGTATCGATCCCGGTTTCCGGCACAGGATGGCAGCCATGCGTGTGTCCCCTTGAAATTTCCCTGATTTTGTGGTCTTGAGGCCGCCAATCTTTGCAGCGCTGCCTGTCATGCAAGTTCAGGGACACTTCCCGCCCCTGGCAGCGCGCACCTCGTATCAGTCCCAAGGAAATGCGCCGATGGCCCGTTCAGCTCTTCTCAATGTCATGGTTCAGGCTGCCCTCAAGGCAGGAAAATCGCTGGGGCGTGATTTCGGTGAAGTGCAGAACCTGCAGGTTTCGGTGAAGGGACCGGGTGACTTTGTTTCCACCGCCGACCGCAAGGCCGAGAAGATCGTCAGGGAAGAACTGCTCAAGGCGCGTCCGACCTATGGCTTCCTCGGCGAGGAAAGCGAGGAGATCAAGGGCACGGACGGCGCGCATCGCTGGATCGTCGATCCGCTCGACGGCACGACGAACTTCCTGCACGGCATCCCGGCCTTCGCCGTCTCGATCGCGCTCGAACGCAATGGCGAAATTGTCGCCGCGGTCATCTTCAATCCGGCGACCGATGAACTCTATACCGCCGAGCGCGGGGGCGGCGCCTTCCTCAACGACCGGCGCCTGCGCGTCGCCGCACGTCGCGCGCTGTCGGATTGCGTCATCGGCTGCGGCGTGCCGGCGCTCGGCAAGCGCAATCACGGCAAGTTCCTGGTCGAGCTTCGCCACGTGATGGGCGAAGTGGCGGGCATCCGCCGCTTGGGATCGCCGACGCTCGATCTCGCCTATGTCGCCGCCGGGCGTTTCGATGGTTTCTGGGAGGCCGAGCTTGCGCCGTGGGACATGGCGGCCGGCATCCTGCTCATCCGCGAAGCCGGCGGATTCGCCACCGATTGGGACGGCGGCACGGCCATTCTGGAGAGCGGCGCGATCGTCGCCGGCAACGAAGCCATCCACAAGGCGCTGATCGAAGTCGTCAAGCGGCCAATTCCCGCCAAGTGAGCGGACGAAAATCCGGCTGTTGTAAAGTCACGGTTTTCGCCTCGGCATACTTCAATTCGGCACAATGTTGCTCTAGTCTCCGCCAGCAATGACTCCGGAGGCAGCGGACCCTATGGAAAATGTGAATGTGGCGGAGATCGGCTCCACCGAAAAGACGGCCAGCGGTTATGCCTACAGGCTTTCGAGCCCCATGCCCTTCCTCTGGACGATGCTGCTTTTCCTCGTCATCGTCGGTTTTATCGCCGCTATCCTCTTCCGGCAGACGCAGACCGCTTTCATGCACAATCCGGGCCTCAACGGCCTGATCGTCGGTGTTCTCGCAGTCGGAATCATTCTTGTTTTCAACCATGTGCTGGCGCTTCGCCCCGAAGTGCGCTGGTTCAATTCGTTCCGCGCCGCCGGCAGCGCCGACAAGGTCAACCGCAATCCGCGGCTGCTCGCGCCGATGCGGGCGCTGATCGGCAGCCGCAAGTCCTCGGTGGCGCTATCGACGACGGCGCTGCGCTCGATTCTCGATTCCATCGCCACCCGCCTCGACGAATCGCGCGATGTCTCGCGCTACCTGATCGGCCTTCTCGTTTTCCTCGGCCTGCTCGGCACCTTCTGGGGCCTGATCGGCACGATCGGTTCGATCAGCATGGTCATCCAGTCGCTCGATGCCGGCTCGAACGGAACGGGGGATGTGCTCGCGGCGCTGAAGGAAGGGCTTTCCACGCCGCTTTCGGGCATGGGCCAGGCCTTTTCCTCCTCGCTGCTCGGTCTTTCCGGCTCACTCATTCTCGGCTTCCTCGACCTTCAGGCCGGCCGCGCGCAAAACCGCTTTTACATGGAGCTGGAAAACTGGCTCTCCTCGGTCACCGATGTCGGCTCCGACCTGGCGCCGGCCCTCGACGCCGTTGCCGGCGCTTCCTCGGACGATATGCGTGCGCTCTCCGATTATCTGCGCAAGGTCTCCGAAGAGGGGGGCGCCGGCAGCCAGCGCTCGGTCGCCGCCATGGCGAGCCTTGCCGAAGGCATTCAGGGTCTGGTCAAGAACATGCGCAACGAGCAGCAGATGCTGCGCGACTGGATCGAGGCGCAACAGGACGAGGCCAAGGCGATGCGCCGCACGCTCGACCGGCTGGCCGAACGCATCGGCGTTCAGGAGCGCGCCGGCGACCGGAGCGAGCGCGTGCGCGACCGCGCCAGCCAGGCAGAAAAGAGCGAGGGCAAGTAAGCCATGGCTCTTGCCCGCAACCGGCGCCGTGAACGCACGGTGGATTATTGGCCGGGCTTCGTTGACGCGCTGTCGACGCTGCTCATCTCGATCATGTTCTTGCTGACGGTCTTCGTCGTCGGGCAGTTCATCCTCAGCCGTGAGATTACCGGACGCGATGAGGTGCTCGGTCGCCTCAACAGCCAGATCAACGAGCTGACGCAGCTTCTTGCGTTGGAAAAGGGCAGCAATCAGGACCTCCAGGATTCGGTCGCCAATCTGCAGGCCTCGCTTGCCAGTGCCGAGGGCGATCGGTCGCGGCTGCAGGCGCTGCTGAACGCCGGGTCCGGCGGTCAGGACGCCGCGCAGAAGCGGATCGGCGCGATGACGCAGGAGCTTGACGAGCAGAAGCAGGTCAGCGAACGGGCACTGAGCCAGGTCGAACTGCTGAACCAGCAGATTGCAGCACTACGCAGCCAGATCGCCGCCGTCGAAGCAGCCCTTCAGGCTTCGGAGGAGAAAGACCGGGTCTCGCAGACCAAGATCGCCGATCTCGGCAGCCGCCTCAACGTTGCGCTCGCCGCGCGCGTGCAGGAGTTGAACCGCTACCGTTCCGACTTTTTCGGCCGCCTGCGCGAGATCCTTTCCGACCGCGAGAATATCCGCATCGTCGGCGACCGGTTCGTCTTCCAATCGGAAGTGCTGTTTCCCTCGGGCGGCGCCGATCTCAATCCGGAGGGACAAACTGAGATGGGCAAACTCGCCGCGGCTCTTCTCGATCTCGCCAAGGAAATTCCGCCGGAGATCAACTGGGTGCTGCGTGTCGACGGCCACACAGACAATGTGCCGCTGGCCGGGACGGGCCGCTACCGCGACAATTGGGAGCTCTCCTCGGCGCGCGCGATTTCGGTTGTCAAGTTCCTGATTGCACAGGGCGTGCCGGCCGACCGGCTGGTTGCCGCCGGCTTCGGCGAATTCCAGCCGATCGCGCCCGGGGAAACACCGGATGCGCGTGCCACCAACCGCCGCATCGAGCTGAAGCTGACCGAGAAATAATCAGCCTGGCGTGGCTTGCCGCGCCTCCTTCAGCCGGTCAGCGAGAAAATCACGCACGGCGGGACTGTCGCTGAGGCCGATCGCCGTCATGTAGGCGTCGACTGCCGCGGCATCGTCGCCGGCGCGTGCCAGAAGAAAGGCACGCACCGCCCAATACGGCTGATAGGCAGCGGTATCGCGCGGATCGAGCCTGTCGAGCCGCTCCAGGCCGGCGGCGGCGCTCAAGGCCCTGCCGATCGCCGCTGCTTCGGCGACGCGTGCGCCGAGCGCGGGTTTCATCGTGATCAGCGCCGCGTAGAGCGTTGTCAGCGCCTGCCAGTCGGTCGTTCCCGAAAGCCGGCGCGCCGCATGCACGGACTGGATCGCAGCCTGGCACTGAAAGGAACCGAAACGGTTAAAACCTCCGGCCTTGCGCAGCAGCGCATCCGCCTCGGCGATCATGATCGCGTTCCAGGCCGCCGTATCCTGCTCGTCCAGCGGCACATATCGGCCATTGCAATCGCGCCGGGCGCTGCGGCGGGCCTCGCAGTGAAGCATCAGCGATAGCAGGCCGATCGCTTCCGGTTCGTCCGGCAGCACCGCCAGAAGCGCGCGGCCGAGCCAGATCGCTTCGCCGGCAAGCGAATGGCGCTCTTCCTCGCCGTCGAGACCGTCCCATCCGAGGCCGTAGGCGGCGTAGATCGCCGAAAGTACGGCAGCGAGCCGCTCCGGCAGGGCGGGACGAGGGGGAACGGCGAAGGGAATGCCGGCATCGCGAATCTTCACCTTGGCCCGCACCAGCCGCTGGCTCATCGCCTCCGGCGAAATGACGAAGGCCCGTGCGATGGTTTTCGCCTCGATGCCGAGAACGGTCTGCAGCATCAGCGCGGTATGCACGGAGCTGTCGATGGCGGGATGGGTGCAGGCGAAGAGCAGCTTCAGCCGCTCATCGGGAAAGATGGCTTTGCCGGCCTCGTTCATGCGTTCCTCCGCCTCCTCGAAGGCGACGGTTATCGTCGTCTGCGCATTGGCCGCGACGGTGCGGTGGCGGGCGGCCTGCATCAGGTTGCGGCGTGCGGCCACCAGCAGCCAGGCTTCCGGCTTGTCGGGAACGCCGCGCTCCGGCCAGACGCGAAGGGCCGAAGCCAGCGCTTCCGACAAAGCGTCTTCCGCCGCCGGCACGTCACGCGAGCGGGCGGCGAGAAAGGCGATCAGTTTGCCGTAGGACTGACGTGCCACCCGTTCGGCGGCGCGTCCGGCATCGGGCGGCATCGCCGCCTCACATCTGCAGGCGCGGACGCACCTCGACCGAACCCCTGTCGGAGATCGGAACGCGTGTTGCCCATTCGAGCGCGGTGTCCATGTCGGGGACTTCGATCAGATAGAAACCGCCGAGCTGTTCCTTGCCTTCCGGATAGGGGCCGTCCTGAACGTCGTGATCCTCGCCTTTGCGGCGCACGATCGTACCGGTTTCCGGCGCCGTCAGCCCGGCGCCACCGGTCATGATCCCCGCCTGGGCAAGCGCCTTGCTGTAGGCGACCCAGCCGTCGCGATAGGCGGGATCGCTGCGGTTGGCGAAATCCTCGGCGGCTTCGCGAATGATGAGAGCATATTGCATGGGAAACTCCTGATCTCGTTGTGGCGTTGATCCGGGCATCGCCATATCGGGAATATCCCGAAAGCCGTGACGCCCGGTGGAGCGGTTCAGCCGTTCCGAGACAATGAGGCGCGACCAGCGGTCATTTCGACATGGTTTTCAAGAAATCTGCAAAAAAGAAAAATGGCGCGGAGATCACAAGCAACCAAGCCGGGCGCGCGGTGCGGCATCGCTCATCGGCGCGCGGAGAGGCAGGGCGGCGTTTTACGCCGCCGCCGCCATTCTGCTCAGGCTTCGGCCTTCGTCTGGTCGACGACGTCGGCGCTTGGCGTGTTCTTCTTGATCGATTCGATGGCACTCATGGCGGACGCCTTCGCCTTGTAGCCTTCGGAAAGGAACATGGTTTCCCCGTTCGATGCCTTGAAGCGGAAGCGGAACTCGCCTGATTTATCCTTATAAACTTCGAATTTATACATGGATGTCTCCCGAAACGCTGAATTGCAACCATCAGCGTCAGGGAGGCTAGATCAAAATGGCGAGCTTTTCCACTGCCTTAATTAGAATTTGCTGCTTCGAGCATGATGCCGAAAAGTGTGTGCGGTTTTCTCAAGACATCATGCTCTAACTTTTTAATTTAGAACAGGATTCAGATTTTAGGCCAACCGGGCCTAAAATCATCCTGTTCTAGCTGTTTAGTCCCGGCATTTGCTGGAGCGGATCGAGGGTAAAACGTTCTGGCTGTGAAGCCCATGCTTTGCAGATGAACTCGTAGGGTGTGAGGCCCTTGAGGGTCTTGAGCCTGCGGCCGAAATTGTAAGCGGCGACGAAGTCGGCAAGATGCTGGCGCAGTTGATCGTGGCTTTCATAGTAGAAGCGTCTGACGGTGGCATCCTTGATGGTTCGGTTCATTCTCTCCACCTGACCGTTGGTCCATGGATGCTTCACCTTGGTGGTGCGGTGCTCGATATCATTGGTGGCGCAGGTGTATTCGAAGGCATGGGCCCAGAAACGCTCGCCATTGGCGATCGCCTCCTTGATCAGCGGTACAGCGGAGCCTCCAGCGCCGGGCGTGGTGAACTGGATCCCGTTGTCGGTGAGCACGGTGTGGATCTTGTAGGGGACGGCTGCAATCAAGTGCAGGAGGAACTCGCGCGAGACGGCGGTGGTGGCCTTCTCGTGCAGTTCGACGAAGGCAAACTTCGAGGTGCGATCGATGGCTACGAACATGTGTAACTTACCCTGTTCGGTGCGCACCTCGGCAATGTCGATGTGGAAGTAGCCGATCGGGTAGCTCTTGAACTTCTTCTTCGCCGGTCTGTCGCCGTCGACATCCGGCAGGCGGCCGATGCCGTGGCGCTGCAGGCAGCGGTGCAGCGACGACCGTGTCAGATGCGGGATTGTCGGCTGCAACGCATAGAGGCAGTCATCGAGCGGCAGCAGCGTATACCGGCGAAAGGCAACGATAACGGCCTCCTCCTCGACGGAGAGCACCGTCGATCTCGGCTCTTTCGGGCCGGTCGGAAGGTCCGCAACAGAGGACCGCTTCCGCCACTTGGCAACGGTCTTCTGATTGATCCCGTAACGCTTCGAAAGCGTCCTTAGGCTCTCTTGACTATGTTGTATCGCTCGACGGACTGCCTCTGTCGTCGTGGCGCTCCCATGAAGAACTTGGCCCATAACGCATCCTTTGATTCGGAAGACAAGGATGCCCCATCAAAGCCTGGGATCAAACATCTAGCGTCCAATTACCGCCGTTTTCAGCGGACGCAACCGGAGGGTCTGCGCCGCCGACGTCATTCCATCTGGATGTTCGCACCCTTGACCACCGTTCCCCATTTGGCGAGCTCGGCCTTGACATGGGCGGCCAGTTCATCCGGCGTCGAGCCGACAATGGTGGCGCTGAATTCTTTCATCCGTTCGGCAACGGCTGGGTCTTTAAGCGCTTTGTTGGCCGAGGCGTTGAGACGCATCACCACTTCGTTCGGCGTCTTGGCCGGGGCGAAAAGCGCATTCCAGGTATAGGTCTCGTAACCCGGTATGCCTGACTCGGCAACCGTCGGCACATCGGGGAAGGAGGGCGCGCGCGCCGCCGTGGTCACCGCCAGCGCCCGTAAAGTGCCGGCCTTGATATGGCTCGACGACGAGGGCAGGTTGTCGAACATGATCGGCACCTGATTGCCGATGACGTCGTTCAAGGCCGGGCCGGCGCCCTTATAGGGAATATGCTGCATGCTGACGCCAGCCATGGACTTGAACAGTTCGCCGGACAGATGCAGCGGCGTGCCGTTGCCCGAGGAGGCATAGCTGTATTTGTCGGGTTCGGCCTTCAGCAGCGCGATCAGCTCCTGCACGGTCTTTGCCGGCAATTCCGGATTAACGACCAGCACGTTCGGCACGACGACAAGCAAAGAGACCGGCGCGAAATCCTTCTCGGGATCATAGGGGGTCGATTTGAGGATCAGCGGATTGAGCGCGTGGGTCGCCACCGTGCCCATCAGAATGGTGTAGCCGTCGGGTTCGGCGCGGGCGACATTATCGGCGCCGAGATTGCCGCCGGCACCGGCGACGTTCTGGACGATCACCTGCTGGCCGAGATCCTCCGACATCTTCTGGGCGACGATGCGCGCAACGACATCGGTCGAGCCACCGGCCGCGAAGGGCACGACCATGGTGACCGCGCGATCGGGAAAATCGGCGGCAGCGGCTGATGCGCCTGATGCAAAGGCCGCAAACACACCGAAGCCGAGCGCAAGGCCAGCACGTCGCGTCATATCGAAAGGCGCCATTCCTATTTCCTCCCAAGAATTTCAACAGCGATATCCCCACCCCGGGGCATGAAGAGGGTAGGGCAGGAGACGCGAATGACAACCATGGGCTGGCGCGTGAGAGGTCAGACTTTAGTCGCGAAGAAGCAGATGGCCGCCTATTTCGCTGCGGCGAGCACATCCTCGTTGGCGGCGTCGAATTGCAGCCGCGCCAATCGTGCATAGATGCCGCCGTGGCGGATCAGGCTCTGATGGGTGCCTTCTTCGACGACGCGGCCCTGATCCATCACCAGGATGCGGTCGGCCTTCAACACGGTTGCCAGGCGATGGGCGATGACGAGCGTGGTGCGGCCGTCGACAAGGCCGTCGAGCGCCTTTTGCACCAGCGTCTCGCTTTCGGCGTCGAGCGCCGACGTCGCCTCGTCGAGCAGCAGCACGGGCGCGTTCTTCAGGATGGCACGAGCGATGGCGATGCGTTGGCGCTGGCCGCCGGAGAGCGTAATGCCGCGTTCGCCGACCTCGGTCTCATAACCCTGATCCAGCCGGGTGATGAATTCGTCGGCCTGGGCGGCAAGGGCTGCGACGCGGATTTCGTCACGCGAGGCTCCGGGACGGCCGAAGGCGATGTTGTCATGGATCGAGGCGGCAAAGATGGTGACATCCTGCGGCACGATGGCAATGCGCCAGCGAAGTTCGTCGGGGGTTGTCAGCTGCGCGTCGACACCATCGATCGTCACGCTGCCCTGCTGCGGATCGTAGAAGCGCAGCAGCAGCGAAAAGACGGTGCTCTTGCCGGCGCCGGAAGGGCCGACGATGGCAACGGTCTCGCCAGGCGCAATGGTGAAGCTCAAGCCATGCAGCGCCGATTTGCCGGGGCGCGACGGATAGGCGAAATGCACGTCGGAAAATTCGACGCGGCCAAGGCTGGGCGAAGGAAGAGCCTGCGGATGGGCGGGGGCTGCGATCGGCGAGACTTCATCGAGAAGCTCGGTCAGCCGGTCGGCGGCACCGGCGGCCTGCGAGAGTTCGCCCCAGACCTCCGACAGCGCGCCCAGCGAACCGGCGGAGATCACCGCATAGAGCAGGAACTGGCCGAGCGTGCCGGCCGAAAGCGTGCCGGCAAGCACGCTGTGGGCGCCGACCCAGAGCACGGCGACGACGCTTCCGAAGATCAGCGTGATGGCGATACCGGTCAGCAGCGCGCGCGAACGGATGGCGGCGCGGGCCGCTTCATAGGCGGATTCGACGGCGCTGCCGTAACGTGTCGCTGCGGCGTCCTCGCCGTTGAAGGCCTGGACGGTGCGGGTTGCGGCGATCGTCTCGTTGGCGAAGGCGGAGGCATTGGCGAGCGTATCCTGGGCGGCGCGGGAGCGCTTGCGCACCGAGCGGCCGAAGGCGACGAGCGGGAAGACGATCAGCGGAATCGCCCCGATGACGAGGCTCGAAAGCTTCGGCGAGGTGACGATCATCATACCCATCGCGCCGATACAGAGGATAAGGTTTCTGAGCGCCACCGAGGCCGTGGCGCCGACGGCGGATTTGATCTGCGTCGTATCGGCGGTCAAGCGCGAGACGATCTCGCCGGACTGGTTGACGTCGAAGAAGGAGGGCGACAGCCGCGTCACATGAGCAAAGACATCGCGGCGAAGATCGGCGACAATGCGCTCGCCGATGGTGATGACGAAATAATAGCGCATTGCGCTTGCAACCGCGAGCACGACGGCCATGATCATCAGCATGGCGAAGTAGCTGTTGATGAAGCGGCCATCGGACTGGGTGAAGCCGTGGTCGATCATGCGACGCACGGCGAGCGGCAGCGTCAGCGAGGTGATGGCGGCAAGCGCCAGCGAGGTCAGCGCACCGGCCACCAGGCCGCGATAACGCATGACGTAGGGCGTCAGCCTGCCGAGCGGCCGTAGCGACCGCCTTTTGTTTTCCTCAGCCCGTGCCTGCTCTGCCAAATCGTCTCCGATCACCCTCAGGACCCGCGCAATGCGGCCTGTTGGCTCTTGTTATCTAAGCGCCCTTCATGTATAGGCACGCCATCCTAATGGGAAGCCGTAGCCATCACGACTGCGGCTTCATTTATTCAATCGGTTCGGTGGCCGCAACTGCATGCGGCAAATTGAACTCCGGTATCGCAGGAAGATTGTTATGAAGGCAGGCATCCATCCCGACTATCACATGATCAAGGTGGTCATGACCGATGGCACCGAATACGAAACCCGCTCGACCTGGGGTTCGGAAGGCGCTGTCATGAACCTCGAAATCGATTCCAAGTCGCACCCGGCCTGGACCGGCGGCAACCAGCAGCTCATGGACCGCGGCGGCCGCGTTTCCAAGTTCAACAAGCGTTTCGGTGGCCTCGGTCTCTAATCGCTTCTGCTCGATAGAATTTGAGAAGAGCCCGGTTATTACCGGGCTTTTTTGCGTTGACAGATGCCGAGGCTCATAGGCAACAAAAAACCGGCCGCGCGAGGCGCAGCCGGTTTCATATGGAGTTCTCTCAAGAACCGATCAGTTGTTGCCGAAGGCGGTCTGCAGCAAGGAAAGCTGGGCCTGGACGCTGTTCTGATTATCGTGAACGATCACGGCTTCGGACGGGCGGTAGATCTCGCGGTCGAGCAAGGCAATGCGGTTCTGCAGACGCAGCGAGCGTTCGACGAGATCGCGGAAGGATTCCGGCAGGTCGCCCCAGCCGGGCGCGGCGCGGTCGACGTTGAAGCCGTCGAGGCGAACCTTGTTCTTCTCGGCCAGCACCTGGTCACGGGACATTTCGCCATTGTTGACGGCGCGCTGCAGCAGCAGCCAGGAGGCCATCTGCATGAGACGGGTGGTCAGACGCATCGATTCCGCGGCGTAGAGAACCGAGGCCATCCGCGGCAGAACCTTGGAAGCGGCGCGGCCCTGGCCGTCGAGATAGGCGGCGGTCTCTTCGACCAGCGACATGCCTTCCGCATAAAGTGCCTTGAACTGCGAGGATGCAGCGGCGCGACCTGCAAAACTGATCGTGTTCAATCCAACTTCCGACATCGCAATAGTCCCTGTTGCACGCAGCTACATATGTTCAGGTAACGCGGGCACCGACGGAAAAGTTTCCAAGCCCGGTCTTTATGACTTTAAGATGGTATCATTAGCCCAAATGCGCAAGCCGTTTCTTAAGAAAGGGTTAATCTCCACAGTTTCGTGGAGAAGCGCCGGGCACAAGGAAAAAGAAGAGCCGCAAAAGCGGCTCTCAAGGTAAAACAGGGAGAAAAATCAGACCAATTCACCGCTTGGAAAACTGTCTGAGATCCAGAGAAAATCCGGATGAGTACAGTAATATCTTATAAAGCTTAATATTTTATTAACATTGTGCCGAACTAAGACTTGAGGCGGGCTCATTTATCCGCCTATAGCCTTGTTTTTTGCGAATTATCGGATCACGAGCGGAAGAAACTTTCCGCCGCCTGCCGGCCGGAGGCCTTGCGGGTGGCCTCGGCTTCGAGGCGGGCGATCTCCGCCTTCAGCAAATCCACCCGCGCCTTCAACTCGTCCACCGAAAGCATGGAGAGATCGGCGCCGATCTCGTGGGCGGTCTTCTTCTGCGGCCGGTCGTCATCGATGAAGCTCATGGGTTCTCCTCCATTGCTGCCTGGAGCATCATGCCGAAAGTTACGGAATCGGAATTTAGGCCGATCCGGGCTAAATTCATCCTTTCGTCCTTTGCTTTTATGCAGGTCGTTATCCCGGAACCGCTGCGCAGTTCCGGGCGACATGCATTAGCCGAACTTTACAGCAGGATCGCCGCTTTCGGGAGACTTGCCGGATTCCGCCGGTTTGCCGGCGCCGCGATCGGCAAGCGACATGCTCTGCGGCGTCAACATCGGCGAGGTGCCGGTCGGGATCGTCGTATAGGCGTCGCGGTCGCTGGCCGGGACGGCGGCGCGGATGCGGCTCCGGATGATGGCGTAAACGGTGATCAGCACGTGGGCGATGGCGGTGACGAGGAAAAGCGCATGCGGGGTGATCACCGACATGACGGGGCCGCCGATCGTCGGGCCGATCACCGTGCCGATGCCGTAGAGCAGCAGCAGGCCACCGGAGACCTTGACGAAATCCTCCGATGCCGCGAAGTCGTTCGCGTGGGCGACCGCGATCGGATAGAGCGTATTGGCCACCGCGCCGTAAAGGACAACGAGCCCGATCAGCAAGGCTGGTGACGTCGGGTGGAGTATGAAGATCAGCAAGCCGGCAAGGGCGGCGACGCTGGACATGGCGGCGAGCACATAGCGCCGGTCGATACGATCGGAAAGCCGGCCGGCGGGCAGCTGCATCATGGCGCCGGCGAAGATGGTGGCGCTCATCATGATGGCGATGCTGGTGTCGGAGAGGCCGGCGCCGGCGCCGAAGACGGCGCCGAGCGTGCCATAGGCGCCGTTGGCGATGCCGACGAGCAGGATGCCGAGGCAGGAGACCGGCGAATTGCGATAGAGCGCCGGCAGGTCGAGGCGGACAGCCTTCAGCGGCTGCGGCGAAGCGGCGGTCGAAAGCGTCGTCGGCAGCATGGCGATGCAGTAGAAAATGCCGCAGATCATGAACAGCACCGGCGTGCGCACGTCCTCGAGCGGGATCATCATCTGTCCGCCGACGACGCCGAGCAGCGTGATGCCGATATAGAGCGAGAAGATCGCGCCGCGGCTCTCGTTGCTGGCGCGCTCGTTCAGCCAGCTTTCGATGATCATCGAGGTGCCGGCCGTGGAGAAGCCGGTAACGGCGCGCAGAACCACCCACCAGACCGGATGGATGATGATGCCGCTCACCAGGGCGATGATGGCGATGATCGAGATGAAGCCGGAGAAGGCTCTGACATGGCCGACGCGGCGCACCAGTTTCGGCGCCACCAGGCAGCCGATAACGAAGCCCCCGGCCCATGAGGTGCCGAGCAGGCCGAGCGTCGTCGTGGCGTAGCCTTCGAGATTGCCGCGAACGGGAAGCAGGATGCCCTGCAGGCCGTTGCCCATGAAAAGGAAGAGCGTGCCAAACAGCAGCGCGGCGACGGACAGAAGGTTTCTCTTCATTTCCCCAGACTCGGTCTCAGTGATTTTGGAATGGACATAAGGCATGACCTGCGTCAGCCCAGCCTCAAGATGATTGATTGTGCCCCGGAATGTCTTTACGGCGTGCGAAGCACCTGTGTTGGCGCGGAAAAATGTCCGTCCTGTGACATTCCGAAAAATGGAAAAAATAAAGCATGACAAAGCTGATAGCCTTGCTGCTCATCCTTGCCATGGCGATACAGCTGATCAAGCCGCTCGGGCTCCCCGGCCTCAGGCGGCGGACGGATTTCTGGAAGATCGCGCTGATCGCTTTCGCCATCTGGGCATTGGACCTGCTCTTGCGCGATTTCCTGATGTAGGCCTGTCGTCGGCCTGCGATCGTCAGTCCTGCAGGATGATTTCCCCGCGCATGACGTCAACACAGCTGCCCGAGATGACGACATCGGTGACGGTGCCCCCGGATTTCACGACATCGAGGGCGATGAAACTGCGGCGGCCCATTTCGACGCCCTGTTCAACGGTGGTGCGGACGTTCATATCCGCATCAGGCGCAAGCGAGACCAGATAGGCGCCAAGTGCTGCCGAAGCGCTGCCGGTTGCCGGATCCTCGGGCACGTTGTCGAGCGGCGCGAACATGCGGGCGCGAATATGCCACGGATTTTCGGATGTTCTGGCATAGACGAAGAGCGAGAAGTCATGGCCGCTCGTCGTCTGGCGGCCGGCAGCCGCCTGGAAGCCGGCAAGGTTCGGGCGGGCAGCGGCCAGCGCTTCAAGCCCGCTCACTTCGGCCACGGCGAAATTCAGGCCGACCGAGGTAAAGATCGGGGCGTGGGTGGTTGTGACGACGGCGCCAGGTTCGAGCGAGATGCAGCGGGCGATGGTTTCGTCGGCGATGGTATCGCCGACCGTCAGCGGCTGCGGTGCGCGGATGGCAGCTGCCGCGACCCTTCCGCCGGTGCGTTTCAGGCTGACTTCGACGATCCCGGCCTTTTCCTCGAAGCGCAATTTCTCACCGGCCGGCTTGCCGAAGATCTCTGCCTGCTGGCCGAGCACATAGGCGGTGCCGACATTTGGATGGCCGGCGAAGGGCACTTCCATCGTCGGGGTGAAGATGCGGACGCGGGCGGAATTTTCAGGATTTTCCGGCGGCAGGACGAAGGTGACTTCGGAATAGTTGAACTCGGTGGCGATCCTCTGCATCGCCGCATCGCTCAGGCCCCGCGCATCGGCGATGACGGCAAGCGGATTGCCCTCGAAGCGGGTGGAGGTGAAGACATCGACGGTGACGTAGGAGAGGGTGTCCATGGCGGCTCCTGTTGCGGCTGCGGCTATGGATAATCACGATCTTCCGGCGAGGCGAGCCGGTTTCTTGTCGCCGTGACAATGGGAGTAGTAGGGGTTTTAAGCACGCGGCTTATTTCTACCGATTCGTTGGGAGGGGAACATTTCTCCGGACTCCCTCATTCCTGTGCCTGTCACAGGAATCCAGCCACGGCGCGTCCGCGCCGTGAATTAATCAATACACCAGGAGACAGAGTCTCTGGCGCCCAAGGACTTAGGCGCACTGGATTCCTGTGACGAGCACAGGAATGAGGGAGGAGAGAGGGTTGGGCAGGAGCCGCAACGCTGTGGTTGCCGCTCCCCGCCCAATTGCAAGCGCCTGAAAAATCAGGCGGCTTTTTCCAGGTCCTTCTTCCAGTTGCCCTTGGCGGCGAGGCTGTTCATCTCGGCGCGGTGGGTGAATTCGCGCTGGCCTGCGGCGACGTTCTCAGGCTTGCCGTTCCAGGCCTTGAGCGCGCTGTCCTGCAGGGCGCGGCCATAGGAGAAGGTGACGAACCAGGGCAGGTCGGCCGTGGCATTGATGGCGGAAAGATGTGCGCTCGCCTCTTCGGTCGACTGACCGCCGGAGAGGAAGGCGATGCCGGGAACGGCTGACGGAACGGTCGCCTTCAGCACCTTGACGGTGCGTTCGGCGACTTCCGCGACCGAGGCCTTGCGGGCATTCTTGCCGTCGATGACCATGTTCGGCTTCAGGATCATGCCTTCGAGGCTGACGCGGGCATCGGCCAGTTCTTCAAAAACGATGCGCAGCGTGGCTTCGGTGACTTCGGCGCAGCGGTCGATGTTGTGGTCGCCCGGCTTGCCGTCCATCAGGCATTCCGGCTCGACGATCGGCACGATCTTGGCCTCCTGGCAGAGGGCGGCATAGCGGGCAAGCGCCTGAGCGTTGGCGCGGACCGAGCCGCGGGTCGGCAGCGACGAGGAGATGGCGATGACGCCGCGCCATTTGGCGAAACGGGCGCCGGCGTCATAATATTTGGCAAGGCGTTCGCCGAGACCATCGAGGCCCTCGGTGATGGTTTCGCCTGGATATTTGGCCATCGGCTTCGCGCCGGTGTCGACCTTGATGCCGGGAATGGAACCGGCAGCGCGGATGATATCGACGAAAGGCGTGCCGTCGGCGGCCTTCTGGAACAGCGTCTCTTCGAACAGGATGACGCCGGAGATATATTTCTTCATCGCCTCGTCGGAGCGGAAGAGCATCTCGCGGTAATCGCGGCGGCTGCTTTCGGTCGATTCCAGGTTGATCGTGTCGAAACGCTTCTTGATGGTGGAGGTCGATTCATCTGCCGCAAGCAGTCCCCGGCCGCCTGCAACCATCTGCACTGCAATGTCTTCCAGTCGTTCGCTCATTCTCGTTCTCTCCACAGCATGAAACATCGGCGGTTTAGAATATAGGACGGCGATAACAGAAGTTTATAGAGAGGAAAATGGAAGGCTAAGTCACTGAAACGATTGAAATCAATTCAATCGTTTGAAAAAATGGGATTTTTTCCAGCGCGTGAGCAAAAGACCGCGAAAAGCTCTTCGCCGCCGCGGTCTATCCACATGTAAAACCTGTCAAATCGGGCTTGCAGCGCCGCGCGCCTTTTGCATGCGCAACGGACGCTGCAACATTTTAAACGTATGCATCGGCCCGATTGTCAGGCCGATGCATGAGGCAGTTACCGAGCGGCGTTGAGGACGGCGACGCCGGGAAGCTCCTTGCCTTCCATCCATTCGAGGAAAGCGCCGCCGGCCGTGGAGACATAGGTGAAATCGTCGGCAACACCGGCATGGTTAAGCGCAGAAACCGTGTCGCCGCCGCCGGCAACGGAGGTGAGCTTGCCGGCTATGGTGCGCTCGGCTGCGTATTTCGCGGCGCCGACGGTTGCGGCATCGAAGGGCTCGATCTCGAAGGCGCCGAGCGGGCCGTTCCAGACGAGGGTCGAAGCGCGCTCGATCCAGGCGCTGATGGCCTGGACGGATTTCGGGCCGACATCGAGCACCATGGCATCGGCGGGAATGGCGTCGATATCGACCGTCTCGTTGGCGGCACCCGCCTTGAACTCGCGAGCAATCACGCCGTCTTCCGGCAGGATGATGGCGCAGCCTGATGTCGCGGCCTCGATCATGATCTGCCTGGCGGTTTCGGCGAGATCATGCTCGCAGAGCGATTTTCCTACATTGGTGCCGCGGGCGGCGATGAAGGTGTTGGCCATGCCGCCGCCGATGACCAGCGCATCGACCTTTTTCACCAGGTTCATCAGCAGGTCGATCTTGGTCGAGACCTTGGCGCCGCCGACAATTGCGACGACCGGGCGGGCGGGATCTCCCAGACCCTTTTCCAGTGCTTCCAGCTCGGCCTGCATGGTGCGGCCGGCATAGGCCGGCAGATGGTGGGCAAGCCCCTCGGTCGAGGCATGGGCGCGGTGGGCGGCGGAGAAGGCGTCGTTGACATAGATGTCGCCGTTGGCCGCAAGCGCCTTGGTGAAGTCGGGGTCGTTCTTTTCCTCGCCCTTGTGGAAGCGGGTGTTTTCCAGAAGCAGGATATCGCCGTCATTCATCGCGGCGACGGCGGAGGCGGCGGCCTCGCCGATGCAGTCGGAAGCCGTCGACACGGCATGATCCAGCACTTCCTCGACGGAAGGGGCAATCAGCGACAGCGACAGTTCAGGCGAAGGGCCGTCCTTCGGACGACCGAAATGGGCCAGCAGGATGACCTTGGCGCCCTTTTCGGACAGTTCGAGGATCGTCGGCGCCACACGCTCGATGCGCGTCGTATCGGTGACCTTGCCGTCCTTGACCGGGACGTTGAGATCGACGCGGACGAGAACGCGCTTGCCGCGGATGTCGGTGAGATCGTCGAGGGTTTTGAAGGAAGGCATGGGGAGATCCAGTCTTGGTTGGCGGAAATTGCGCCGACCATAGCAAGGATCATTTGAGACGCAAGGCGTTCAGCGACCGTTTTCGTGTGTGCCTTCGTCGCGTCCGGCCGCTGTTTTCGGAGCGGCTTCGGAGGCTGCTGCTTCTCGTCTCCGGCGCCCCTTCAGCCGGTCGCGGATCCGCTCGATAATGTCCTTGAGATTGATGAAGATCGGCAGCGTGATCGCCGGTTCGACGGCTTCGAGCGACATGCCGACAGAGGTGACGTGGTCGTGCTCATCGAGATCGCGGACGATGAGGATGATCGAGCCGAGGCGGACGCGGTCGGCATAATCGGCCTTGCCGCCGAGGCGCTGCCGCATCAATTCGGCAATGGTCAGGCCTTTTTCGGATTCGTTGAGCAGGCCGGGACCGTAGGCGGCATCGAGATCGGCGGCGGGGCGGGCAGGCGAGAGCGCGAAGGCGCCGAAGAATTCGGCATCGTCTTCATCGACAGGCGCACGGCTGGCGAAGAGCCGGTCGAGCAGGCGGGAGTAGCTCGGCACGATGAAGAGATAGACGAGATCGTTCTCGCGCAGCCGCCCGGCATATTGATAGCGCATCGATTTGCCGTCGCGGATGACGAGCGAAGGTGTGGCCCAGCGCGGAATGCGCTCGCCGCGCAGCACCGGGCTATCCTTGATGACGCGGTAGGAGAGCAGTTCGTGGTTGGCAGCACCCGGCAGATCGACCTCGACCTTGTCGACCGCGCCGATGCGGGGCGGAATGATCAGGCCGAGCTTCTTGGCAACGGGTTTGATCGTCCAGCCTTGGACGAGCAGGGAGACCAGCACGATGATGAAGGCCGTGTTGAAATAGATCTGGCCGTTTTCCAGGCCGCCGAGGATCGGCATGATGGCGAGCAGAATGGAGACGGCGCCGCGCAGGCCGACCCAGGCAACGAAGCCGATTTCCTGCTGCGTGTAATCGAAAGGGAGCAGCGACAGCCAGATCGCTAAGGGTCGGGCGACGAAGATCAGGAAGAGGGCAAGCAGAATGGCCGGCACGATGATCGCCGGGAATTGCGACGGCGTGGCGAGGAGGCCGAGGACCAGGAACATGATGATCTGCGCCAGCCAGGTCATGCCGTCCTGGAAGCGCTTGATGGTGCCGATCGCCTGCATCTTGCGGTTTCCGGCATAGATGCCAGCGACATAGACGGCGAGGAAGCCGCTGCCGCCGACCGCGCCGGTGAACGAGAAGACGAGGAGAGCGAGCGCCAGCACGAAGATCGGCGTCAGGCCGCGATCGGTGTCGAGCTTGCTGACGATCAGCACGATCATCATGCCGCCGAGCAGGCCGAGAATGACGCCGAGGCCCATCTGCTGGACGAACATGGCGAGCATGCCGATATTGATGCCGGCGTAGCGCTCGCCGCTCGCCAGCACCTCGACGAGGGCGATGGTCAGGAAGATCGCCATCGGGTCGTTGGTGCCGGATTCGACCTCCAGCGTCGAGCGCACCTTGTCGCGGATGTTGATGCCGCCGATGCGCAGCAGGAAGAAGACGGCGGCGGCGTCCGTCGAGGCGACGATCGAGCCGAGCAGCAGACCTTCCAGCCAGGTGAAGTTCAACAGCCACATGGCGGCGAAGGCAAAGAGCGAGGCGGTAATCAGCACGCCGATCGAGGCGAGCGCCAGCGAGGGCACGGCCGCGAGCCGGAAGGCATGCATCGGCGTGCCGAAGCCGGAATCAAACAGGATGACGGCGAGCGCAATGGAGCCGAGAATATAGGCGAGGTAATTGTTGCTGAACTCGATGCCGAGGCCGTCGACGCCGGCGGCAAGGCCGATCATCAGGAAAAGCAGCAGGAGGGGCGCGCCGAACCGGAAGGCGAGCAGGCTTGAAAAAGCGGCAAGAAGCACGAGCGCCGTCGAGACCAGCACCACGATATAGAACGCTTCCATGCCCACCCCTTTCCATCGACTGCTTCACGAATACGGCCCCCGGCCGATCCGCCTTCATCCAACCCCTCCTCACGCGCGGCGGTCCATCAGTAAACGGCAAAACGTCAGAGAAGGGTAGGCCTTGCGGCTTAACCTCGTCGCGATGCTGCATCATGCTGCTGAACGGCTGCCGGACGGCCAACCGCCACGGAATGCTACGGGAGAAATTCTCTACAAAGAATGTATAAGAAAATCAGGCGAGAGCAGGGCAAAAAGGACGGGCACGGATTTTTCCTGCCGGTCGCCGCTGCTCTGCTGTCACAACACTGCCTGAAGTATGATGATGGCGAGAAACGTCAGGCCGATGAACGCGGCAACCCAAAGGACCAGACGGTTAGCCTTTGCCAGCACGGCAGGTCTGACGTCCCGCTTGGGGTGAAACCGCTGCCGCCGCTTGACGGTGGTGGGGGACGAGCGTTTTTGTGCCTCTGCCATTTATCGCCTCCACTTGGATCATCTCAGCCATTGTGCAGCGCTGTGCATATTCTCAATCTATCACGCTTAGTCGGCGGATTGCCAATCCGTCATCCAGCGATGGCTGCGGGCGGCAACGCCACACCGAAGCCATCGCTTCGGCGTGGCGGTCGAAGCCGGTATCAGTCGTCGGTGTCCTCGCCCTCGTCGGTCAGATCCGCGACCGGCACGAGGAAAACGACGAACTCGTCCTCGATGGTTCTTTCGGGGTCGTCGTCGAATTCATAGGCATGCTCGACTTCGCTTGCCTCTTCGGCGGTCGCCTTGCGCAGGCTGAGCGCGGCCTTGCGGTCCCACAGGGGCTTGCCCTCGGACTCCAGGATGGTCAGGTCGTCGCGAAAGTCTTCCGCCTCGAAGAAATGCGTCGCATCTTCGCTATTTTCGGAGCGAAAGCTGGCAACGGCGCGGCCGGCGATTTCTACGGTAAAATAATCCATCCATCTCTCTCATATTGGCGACAGCGCTGCCGCACGGTATTGGCGTTCCGCGCCTGGCCGGTGACCGGTGCGGCGCGAGGTACTGGGCATTGCGGAATGTCCAGGTGAACTATCCTAACAGATCTCATCCCGGCCATGGACGAAAAGATATCAGTGCAGGGAAGACCGGTTCTGTTTGCGGCATGGCAACAAAAAAACGGCCCGGTTTCCCGGGCCGCTTGTCTGTCGATGCTTTGACAGCGCTCAGATGAGCTTGGCGAAAGCGACGGCCGTGTCGGACATGCGGCTGGAGAAGCCCCACTCGTTGTCGTACCAGGACAGGACGCGCACGAAGTTGCCTTCCATGACCTTGGTCTGATCGCTTGCGAAGATCGAGGAGTGGCTGTCGTGGTTGAAGTCACGCGAGACGAGCGGTTCGTCGGTGTAGCCGAGGATGCCCTTCAGCTTGCCGTTTGCAGCAGCCTGGATGGCTTCGTTGATTTCGCCGACGCTGGTCGCCTTCTTGGCGACGAACTTGAAGTCGACGACCGAAACGTTCGGGGTCGGAACGCGGATCGACGTGCCGTCGAGCTTGCCCTTCAGATGCGGCAGAACGAGGCCGACGGCCTTGGCTGCACCCGTCGAAGTCGGGATCATCGAGAGGGCGGCGGCGCGGGCGCGATACAGGTCCTTGTGCATCGTGTCGAGCGTCGGCTGGTCGCCGGTGTAGGAGTGAATGGTCGTCATGAAGCCGTGGTCGATGCCGACGGCGTCATCGAGCACCTTCACGACCGGCACCAGGCAGTTGGTGGTGCAGGAGGCATTGGAGATGACCATGTGCTCCTTGGTGAGCTGGTCATGATTGACGCCGAAAACGACGGTCAGGTCGGCACCGTCTGCAGGCGCCGAAACGATGACGCGCTTGGCGCCGGCCGTCAGGTGAGCGGCGGCCTTGTCGCGCGCCGTGAAGATGCCGGTGCATTCCATCGCGATGTCGACGCCGAGTTCGCGGTGCGGAAGCGTTGCCGGATCCTTGATCGCGGTGACCTTGATCGGCTTGCCGTTGCCGACGATGATCGTGTCACCCTCGACCTTCACGGTTGCAGGGAAACGGCCGTGGATCGAGTCGTAGCGCAGCAGATGGGCGTTGGTCTCGACCGGACCGAGATCGTTGATGGCGACAACCTCGATGTCGGTGCGGCCGGATTCAACGATAGCGCGGAGAACGTTGCGGCCGATGCGGCCGAAGCCGTTAATGGCAACCTTGACTGTCATGTTCATTCACTCCCGATAGAATAGAGCCCGATAGAAAGGGCCTGGAATTGAGGAGATGGAGAGCGCCTCAAGGCGCCCTCATTAAAGCTTTGCTTCCGCGGCCGCAACGACGGCGTCGGCAGTGATGCCGAAATGCTTGTAAACGTCCTTCACCGGACCGGAAGCGCCGAAGCCCTTCATGCCGATGAAAGTGCCTTCCGGTCCGATGAAAGCATCCCAGCCTTCGCGGACGGCGGCTTCGACGGCGATCTTGACCGGCGAGTTGCCAAGGATTTCCTTGCGGTAGGCGTCCGGCTGCTCGAAGAACAGTTCCGTGCAGGGAACCGATACGACGCGCACCGTGACACCCTTGGCTTCAAGGGCTGCGCGGGCGGCAACGGCGATTTCGACTTCCGAGCCGGAGGCGAAGATCGTCACCTTGGCGTCGGCATTGCCGGCCAGCGTATAGGCGCCCTGTTCGCAGAGGTTCTTTTCACTGTATTCGATGCGGGACGCGGTGAGGTTCTGGCGTGTCAGCGCAAGGCCGGAAGGACGGTTGTGCGTCTTGACGGCGATCTGCCAGCATTCCGCCGTTTCCGTTGCGTCGGCCGGACGGAAGACCATCAGGTTCGGGATGGCGCGCAGACCGGCGAGCTGTTCGACCGGCTGGTGCGTCGGACCGTCTTCGCCGACGCCGATCGAGTCATGCGTCAAGACGTGAATGACGCGGATGCCCATGAGCGCAGCGAGGCGGATCGGCGGGCGGCAATAATCCGAGAAGATCAGGAAGCCGCCGCTATAGGGAATGAGGCCGCCATGCAGCGCGATGCCGTTCATGGCAGAAGCCATGCCGTGCTCGCGGATGCCCCAATGCATGTACCGGCCGGCGAAATCCGTCGGCGTGATCGAATGCATCTGGCTGGTCTTGGTGTTGTTCGACGGCGTCAGGTCGGCCGAGCCGCCGAGCGTTTCCGGCAGGAAGCCGTTGATGACCTCGAGCGCGTCTTCCGAAGCCTTGCGGGTGGCAACCGTCGGCTTGGTCTCGGCGAGCTTCTTCTTGTAAGCGCTGATCGCGGCATCGAAGCCTTCCGGCAGCTCGCCTGCCATACGGCGGGTGAACTCGGCCTTGGCCGGAGCCTTGGCCAGACCCTGTTCCCAGGCGTTGACGAGATTGACGGAGCGGGCGCCGGCTGCACGCCAGCTGTCCAGGACGTCCGACGGGATGACGAAGGGTTCGGATTCCCAGTTCAACGCCTTGCGGGTGGCGGCGATTTCTTCGGCGCCGAGCGGGTTGCCGTGAACCTTATGGGTGCCCTGCTTGTTGGGGGCGCCGAAGCCGATGATCGTCTTGCAGGCAATGAAGGTCGGCCGGTCGGACTTGTGGGCAGCCTCGATCGCGGCGGCGATGGCAGCCTGGTCGTGACCGTCGATCTCGATCGTGTTCCAGTGAACGGCCTTGAACCGGGCGATCTGATCGGTGGAATCCGACAGAGATACGGCGCCGTCGATGGTGATCGAGTTGTTATCCCAGAACAGAACCAGCTTGTTGAGCTTCAGGTGGCCGGCGAGCGCGATGGCTTCGTGGCTGATACCCTCCATCAGGCAGCCGTCGCCGCAGATCGCATAGGTATAGTGATCCTGAAGATCGGCGCCGAACTCCTCGCGCAGCTTGCGTTCGGCAATCGCCATGCCGACGGAATTGGCAATGCCCTGGCCGAGCGGGCCGGTAGTCGTTTCGATGCCGGTGGCGTGACCATATTCCGGATGGCCGGCGGTCTTCGAGCCGAGCTGGCGGAACTGCTTCAGATCTTCGACCGTCATGTCGGGATAGCCGGTCAGATACAGCAGCGAATAAAGCAGCATCGAGCCGTGACCGGCCGAGAGCACGAAGCGATCGCGGTTCGGCCAATGCGGCTTCTTCGGATCGAACTTCAGATATTTGGTGAACAGGACCGTTGCCACATCGGCCATGCCCATCGGCATGCCCGGGTGGCCGGAGTTCGCCTTTTCGACGGCGTCCATGGCGAGGAAACGGATCGCATTCGCCATCCGGTCATGTTGTTCGGGAGAGGTCATGGCTTTTCCGCAAGTTCCGGGTGTCGGGGGGATGGCCTCGAGCCTCCAAGACCATCGAGTGAAAGCGGCAGACACATAGCAGTTGGCGCTGGCAAGTCAATAAATGGGACGCCAAATCCCGGCGGGTCGCCGCGATTTTTGACATTTGATCGCGCGATTGTACAAAAGACAAATCTTGTGTGGCGAGGATCTCCAAAACGCTCATCCACAAGATAGGCCGGTGGGCAAGTGACAGGATTTATTGACGGGCCGTCGGCGAGCTGCATATCCTTTTTGAAATCGCAGGATCGGCGCGGCGTGCCGATTCGCGGATCCTGCGCGGGAATCGGGAAAGCATGATGCCCACAGGCAAAACCATGGAAGCAGCGCTCAACGAATTGAGACAGGCGATTTCGAGCCTCGAAAACGCCGTCGACATGCGCGTCGAGCGGGAGCGCGAGCAGGGCGAGATCGAGGGCGAGGTGCGGCGCGTGCACGCTGATCGCTCCCGGTTGGCGCAGGAGCTCGATCAGGCGGAATTCCGCGCCAACCGGCTCGAGGAAGTCAACCGCGAGGTATCGCGGCGGCTGGTGACGGCCATGGAAACGATCCGCGCGGTTCTGGATCGCTAGAACAGGATGATTGCAGGCCAAGCTGGCCCAAAATCTGAATCCTGTTCTCATTGAAAGAGTTAGAGCATGATGTCGTCCGAAAGCCGTTCACACTTTTCGGCATCATGCTCTTATAGAAAGAGTTCGGCATGGCGCAGGTGACGGTAACGATCGACGGCAAAGCCTATCGGATGGCCTGCGAGGAAGGGCAGGAGGATCACCTGACCGATCTCGCCACCCGTTTCGACCGCTATGTCGGCCATCTCAAGGGGCAGTTCGGGGAAATCGGCGATCTCAGGATTACGGTCATGGCCGGTATCATGATCATGGACGAGATTGCCGAGCTGACGCGCCGCGTCACCGGGCTGGAATCCGAACTCGAATCCTTGCGCGGCAACCGCGACACGGTGCTTGCCGCTACCGCCCGCACCGAGGAGAATCTCGCGGCGGCGCTCAGCGAGGTTTCATCCCGCATTCGCGGCATCACCGACAAGCTGAACGGCCGGCCAGCCCCCGAACTCAATTGATCTTCAATTAAATAAGGACGACTTGCCGCCGCCACTGGCGCGTCGGCGCAAACGACCTTATATATCGCGATGCGGTCTGCGCCTCTCGACAGGAACCACAATCCCTGGGGCCATACTCGATCCAAAGGGAGCTGTCCCTGGCCAGGCCCGTGGGCCTGGACACACGGCGCCCACCTACGTTTGTAGGCACCCAGGATCGTAAACATCCATCGGTTGCCGTGGATCGCACCTTCCCTTCCATCTTCAGCGAAGACGCCGGACCGAGCGGGCGAAGGCGGCTACAGCGCCGCGCGTCTTTTTAGACGCGCAAAGGACGCTGTAGCACTTTGGATGGCTGTCCGCCCTTCGTCGAGTGCGGCTACTTCCTCAAGCCGGGGAGGGTGACCTGGAAGACCTGGAACATGGTGTCGACGTCGGCGCCGCCCTCCGCTTTGTAGGCTGCGCCCACCTGGAAACCATCCTGCGTCAGGAAGTCGTTGTCATTGGCGACGAACAGGAAATAGTCGTCCGGCAGGTTCGGATCGAGAACGCTCGCAAGACCCATGGCTTCCCATTTTTCCGACAGGTTGTTTTTGTCGTTCGGTGCGCCGTTGTGCAGGCCGAAGCGGGCAAGCTCGGCTTTGTCGTTGATGTCGATGAAAGGCGTCAGCGTCGCCGGCGTCAGCGAAGGATCGACGACGCCCTTCGGCGCGGTCGGCTTGCCGGCATCGAAATCGCTGCCGGCGATATCGGTCGCATTGGAGAGATCGACGATGTTGATCTTGCGGTAGAGCGAGGTGTCGCCCTTCAGGCCCTGGCCGTTGCCGCTGTCGCGGGCAAGCATCAGGAAAGTCTTGTCGGAAAGAGCGACGATTTCACTCTCAGCCGCGATCACCGTCTTGTCCTTGGCATCCTTGAAGACCGGCAGCGGCACGACATATTCGTGCACCAGCTTCAGGTGATCGGGATCGGGATCGGCAGCGTCATAGATCATGGCGCGAGTATTTTGACGGGTCGAGCCGGAATCACCGCCGTCCTGGCGGGCCGCCGACTGCAGCACCGCTATGATGAATTTGCCGTCCGGGGTCATCGCTATGCCTTCAAGGCCCTGGTTGTTCTGGCGGCCGGTCTCCGGGTCCTTCGGGTCCGGAGCGGATGCGCCGGGGCCGGGATTGTTGGAGGCGAAGCTCAGCGCGCCCTTGCGCATCGGCAACAGCGCCTTCGGCGGCTGGGTGGCCGAGAGCAGGTGACTGTCGGCTGCGAAGCGATAGATATAGGGGCCGTACTCGTCGCTGACGAACATGCTGCCGTCGGCCATGCGGATGATGGCTTCATTGTCGAGGGCGATCTTGCCGTTTACCGCCTGCGGCAGCGGCGGAAAGTCGCCGGCAGCGGCGCGGACGCCGGATTCCGGGTCGAGGCCGGTCATGTCGCCGCCCTTGTCATCGACAAATAGGATGGAATCGACAAGTTTCGCATCGACCCCGGATTGCTCCTTGCCGGCCTCGGGCGCCGCACTCGGAGCGGTCGGCGTCAGGCCGATCGCAATGGTGTTCAAGCGCGGCCGATAGTCGACGGTGCCGACGGCGTTGTAACCACGGTCGGGCAACAGGTAGAGCGTGCCCTTGTAGCCGGCACCATCGCGGCTCCAGGCGGCGGAATCGATCGTCATGCCGGAGCCGGAGCCGAAGGTTTCGCCGAATTTGTCGCGCTGGTTGGCCGGGATGCGGCCGATGCCGACCAGGCCCTTGTTGACGAAGGTAAGGCTACCGACGGCGGCGGAATTCTCCGCGCTTGCTGCGGCCGGAATGGCGGCGGATGCCGCGAGAACCGCAGCAAACAGCCGCGATGCGTATGATCTGACGTTGTTCATGAAATACCCTCTCGGTCAAAGCGTTCCTGCAGCGGTTTCCGCCCGCAGGCTGGACACCGCTTCAAATGACACCCTCGGCCTTGGGATCGATCCGCAGACAGAACACATCCTGGATCTCGTCCCCCGTATCCCCGGCTAACGGTCTAGGATGGGATCGTGATATCTGGATGACGAAGCTAAAGCGCCGCGCGTCTGAGTTCCGATTTAAGGAATTATGCAAGAGAGCCTGCAATTCAGGCAGTTGCCTGATCGACCGGACTAAGTCCTTCGGTGAAGACCTCGTCGTGGTAGCCCTTGGAGCCGACATCGAGCGCCAGCGGGCTGCGCCATTCCCTGTTGTCGCTGAGGCAATCGAGCACGAAACGGAAATCATAGCGCGGTTGCCAGCCGAGTTCCCGCCTTGCGCGGGCGTTGACATAGACGCGGTCGAGGGTCGGGAACATCTTCCAGCCGCGCTCGGCATAGAGGGCACCCGCACCTGGAAACAACCGCTCGACGGCGGCAGGCGCGTCGCGCCTGATCTCGGCGAGATCGTTCGACGAAAATGGTGTCGTGGCCGAGATGATGTAGCGGCCGAAGCCGATTGCCGGCGCCTTATCCAGTGCCAGCAGATGGGCGCCGACCACATCGGCGATGTCAACGCGGCGGTGAAGAAGTTCGTTGGCTTGTGCATTCGCTGCCGAATAGCCGCCGCGAATATCAGGATCGGCGTCGCGTTCAGGGAAGAAACGCGAGGTCCTGAGGGTAATGACCGGCAGAAGGGATTTGCGGGCGAAGAGTTCGCACAGGCCTTCGGCGGCGAGTTTCGTCACGCCGTAGATGTTTTTGGCAACCGGCAATACCTCCTCGGTGATCCACGCGGCCGGTTGGCCGGCGGCCGGCGTCAATGCCGCACCGAAGGTGCTGGTGGTGCTGGTGAAGACAAAGCTTGCAACGCCCGCGGCAATCGCCTCTTCGAGCAGGTTCAGCGTGCCGCCGACGTTGGTGTCAAGGAAATCGCGATTGCCATGGGTCGCCACATGCGGCTTGTGCAGGGTCGCGGCATGGACGACGTGGCGGATGTCCGACATCGCCTGTCTGACGAAGGCGCGATCGCCGATCGAGCCGACCATGTCGGTGAAAGCCGACGGTTTGACATCGATGCCGCGCGCCGGCCGGCCTTGCCCTCTCAGGCTACGCATCAGCGCCTCGCCGAGACGGCCGGCGCTTCCCGTTACCAGTATCGTCATCGCACCGCCTCCCGAGTGTTTCGGCGCCGGAGGCTATAAAGGGCGGGATTACCAGGCAACGCATAAATTATGCATGGGGGTGCAGGAAAGCTGCAGGCCGGGTCACTATTCCGGCTGGCCTTCAAGATCGCTTTTCAACCGGTCGAGGATCGATAGAGCATGCCCTGCATAGGCGCTGATCCAGCGGTCATGGATGTGCTTGATCGGCAGGCTGTTCAGGTGGTTCCAGCGTTCGCGGCCCTCCTTCCTGGCGATGACCAGGTCGGCTTCCTCCAGCACCTTCAGATGCTGCATCACCGTGCAGCGGTCCATCTGCGGAAACATCTCGCAAAGCGCCCCTGTGGTGCGCGGGCCATCTTTGAGCAGGTCGAGGATTTCGCGGCGGCGACGATGCGCCAGCGCCTTGAAAACGGGGTCGTCGGTCGATTCGCTTGACATGTTATGTTTTTATAACATAATGGCGCCGAGTACAATGGAAACAGACACAATGGAGAAGAGGAGAAGGACCATGTCTCTCGGAATCCGCGTTTCCGGCCGTATCGGCCGTCCGGTCGCAGAGGTATTCGACGCCGTCGTCAACCCGAAGAAGCTCAGCAGCTATTTCACCACGATCGGCGGGGCGAGCGCGCCGCTGGTCAAGGGCACCACGGTGACCTGGTGGAAGGACGCCCAGGTGGAGGTGGTCGAACTCGTGCCGGAAAGTCGCCTCGTGCTCAGCTGGGATGGCGGCACCGGCGACGACAAGAAGACCTATAAAACGTCGGTGGAGATGAACTTCAAGCCGCTGGAGGATGGCGGCACGCTGGTGACCATCGCCGAGACCGGCTGGCGTGAGGACGATGCCGGTCGGCGCGGTACCTATCTCAACTGTGAAGGCTGGACGCAGATGCTGTGCTGCATGAAGGCTTTCGTCGAATACGGCATCAATCTGCGCGAGGGCATGTTCCTCAGCGAAATGAAGGGAGAGCCGGCCAGCGCGCCGGATGCCTGACCGGTAAGGCGGCCTCAGCGAGATCGGCGGCGCAATCGTCGCATTCGCCAAGAACGTCGAGACTTCGCTTGCCTGTCACACTGCGGGTGCTAGTTTCCGGATTCGACACTTCATCTCGATTTCCAGGAGATTTCATTATGCAGCTTGGCATGGTTGGTTTGGGCCGCATGGGCAATTACATGGTCCAGCGCCTGATGCGGGGCGGTCACGAATGCGTCGTCTACGACGCCAGACCGGAAAGCGTTGCCGAACTCGCAGGCCTCGGTGCGACCGGCAGTGCTTCGCTGGAAGAGTTCGTCTCGAAGCTCTCGCATCCGCGGGCGATCTGGCTGATGTTGCCGGCGGCGATCGTCGACAAGGTGCTGGCGAACCTGGTGCCGCTGCTTGAGAATGGCGACATCGTCATCGACGGCGGTAATTCCTATTACCACGACGATATCCGCCGCGGCGCCGACCTCATCACCAAGGGCATCCACTATGTCGATGTCGGCACAAGCGGCGGCGTGTTCGGCCTGGAGCGCGGTTATTGCCTGATGATCGGCGGCGAGAAGGGCACCGTTCAACACCTTTCGCCGATTTTCGCCACACTGGCGCCCGGCGCCGGCGCAACGGAAGCCTCGCCGAACCGCACCGCCGAAGCGGCTGCGGCGAGCACCGCCGAACAGGGCTACCTGCATTGCGGCCCGCATGGCGCCGGCCATTTCGTCAAGATGGTGCATAACGGCATCGAATACGGTCTGATGGCCGCCTATGCCGAGGGCATCAACATCCTGAAACACGCCAATATCGGCGCTGCCTCGCATGAGGCCGACGCGGAAACCGCGCCGCTTGCCCATCCTGAACATTTTCAATACGACTTCAATCTGCAGGACGTCGCCGAAGTCTGGCGCCGCGGCAGCGTCATCACTTCCTGGCTGCTCGATCTGACGGCCGATGCGCTGCATGCCGATCCGGCGCTGGCGAAATATGCCGGCCGCGTCTCCGACAGCGGCGAAGGCCGCTGGACGATCATGGCGGCAATCGACGAAAGCGTGCCGACGCCGGTGTTGAGTGCTGCGCTCTACGGCCGTTTCTCTTCGCGCGACAACGACGAATTCGCCAACAAGGTTCTGTCGGCGATGCGCGCGGGCTTCGGCGGCCACGTGGAAAAACCGGCTCCGAAATCCTGAAGGCCAAGGCGTTCGGCGCCTTCTGGACAAGGAGGCGCCTCAACCTCCCTAGCCATCGGTATGGGGTTCCTACCGCTTGCTGGCGGCAGCGGTCGCGAGTATCCATTGCCCAGAGGGAAATGTCGGGGTGCTTCGTCCAAGCGGCCGACACTCCATTGGAGGGCGGTGATGGAGCGTGACGCGGCAGGGGTCTTGAAGGCCGCCATATCGGGAATATTGGCACTCATCGTGCTTCTTGGGGGGATCTCGCCAAGCTTTGCCCAGACATCGCCGGCGCAAGCGCCGGCCGCGGCGGCTCCGCCGGCGCAGGTGCGTGAGATGATGCAGCTCATGCAGACGCCCGAAGTTAAGCAGTGGATGTCGACCCAGATGGCGACGGCACCTGCGGGCGGTTCCGCGGCTGCGGATCAGATGTCGGTGCTGTCTGGCCTGCTGCAGCATGCCCGCCGGCACGTCGCGATGGTCTCGGATGCGGCGATGACGCTGCCCTTTCAGATCGGCAATGCGTCCTCGCTGTTCCTAGGTGAAATCGCCGCGAACGGCTGGCCGCGCATGGTGGCGCAGTTCCTGGCCATCTTCCTGCTCGGCGCGATGGTCGAGAGTCTTGCCCGTTATGCCTTCCGCCGCCGCCGTCGTCGACTGGCCGCGATGGCCGGCATGCATCTGGCGCCGCGGGTCATACCGGCGCTGATCTTCGCGGCGGCAACGGTGCTTGCGCTTCTGAGCCTCGGCTGGCCGCCGCTCAGCCAGAGTATCGCGATCGTCTGCGTTGTCGCGCTCATCGTTCAACGCTTCACCATCTGCCTCGGCGGCGTGCTGGTCGATCTCATCGGGCTGGCGCGGGCCGAGGAAGAACGGCAGGGCATTACCGCTCCCACCATGCCGGGCCGTGTCGTTGCGCTCTTCTGGTACCGCCGCTGCGCGACCTTCGTCATCTATTTCATGCTTGGCTGGGCGGCGATCCAGTCGATGGAGCCGCTTGGCTATTCCCCGAGTGCGCGGCTCCTCGTCGGCTACATCCTCGGTATCGGCCTGCTGCTGATTGCGATCGAATCGGTCTGGTCGCGGCCGCACAAGGACGAGAAGCGCGGTCACGGGATCTCCTGGGCGCTCACCGTTTATTTCCTGTTGCTCTGGAGCCTTTGGGTCGCAGGCTTCAATTGGCTGCTCTGGCTCGGCATCTACGTGCTGTTGCTGCCGCGCGTGCTTGCCGTCTCGACGATTGCGGTGAAATCGCTGCAGCAGACCGAAGCGAGCTTCCTGGCGACGCGCCGCATTGCGACGGTGCTTCTCGACCGGGGTGTGCGGGCGCTGATCATTGCCGTTGCCGCCATCTGGCTCGGGCAGATGCTCGGCGTCGGCGCCGATACGATGGCCGCCGGCGAGACGATGGTGGACAAGATCGCCCGCGGCGTCATCGGCGGCATCGTCATCCTGCTGGCCGCCGATCTGCTCTGGCATGTCATCAAAGCCTATATCGACGGCAAGCTGCTTGATTCTTCCGTGGATGGAGGAGCAACGGATGAGGAGAAGGCCAGACGCGCACGGATACAGACGCTGTTGCCGATCTTCCGCAATATCCTGGCCGTCGTCATCGCCGTTATCGCCGCATTGATGGTGCTCTCCGGCCTCGGCATCGAGATCAGGCCGCTGATCGCCGGCGCCGGCGTCGTCGGCGTCGCGGTCGGTTTCGGCGCGCAGACGATTGTCAAGGACGTCATCAGCGGCATGTTCTATCTCTGGGACGATGCTTTCCGTATCGGCGAATATATCGAAAGCGGCAGCCACAAGGGCGTGGTCGAGGCTTTCAGCCTGCGCTCGGTGAAGCTCAGGCATCATCGCGGACCGCTGACGACGGTGCCGTTCGGCGAACTCGGCGCGGTGAAGAACCTCAACCGCGACTGGACGATCGACAAGATCAGCCTCAACGTCAAATACGACACCGATCTCGTCAAGGCGAAGAAGGTGATCAAGCAGATCGGCCAGACGCTGCTCGAAAATCCGGAATTCGGCCCTCATATCATTGAGACGCTGAAGATGAAGGGTGTCGAGCAATTCGGCGAATTCGCGATCGAAATCCGGCTGTCGATGATGACGAAGCCCGGCGAGCAATTCGTCATCCGCCGCAATGCGCTGGCGATGATCCGCAACGCCTTCAAGGAAAACGGCATCGAATTCGCCGTGCCGACTGTGCAGGTGGCGGGTGATCGCGATGCGGAGGTGGATGCTGCCGTGGCGCGCTACGCCGCTCATGCGCGGGCGAATGGCGAACCGGCGGCATAAGCCGCTTCACATCGGACTGGCGGCGGCGATCAGCAGCCCGCCGATGATCGCCATGTTGGTTTTCCAGGTATTGATCGCGCTTTCGCGGGCCGTTCCCTGCATATCCCAGAAATTCAGCAGCATGACGGTGGCGGCAAGAGTGAAGAGGATGAGACCGAATGCCGCTGCCGTTACGAAGAGCCCCAATATCAGCAGCGTTCCGGCCAGGATCTGGAACATGCTGCCGGAGAGCAGCACCCATTTTGCAAAAGGCACGCCGCGGGCTTCGATCGCATCGGTCAGCGGTACGATGACGAAAAAATGATGAATGCCGCCAGCGACATAGAGGCCGCCCAGCAAGAGACGGCCGAGGACGATCATCATCAGGGCCGGAGCATCCTGCATATCGAACCGTTCTCCTCAGTCTCAAATCGCCGTCGCGGGTAAAGCTCGTCCGAAGCTTACGAAAATGCAATGCGCCGTTACGCTCGCCTGCGCAAATTCGCCCCAATTGAGAGTGATGGAGGCCAAAGCGGCGGGCTGGGGTTGCGGCGGCATGTCTTCATAGAGCTTGTATGCCTCTCATGTTACGTCTTTCAAAAATGATTCCCGCCGAGCTGGCAATTGCAGCAGGATAAGAGATGTCGGGTCACGACAATTTGAAAGAGATCGAAGACGCGGAGGGATTTTCTTTTCGTGGTTTATTCAGACGCTACAGAACACCGCTGACGGCAGCGGCGACGCTGGTGGTCTTCTGCCTTGTCGGCTATGCGATCATGCAGCTCACCAACGAGGTGCGCTATGACGATGTCGTCGATGCTCTGGCGGCGACCAGGCCGAGCGCCATCCTGCTTGCCCTGTTCTTCACCGCACTCAGTTTCCTCTCGCTGGTTTTCTACGATCTCAATGCCATCGAATATATCGGCAAGAAGCTGCCCTTTCCGCATGTGGCGCTGACCGCGTTCAGCGCCTATGCGGTCGGCAATACCGCCGGTTTCGGCGCGCTTTCGGGTGGCGCGATCCGCTACCGCGCCTATACGCGCCTCGGGCTTTCGCCCGAAGATATCGGCCGCATCATCGCCTTCGTCACGCTTTCCTTTGGTCTCGGGCTTGCGGGAGTGGGAGCGATCGCCCTGATCATCATCGCAGACGAGATCGGCCCGCTGATCGGCGTCAGCCCTTTCCTGCTCCGGTTGATCGCCGGCTCGATCGTCGCCATTCTGGGCGCCGTGATGATCATCGGCCGGGATGGGCGCGTGCTCGATCTCGGTCCCGTGGCAATCCGCCTGCCGGATTCGCGCACCTGGTCGCGGCAGTTCCTCGTCACCGCCTTCGATATCGCCGCCTCGGCGTCCGTGCTTTACGTGCTGTTGCCGCAGACGGCCATCGGCTGGCCGGTCTTCCTGGCCGTCTATGCGATCGCCGTCGGTCTTGGCGTGCTCAGCCACGTTCCGGCCGGGCTCGGCGTGTTCGAGACCGTGATCATCGCCTCGCTCGGCAGCGCGGTGAACATCGATGCGGTGCTCGGATCGCTGGTGCTCTACCGGCTGATCTATCATGTGCTGCCGCTGTTGATCGCCGTGCTTGCGGTCTCGGCGACGGAGCTGCGCCGTTTCGTCGACCATCCGGCCGCCTCCAGCGTCCGGCGAATCGGCGGACGACTGATGCCGCAGCTGCTATCGGCTCTTGCGCTGCTGCTCGGCGTCATGCTGATCTTTTCGAGCGTCACGCCGACACCGGACCAGAACCTCGAATTCCTCTCCAACTATCTGCCGCTGCCGATGGTGGAAGGGGCGCATTTCCTTTCCAGCCTGCTCGGGCTCGCGCTCGTCGTCGCTGCGCGCGGCCTCGGCCAGCGGCTCGACGGCGCCTGGTGGGTGGCGGTATTTTCGGCCCTTGCCGCACTGACTTTGTCGCTCTTGAAAGCGATCGCGCTCGTCGAAGCCGCCTTTCTTGCCTTCCTGATCTTCGGGCTCTTCGTCAGCCGGCGGCTCTTTACCCGCCATGCCTCGCTGCTCAATCAGGCGCTGACGGCGTCCTGGCTGATGGCGATCGCGGTTATCGTCGTCGGCGCCGTCGTCATCCTGCTCTTCGTCTATCGCGATGTCGAATACAGCAACCAGCTCTGGTGGCAGTTCGAGTTTACCGCCGAAGCGCCGCGTGGCTTGCGCGCCGTGCTTGGCATCACCATCATCTCGTCGGCGATCGCCATCTTCAGCCTGCTCCGGCCGGCCACCTTCCGGCCGGAACCGGCGACGGAGGAGGCACTGGCGCGTGCCGTCGAGATCGTCGGCAAGCAGGGCAATGCCGATGCCAATCTGGTGCGCATGGGCGACAAGAGCATCATGTTCTCGGAAAAGGGTGACGCCTTCATCATGTACGGCCGACAGGGCCGCTCGTGGATCGCGCTGTTCGACCCGGTCGGCGAACATCGCGCCGGGCAGGAGCTCGTCTGGCGTTTCGTCGAAGCAGCGCGCGCCGCCGGCTGTCGGGCGGTGTTCTATCAGATCTCGCCGTCGCTGCTTTCCCATTGCGCCGATGCCGGTCTTCGCGCCTTCAAGCTCGGCGAACTGGCAGTGACCGATCTTAGAACTTTCGAGATGAAGGGCGGCAAATGGGCGAACCTTCGCCAGACCGCGAGCCGCGCCCAGCGCGACGGGCTGGAATTTGCCGTTGTCGAACCTGAGGAGGTGCCCTCGGTCATCGATGATCTCGCCGCCGTTTCCACGGCCTGGCTCGAGCATCACAATGCCAAGGAAAAGGGCTTTTCACTCGGCGCCTTCGATCCCGATTACGTCTCTTCCCAGCCGGTCGGTATCCTGAAAAAGGACGGCAGGATCGTTGCCTTCGCCAATATCCTCGTCACCGAATCCAGGCAGGAGGGCACGATCGATCTCATGCGCTTCTCGCCGGACGCACCGAAGGGCTCGATGGACTTTCTCTTCGTGCAGATCATGGAATATCTGCGCGGCCAGGGTTTCACCCACTTCAATCTCGGCATGGCGCCTCTCTCCGGCATGTCGAAACGCGAGGCGGCGCCCGTCTGGGACCGCATCGGCAGCACCGTTTTCGAACACGGCGAGCGCTTCTACAACTTCAAAGGCCTTCGGGCATTCAAATCAAAATTTCATCCGCACTGGCAACCGCGCTATCTTGCGGTCTCCGGAGGGGGCAATCCGATGATCGCGTTGATGGACGCGACATTTCTGATCGGGGGCGGATTGAAAGGGGTAGTGAGAAAATGATCAGGACAATCCTTCTTGCCACGGCATGCGCCTGCATGCTCGCGGCCGCACCGGTCGATGCCGCCGAGGAAACCACGCAGAGCTTCGAAACCGGGCTCATCCCGTCACCGCACATCTTCCTGCCGGAAGGAGAGGTGAAGGGCACGGTGATGCTGATCTCGGATGCAGCCGGCTGGGGCGACTATGAGAAAGGGGAGGCCGACAGGCTGGTCGCCGAAGGCGCCGTCGTCATCGGCGTCGATTTTCCTTCCTATATCCAGGCGCTCGACCGCTACGACGTCAGCCTCAATGACGGCTGTCTCTACATGGTTTCGGATATCGAATCGCTGAGCCAGCAGGTGCAGCGTGCGACCGGCAACAACGCCTATCACCTGCCGATCGTCGCCGGCATCGGCGAGGGTGGAGCCTTGGCGCTGGCGATCGCCGCGCAGACACCGGATGCGACGATCGGCCAGACGCTTGCCGTCGATCCGAAGGCCGGAATTCCCCTTGCCAAGGAGCTTTGCACACCGGCTTCCAAGAAAGTGGTCGGGCAACGCACGGTGTATGGCCTCAGCGAGGGGGCTCTGCCGGATCCTGTTGTCTCCGTCTTCACGCCCAAGGCCGACAAGGACGGCCGGGCGCATGTCGAGGCACTGAAGAAGACCCATGCCGCGATCGAAATTCGCGATTCCACCGACGACGCGCAGACGGTGTTTGCCGATACGCTCGACGATCTCGTCACCGCCTCCGGCGCCTTCGGCAATCCGCTCGGACTGCCGCTGGCGATCCTGGAGGCGACGCCCGCCCTCGATACGATGGCGGTGATCTATTCCGGCGACGGCGGCTGGCGGGACATCGACAAGGAGGTCGGCGGCACGCTGCAGAAGGAAGGCATTCCAGTCGTCGGCGTCGATTCGCTTCACTATTTCTGGTCGGAGCGCAAGCCGGAGGAGACGGCCGCAGACCTTTCGAAGATCATCGATTTCTACCGGAAGCAGTGGAAGGTGAAGCATGTGCTGCTCGTCGGTTATTCCTTCGGCGCCGACGTCGTGCCCGCCACCTATCAGCTCCTCAAACCGGCAGAAAAGTCGGCGGTGGCGCAATTGTCGTTGCTGTCGCTCTCGCACCAGGTCGACTACGTCATCTCCGTTCTCGGCTGGCTCGGCCAGAAGACGGAAGGGGCTGGAGGCGATCCCGTCGCCGATCTGAAGAATATCGATCCGAAGCTCGTGCAATGCATCTACGGCAAGGACGACGATGACGATGTCGCCTGCCCGGCGCTGAAGGATAGCGGCGCCGAGGTGATCGAACTGCCCGGCGACCATCACTTCGACGAGAATTACGATCTTCTCACCAGGACGATCATCGACGGGCTGAAAAAGCGGCTGCAGGATTAACGCATCAGCATTTCTTCGCTCCAGCCCAGCCCGGTGAGTTCCTCGCCGCGAAAGCGTGCATCGTCGGCGACGATGAATTCGTCGAGTTGCGGCGGGGCGACGCTGGTGCCGGAGAGCATCGCGTGCACCTGGCCGCGATGATGGGTCTGGTGCTGGAAGAGGTGGGCGAGCACGTCGTCCATCCGCTCTTCCTGGATGCGGTCGCCGCGGTGCAGGCGGACGGTCGAGACCAGCTTTTCCGGCGTCAGAGCCTCGCAAAGTGCGGCCAGGCGCTGATCGACCTTTGCCTGTGCTTGCGCCAGCGATGAAATATCATCGAACGGTTCGTCGATCTCGAAGGCCTGGTAGCCGAGCGTGCCGCCTTCCAGGCCGTCGACATAAAACCAGTCGACGGTGATGATGTGGTTCAAGGTTTCCTTGATCGAGGGGAAGAAGCTGGTGCGCGGCGCTTCGAATTCGCCCGGATTCAATGCCGCGCAGGCCTGAAGCAGACGGTGGTTGGCAAGAGCGTTGTTATAGGCGAGCTTGCGGAATGACCTGATGGGATCGAAGGTCGGCATCGGCGCATCTCCTCTTCGCACACTGCTGGAATGTTTGCGTCAGTCCTCGTCATCGAGATTGCCGTCGCGCCAGACGAGATGACGGGGCGCTGCGGGCAGGTTCTCGATTTCATCAGCGATGAAATAGGGCGGGATGTCGAGGTCGGTCAGGGCCCGGCGCGTCGCAAGCACCCATTTGAATTCGAGATGGTTGTCGCCATCTTCGACGCGGTGGATGATCTCACCCGGCTGAAAGGGGAATTCCGGGGGGATGTCCATCAGGTAATAGAGGCCGAGTTCATGCCAGTCGCGCTGTTCATAGCGGAAAAAGTTCTCGACGATCCACAGCAGGCGGGAGACGCCAACGTCGACGCCCAGTTCCTCCACCATCTCCCGTTTCAGCGTTTCTTCCGACGTCTCGCCGATTTCCGCCCTGCCGCCCGGAAAGGTCCAGAAGGGTTCATGCACGGCGCGATGAACGAGCACATGGCCATCGCGAAAGCCGAGGCCCGCGATGCGATAATTGAAACGCTCAGCGCCTGCGGTCAGGCGGATGAGAGTGCGCTTGCTCATGTCATTCTATCCGAGATCGATCACGACAATTTCCGGCGGTACGCCGAAGCGCACCGGTGCGATGGAGCAGCCGAGGCCGCCTGAGACGATGATATTGCGCCCCTCCTCGACAATATGGCCATAGGCGTAACGATTGCCGTAACGCGAGGGGACGATCGGCGAACGGCCGAGGAAGCGGATCTGTCCGCCATGGGTGTGACCGGATAGCGTCAGCGACACCCGTTCGGGCACGCGCGGAAAGATGTCGGGCTCATGGGCAAGCAGGATGACGGGCGCATCGTCGGTCACTTGAGCCAGCGTTCCCTCGAGATCGTCGAGGCCGAGCATGCGGGTGCGGCCCCATTTCCTTCCGGGCAGCAACGCCAGCTGATCTTCGAGGCCTGCGAGCCAGAAACCGCGGCCATCCTTTTCGAGCCGGACGGCGCGGTTGCCGTAGACAGGGATACCGACATCGGCAAGCGCGCGGTGCCCGAATGTTTCCATTCCGCCGTTCTTCTGGGCGGTCCTGTCCTCCCACCAATCGTGGTTGCCCATGATCGCATGGACGCCGAGAGGGGCCTTGAGGGTGGCGAGCGCCTTCGACCATTGGCTCGAATGCACATATTGCGTCACCATGTTCATGCCGGCGGCGTAATCGCCGAGCAGGACGGTGACATCGCCTTCGAGCTCGTTGGCCCTGTGGCAGATTGCGGCAATGCGGCTTGCCGACATCCAGGGTTCGCAGGCGTGGATATCGGCGAGCGCGACGACGCGGAGCTTCAGCCCTGGTGTCCATCCCGGCGGCGTCAGCCGGTAGCGGGCGATGCCGAGCCGCGCCAGCGGTTCATAAGCGAAGGCGTAACCACCAAGCGACATGACGCCTGCAATGCCGCCGCCAAGAACCTTGAAGAATCCGCGGCGGGTGATCACTCAGTTGTCCTCCTGGAACAGCCGGAACTGCGCAGCCTCCATTTCCTTGGGCGGTTGCATTCCGAGATGTTTCCACGCGATTGCGGTCAGAACACGGCCGCGCGGCGTGCGCTGAATGAAACCCTGTTGGATCATATAGGGCTCGATGATGTCCTCGATCGCGTCACGCGGCTCGGAAAGGCCGGCGGCGATGGTTTCGATGCCGACCGGGCCGCCGCCGAAATTGACGGCGATCATGTTGAGGTAACGTTTGTCGAGCTGGTCGAAGCCGACATTGTCGACCAGCAAGCGGGTCAGCGCCTCGTCTGCGATCTCACGCGTCACCGCCTCTGCCCTTGCCACCTCGGCGAAGTCGCGCACGCGCCGTAGCAGCCGGCCGGCGATGCGCGGCGTGCCGCGGGCGCGTCTTGCTATTTCGCGGGCGCCCTCTTCGGTTATCGGCAGGTTCATCAGCCGCGCGCCGCGGCGCACGATCAATTCCAGCTCCTCGACGGTATAGAAGCTCAGGCGCACCGGGATGCCGAAACGGTCGCGCAGCGGCGTCGTCAGCAGGCCGAGGCGGGTGGTCGCCGCCACCAGGGTGAATTTCGACAGATCGATTTTCACCGAGCGGGCGGCGGGGCCTTCTCCGATGATCAGGTCGAGCTGGAAATCTTCCATGGCCGGATAGAGAATTTCCTCGACAGCCGGGTTGAGGCGATGGATCTCGTCGATGAAGAGCACGTCGCGCTCTTCGAGATTGGTCAGCAGCGCGGCGAGATCGCCGGCCTTGGCAATCACGGGACCTGACGTCGAGCGGAAATTGACGCCGAGTTCCTTCGCCATGATCTGCGCCAACGTCGTCTTGCCGAGGCCGGGCGGGCCGACGAATAGCACATGGTCCAGCGCCTCGCCGCGGTTCTTCGCTGCCTCGATGAAGACCTTGAGATTGGCGCGCGCTTCGGCCTGGCCGGTGAATTCGTCCAGCGATTGCGGGCGCAGGGTGATGTCGAGATCTTCGCCCCGCTTTTCCGGCGATATCAGGCGGGCGGGTTCGCTCATGCTCTCATTCCGTTTTGAAACCTGTCACAGCAATACACCAAAAATCGGCCGCCTCGACATCCAATCATCGATTTTCCTGGCTTCACCGCGCCAGTTCTTTCAAGCCCAGCCTGATCAGCTTGGCGCTATCGGCGTCGTCGCCGGCCGTCTTCATCGCCGCGGCAACGGCATTTGCGGCCTGGTCTCTGCTGTAGCCGAGGTTGGTCAGTGCGGAAACCGCGTCGGCCACGGGTGCGGCCGCGACACCTTCGCCGAGCTCTTGCTTGAGGGCGATATTGATCGCTTCCCCGGCAAAGGCCGGCGCCCGGTTCTTGAGTTCGGTGACGAGACGCATGGCCACTTTCGGGCCGACGCCCGGCGCGCGGGAGACGGCGGCGCGGTCCTGCAGGGCGATCGCATTGGCGAGTTCGCCCGGCGTCAGGGTCGAGAGCACGGCGAGCGCCACCTTGGCGCCGACGCCCTGGACGCTTTGCAGCAGATTGAACCATTCCCGCTCCAAGGCGGTCATGAAGCCGAACAGCTTCAACTGGTCCTCGCGCACATAGGTCTCGATGAACAGCACGCAGGCCTCACCGGCCGAGCCGAGCTTGGACAGGGTGCGGGCCGAGCAATGGGCGACGTAGCAGACGCCGTGCACATCGACGAGCACGTAATCTTCGCCGATCTCGTCTATGGTGCCTTTCAGCTTGCCGATCATGGGCGCGGTCTCTCAAGGGTGGGTTTCGGGCGTGATAAGTTCAACGGAGGGGAAATAAGATCGGTATCCGCTCGGGTCGCGGGTCAAAATCTTGTAGCCCCTTATCGCCGCATGGGCGCCGATAAAGAAGTTAGGTAATATCTGTTCGCGTCCGCCGCCGGCGCGACGGTAAAGCCGGAAGGCTTGAGCCGCGGCGAAGGCAGCCGGCCAAGGCAGGTTCTCGCGGCGGAATTCATCCTGCGGAAGCAGTTGGTCGACTTCATCCATATCGTCGTAGCGAACGGAAAATTCGGAATAGATGATCGGATTTATGAGGACTGGCCCATCTTTGAAGACGTCGAGCATTTTCCGACGCGACCAACCGTGCCAGTCCGAACCGGCCACAGCCAGATCGACGAGTATATTTGTATCGACAAGCGTCGCCATCAGCGATCACGGGTCATCGACATGAGGTCTTCGGCATCGATCGCCTGATCGCCGGTTCCTTCGAGCCGACGGATCGTCTGCAGGAAACGGTCCAGCCGGCCCCGATCCTCGATCTCCTGCTTGCCGTTCTTCGGCGAGAGAACGAGCTTGCCGTTCTCGATCGAGAAGATGACTTCGCTGTTGGCCTCGATGCCCGCAAGCTCTCTGAGATCGCGAGGAATGGTGACCTGGCCTTTGGACGTGACGCGCATCTTGCCGCTCCTTCGAAGTAAGAATTATCCTTACTGTTGGAACAAGTCAAGAACGGATTAGCCGGCCAGCGCTTCCCGCATTCGGTTGCTGCCGCGGTTGTGGGCATGGCAAATGGCGATCGCCAAAGCGTCGGCGGCATCGTCGCCCTTGAATTCGACCTTCGGCATCAGGATCTTCAACATCATGTGGATCTGGTGCTTTTCGCCGTGGCCGACGCCGATGACGGCCTTCTTCACGGCGTTCGGAGCATATTCGGAGACCCGTAGTCCGGCGCGCGCCGGCACCAGCATGGCGATGCCGCGAGCCTGGCCAAGCTTCAGGGTCGCCACCGCATCCTTGTTGACGAAGGTCTGTTCGACGGCGGCTTCATCCGGCTTGTAAGTGTGGACGACCTCCGCCAAGCCGTCATGCAGCTGGCAGAGGCGGGAGGCAAGGTCCATGTCCCCATCGGAGGTCACGGTGCCGGAGGCGACAAAGCGCAGGGAATTGCCAAGTGTGTCGATGATTCCCCAGCCGGTGCGGCGAAGGCCGGGATCGATGCCGACGATGCGAATCGTATTTTGCATGGTTCAACCTATAGCGACTGCGAAATAACTGCCATCGATATGTGAACAAAACAAAAACATTCTCGGTTTTAAGTCGCTCCATTTACCGCGAATTAAAACAGATGCTTGAATTCTAGTGTCAAATACGAAGGGGGGCTCGTGTCGCAAGGAGATAAGCCCCCCGATGTTCTGTTTAAAAGATCGGTCGATCAGGCATGCGTTGCGTGCCCACGCCGGCAGGCGTGTTCAGAAGGGGTTCGTCGTACATGGCACAGAGATTTCAATCCCTGTCCTTCAAGGTCATTGCCACATTCATTCTGCTGACGGTGCTGTCGATCGCAGTGATCGACGTGCTTGCCTATTTCGCCAGCAGCCGGATCTCCGACGAGCAGGCGCTGAAAGCCAAGGAGAGCGTGCTGATCTTTCGCGGCGACATGCTGCAGGACCAACTGACGCAGCTTGAGAACCAGGCGACGTCGATTGCGCGCATCGAAGCGCTGCAGATGTCGATCACCAGCCTGAAAAGCGGTTGGAAGACGATCGAGAAGACCTCCGGCGATGCCCGGGCCGAGTTGAAGAAGGTTTTCATCTCCGGCAATCCCAACCCGGCGGATCAGCGCGAGAAACTGATGAAGCCGGAAGGGCCGAGCGGCTTTTATTATTCCAACCACGAAAAGACGCAGGGCGAAGTCGCCCGCGACCTCGCAGATACCGCCTTCAGCGATCTGCTGATCGCCGATCTCGACGGCACCGTCCTCTATTCCTACAAGAAGCAGGACGACTTCGCCGAGAATCTGAAGACGGATGCCTGGAAGGCAACCGGCGCCGGTATCGCTTTCGCCAAGGCAATCGAGAATACCGCCAAGGCGACGGATGATGCCGCACCGACAGGTTTTTCCGGCCTTCGCGTCGATGCCGCCAGCGGCAACTCGGGGATCTTCTATGCCGTGCCGATCGTCAAACTCGGCGCTGCCAAGGGTATCATCCTGTTCAAGGTGCGCGACGACATCGTCACCGGCATCCTTGCCAAAGGCATCGTCCAGGGCAGCACCGCGCGGGCGGCGATAGTTTCCAGCGATGGGTCGGCCATCGGGCTCGACGCGAATGGCAGGCTTGCAACCCTTGATGCGACACCCTTCACTTTCATCAAGGACGCGCTTGCCAGTTCGGCGATGACGGTTGCCGATTTCAGCCGAGCAGATGGGGTGGCCCGCGCCTATGTCCGCGGTATCGACTATCGCGGCGACCGGTTCCTCGTGGTCGAGAGCGTGCTCTTGAGCGAGCTCAATGCCGGTTCGATCGAGATCGCCACTTTGCTGACGATGTTCGGCATCGGCGTGCTTGTCGTCATGGCGATCGCCACCGGGCTTGTCACCAATTTCCTGTTCTCGCCGCTTGCGCGGCTTGCCGGTGTGACCCGCGACGTCGCCGACGGCAAGCTCGACAGCGAGATCGGCAGCCTGAACCGCAAGGATGAGATCGGCACGATGGCCAATGCGCTCGCCCGCTTCCGGCAGTCGCTGATCGAAAGCCGCGAACTCGAAGCCGCCAGCGAAGAGACGCGCCTGCAGGCCGAGCAGGATCGCCAGCAGAATTTGGCCGAGCGCGAGGCCGAGGCAAAGACCTTGCAGCAGGTGGTCGAGGCGATCGACGAAGGCCTGCATCATCTGGCCAGCGGCGATCTTGCCTATCAGATCGATACGCGCTTCCCGAACGAACTCGAAAGCCTGCGCATCAATTTCAACGAGGCGCTCGCGACGCTCAGCGAAACCATGACGGCCATCGGTGGAAACTCGATGGCGGTGCGCGCCGGCTCCGAGGAAATGCGTACCGGCGCCGACGAGCTTGCCGGGCGCACCGAGCGCCAGGCCGGCTCGATCACCGAGACGGCCAATGCGATCAGCGCCATCACCCAGTCCGTCCGGCGGCAGATCGAGCGGGCCGAACAGGCCGAGCGCATCGCCCGCGACGCCAAGAAGGAGACGACCGGCTCCGGCCAGATCATGCGCGAGACGATCGCGGCGATGGAGGCGATCCAGACCTCCTCGCGCCAGATCAACACGATCATCTCGGTCATCGACGACATCGCCTTCCAGACCAACTTGCTGGCGCTCAATGCCGGCGTCGAGGCAGCACGCGCCGGTGAATCGGGCAAGGGCTTCGCCGTCGTCGCCATGGAAGTGCGCGAACTCGCTCAGCGCTCGTCGAGCGCGGCCAAGGAGATCTCCAGCCTGCTGCAAAAATCGACGCATGAGGTCGAAAGCGGCGTGGCGCTTGTGGAAAGGGCTGGCGTAGCGCTGACCGGCATCGGCGCCCATGTCGAGGCAATCAACGGGCAGATCCACGACATCATGGGTGCGACCCGCGAAGAGGCCGATACGCTGCGGGAGATCAACAGCGCTGTGGCCGAACTCGACGCGATGACGCAGCAGAATGCCTCGATGGTCGAGGAAACGACGGAAGCGATCCACCGGCTGGCGACGGAAGCCTTGGAAATGGATCGCCAACTCGGCAATTTCACGCTGCCCCCTGGCCACCACCAGCCCAGCGCCGAGGTGCATGTGCTGCGCCGTCACCGGTAGCCGCCATCTTGCAGAATTGCAAAAAGGGTCGCGTTGGCGCGGCCCTTTTTCTTTGCACGCTCGGTTTGGAATGGTGCGGGCGCGAACCTACATAGGCTGCATCCTTCAACTGGCCGACAGGTTTCCCAATGGTTCCCTTCTCCATACTCGACCTTTCTCCCGTTGCCGAAGGCAGCAGCGTGCGACAGTCGCTCGAGAGTTCGGCGCGGATGGCCCGCAAGGCCGAGGAATTCGGTTACAAGCGCTTCTGGCTCGCCGAACATCACGGCATGCCGGGGATCGCCAGTGCGGCCACATCAGTCGTCATCGGTCATGTCGGCGCCGCCACCAAGCGCATCCGCATCGGTTCCGGCGGCATCATGCTGCCCAATCATTCGCCGCTCGTCATCGCCGAGCAGTTCGGCACGCTCGAGGCGCTCTTCCCCGGCCGGGTGGATCTCGGCCTCGGGCGCGCGCCGGGAACGGATATGCGCACGGCACAGGCGCTGCGGCGCAACCTTGAGGCCGGCGCCAACAGCTTTCCGAACGATGTGGTGGAGTTGCAGCAACTGCTCGGCACGCCGGTCGAGAACCAGGCGATCCTCGCGGTTCCCGGCAATTCATCCCATATCCCCATCTGGCTGCTTGGCTCCAGCCTCTACAGCGCCCAGCTTGCCGCGATGCTTGGGCTCCCCTATGCCTTCGCCTCGCATTTCGCGCCCGACATGCTGCTCGACGCGATCGCGATCTACCGCGACCGCTTCCAGCCTTCGGCGACGCTCGACAAGCCCTATGTGATGGTCGGCGTCATGGGCTCGGTGGCGGCGACGGATGAGGAGGCGCGCTATCATTTCACCTCCGCCGAGCAGCAATTCGTCAACTTGCGCCGCAATGTCCGCGGCCCGTTCCCGCGTCCGCTGGCCGATATGGAGGGGTTCTGGTCGCCGATGGAGAAGATGAATGTCGAACACACCCTGCGTTACGCCGTGGTCGGGTCGCCGACGACGGCGGAGGCGAAACTGACGGCGTTTCTCAAGGACACACAGGCCGACGAGGTAATCATCTCCATGCCGATCCATGATATCGAGACGCGGCTGAGATCGGTGGAACTGTTCGCGGGCCTCGGAAACTTCATGCGGGTGGCGGCATAGGTTGGCAATGCGCTGCTAGGCACAAAAAACCCGGCGTCACGGCCGGGTTTTCCATGGAAGATCGTTTTAAGAGAATTAGGCCGAGAGCTTGGCCAGGACTTCTTCCGAAACCTCGAAGTTGGAATAGACGTTCTGCACGTCGTCATCGTCTTCCAGGCTGTCGATGAGCTTCATCAGCGACTGGGCTTTTTCTTCGTCCACCGGCACATTGTTCTGGGCGCGCCAGACGGCCTTGACGGTTTCGGCTTCGCCGAGGTCGAATTCCAGCGCTTTCGAGACTTCACCGAGGGCTTCGAAGGCGCAGGTGATGTAGTGGCCCTCTTCATCTGTCTCGACGTCGTCGGCGCCGGCTTCGATCGCGGCTTCCATCACCTTGTCGGCGTCGCCGACGGAAAGCTTGTAGGTGATTTCGCCGACATGGTCGAAGGAGAAGGAAACGGAACCGGTTTCACCGAGAGCGCCGCCGGCCTTGGTGAAGATCGAGCGGACGTTGGAGGCGGTGCGGTTGCGATTGTCGGTCAGGGCTTCGACGATGATCGCCGTGCCACCGGGACCGTACCCCTCATAGCGGACTTCGTCATAGTTTTCGCCGTCGGCGCCGGCTGCCTTCTTGATGGCGCGGTCGATGTTGTCCTTCGGCATGGACTGGGCCTTGGCATTCTGGATCGCCAGGCGAAGACGGGCGTTCATCATCGGGTCGGGCAGGCCGGCCTTGGCGGCTACGGTAATTTCGCGCGCAAGCTTGGAGAACATTTTCGACCGCACGGCATCCTGACGGCCCTTGCGGTGCATGATGTTTTTAAACTGTGAATGGCCAGCCATGGCACCCCTGTTCACGTCTCATTATTCGGAATGGGCCGCCTTATAAGAGCGAAACCGCACCCTTTCAAGGAAAAAGCAGTTTGGAACAAAGGTGAGGGGATGGCGTTTCAAGAACTCCATCCAACGGAAAGGAACGGTCATGGCAAGTCTCAGCGATGCGCAGGAACAGCCAGCACGTCAGCTCTGGGATCAGGTCAACGATGTTCATGCCGGCATGCTCGGAATTTCCGGGCTCGATATGCACATGCAGCCGATGGCGCCGCATGCCGATCCCACCACCAATACGATCTGGTTCTACACCAAGACCGATGCCGACATCGTGCGCGCCATCAAGCCCGGCAGCCGCGCGCATTTCTGCGTCATCGGCAAGGATCACGACTATCACGCCTGCCTTGCCGGGGTGATCGACGTGCGTCCCGACCCTGCCAAGATCGAGGAATATTGGAGTTCTATCGTCGCTGCCTGGTATGACGGCGGCAAGAAGGACCCCAAACTCACCATGCTCGCTTTGCATGTCGACGATGCCGAAATCTGGGTCTCGACGGGCAATAAGCTGAAATTCGGCTGGGAGATCGCCAAGGCCAATCTCGATGACGACAAGGTGCCTGATGTCGGCATCAAACGTCACCTGCAATTTGCCTGACCCGCCAAAGCCCGGAGGCAAAACCGCCGGGCTTTTTACTGTACGCCCTTCAGCACATAGATCAGCGGCTTTTTCGGCAGAGTGCGCATGGAGACGGTGATGCTGTCATCGGGCGCATTGGCGACGTCGAAATCCTTGCCAAACATCGAGACGAAGGCTTCCACCGGCGGGCCGCGCCTGTGCATCGGCAGGATCAGCGACGAGCGTAGCCGCTTGATGACGCGGCTCATGCTGTCGGCGCCCATGGTCAGGCCGCCATCGACGGGAACCATGACGACGTCGAGGCGGCCGATCTCGCTATAGTGGGCATCCGTCAGTTCGTAGTGCAGGTGGCCGAGATGGCCGATGCAGAGACCGGCAATCTCGAAAATGAAGATCGAATTGCCGTTTTCTTGTGAGCCGCCAAGGCCGTAGCTGAAGCGGATATCCGTCGGAACGTTGCGGATATAAGCATCGCCGACGACGAGATCGACATCGGCTTTTTCACCTGGAACGTCGCTCCATCCATGCAGCACATGCTTGATCGCAGGATCGGGCGTCAACGTATAATGGGTCGGGTGCGCCTTATTCATGGTCACGACATCGGGCATCGTCGCCGGCCTGTACCAGCCATTATAGTCTGTGGCGATGACGATGCCGCCAGGGCTCTCGATCTCGAAGGTGGAATGGCCGAGGAAGGTGAATTTGACGTCTTCGCCCTCAGACACGGCAGGCGTCAGCGGTGCGTCGTTGGAAAAGCTGGCGAAGGTGACGTTCGGGACATTCTCAGCGATCGCCTGGCACTGGCTGGTGGGCTTGCGCTGTTCCTGCCCCCGGCAGGGCTTGAGGCGGCGAAGGTCGCAAGGCATGCGATCGCGAGGACAAGTTGTTGCGGCTTCATGCCACCCCTCCGGCGCTTTCACGTGAAGGCCGGAGAATGCGGCAAGAGGTCGCAGCGGTCCAGACTGGGGATGCTCACAATTGCGTGTGGGAGATGTATATAATTCTATTATTTAAATAGGTCGGAAGGCGGCTCATCCGGCTTAATTACAGCCATAACTTTGATGATCTCTTCGGTTGCATCAAGGAGCTTGCCGCGTTCGTCATATTTTGCGGTGTGCTTCATTCGCACTCGGAGCGCATCGCCTGGGCTGAGCGGATGTTGGCCTCTATGAAATTCCTCAAGCCACGCTTTATCGATGATCGGCGCACTGAAGGAGCGCTTTCCGTGTTTGAATTGCCATTGGCTTTTCCCGAGAAGATCGGGCTTTCTAATCACGAGCACCATATCTACTGTGTTCGAAAGCTCCTGATCGCTTTCGAGATCTTGTAAGTGCTCTGACGGCAGCCAGATTCTGCCGAGGTTCACGCTGTAATCAGTTTTGTCGAGAGTGATTGTCAAAGCTTCCCCCTCTCGAAATTTTTCTTTTGTCCTTTGAATCTCATCGAGGCTTTGCGCTAAGCGTGCTGGGTTTATAGCGGGATAGTCCGGCAAATGTCGAACGTCTGTTTCCTCTGCTAGACGTCGAATGGTTTCTGTTAGATCTTCAATGCCCGCAGGCTGATCATCCTGCACATCGCGATCCAGCCATTTTAGGGAAATATATTTTGCCTTTACCAAGTATTGGCCAATCAACGGCTTCCAATCAAGTGTCTTAAGCGCGTCATCATTGAGTTGCTTGAGGACGTTTCGAAGGAATATCCGTAGGCTCGATTTTTGAACATCCTCAAGAATAAGGCTAGTTGACATTGAGGAGTCAACTGACGTTATAAGAACACTGTCCAAATCTTCAAAGGCTCTGATAAGGTCTGCTGCTATTTCGAACACACGGGCGGAAGATCCATCGCCCTCTTTGAAATCTATCTTGATTTCAATGTCGCTATCAGGTTCCACGAAGTCGTCCCCTAAACTGACTATTATTCCATTGGACAAGGGGCATCCTAAGCGTGAAGTGCAAAGATTGCGCTAACGCACAATGTGTGGTTGTTTTTGCTTGTGGTTCTTTGTTCTCTATATGTTCTCATATTGACTCTATAAGTCAAGCTCCGATGTATTTGTCTCTTGATTTGCTCCTGGCGCGCTACCGCCAGAACTCCGGAACCGTCTCGGCCAGCCGCGGTCCGAGCCGGAGCGGTGCTATCTTTTCAGCCAGTCCCGTCGCATCGGAAATCTCCACGCCGACGCCGCAGATCGTCGCCGGTCCGCTGGCTGCTTCCATGCGGCCCTTCGGCATCTTGGAGATGAAGCGGTTGAGCGGTTCTTCCTTGTCCATGCCGAGGGAGGAATCGTAGTCGCCGCACATGCCGGCATCCGACATATAGGCGGTGCCGCCGTTCAGAATCTGTGCGTCGGCCGTCGGCACATGCGTGTGGGTGCCGACGACGAAACTGGCGCGGCCGTCGACGAAATGGCCGAAGCACTGCTTCTCGCTGGTCGCTTCCGCATGGAAATCGAAGATGATCGCATCGGCCTGTTCCTTCAGCGGGCAGGCGTCGAGGATCACTTCCGCCGATTTGAACGGGTCGTCGAGTTCCGGATGCATGAAGACCCGGCCCATGACATTGGCGACGAGCACGCGTGCGCCGTTCCTGGCATAGAAAAGGCCGGAGCCGCGGCCGGGCGTGCCTTGCGGATAGTTGGCCGGCCGCAGGAATTGATCGTGGCGCCCGGCAAAAGCCACGGCCTCCTTCTGGTCCCAGACGTGATTGCCCGTCGTCACCACGTCGGCGCCGGCATTGATCGTTTCCAGAAAGATGTCCTCGGTGATGCCGAAGCCGCCGGCGGCATTCTCGCCGTTGACGATGACGAAATCGAGCTTGAGGTCGGAGATCAGGCCGGGAAGGCGGTCCCAGACCGCCGTGCGTCCCGTCTTGCCGACCATGTCACCCAGAAAAAGCAGCCGCATTCCCTATCCAATCCAAGAGGCAAAAAAGCGAAGGCCGCTTTCTGTCAGGATGGCATCCAGGCTTATGTCATGCGGCTCGTCGGGCACATGTGCCACTTCCTGGCAGTCGAATGCAATGCCGATCAGCTTCGGATGCAGGCCTTTTTGCCTCAGCCGGCTGATGGCGCGGTCGTAATGGCCGGCGCCGTAGCCGATGCGGTGGCCGCGGGCATCGAAAGCTGAAAGCGGTACCAGCATGATTTCGGGATCGAGAATGGCGGCATCCGCCGCAGGGCCGACCGTGCCGAAACCGGTATCGACAAGCGGCGCACCCTCCGCCAACTCACGAAAGACGATGGTCTGCCGGTCGAGGATCGCCGGCACGCAGAGCCGCGCACCGCGAACGGCAAAGCGCGCCATCAGCGGCCTGAGATCCGCTTCCGAACGGATCGGCAGGAAGCCGGAGACAATTGTGCCCAGCGCAAAGCCAACCGCCTCGCCGGCATGATCGGCCATCGCAAGGCTTTTGGAGGCGCGGTTCTCGGGAGACATGGCGTCGCGTGCCGACAGTCGTTCGTTGCGCAGCTGCGCTTTCAGGTCTTTCACGGTCATTCGATCCGCCGGATAAGGAAAAGGTCGAGCGAGCATAGACGGCTGGGTGTCCGATGCAAATATCGGATGCGACGACGCTGCGGCCGTTTCACGCCCTGTCGCGGGGATGCGGCCGAAGGTCAGACGACGATGCTTGTGGGTATTGTCGTGGTGGCGATGGAGAAGGCTGCCATATCAGGAACGGCGTTCGCCCCGGCCTGCCTGTTCTGCTGCCGCAGATCGTGCATCGCCTTTTCGAGCAATTGCTTGAGTTCGCGCACGACCGCCTTGAATTCTTCCATGGTTTCTCGATCATCGGCCGAGATGCCCGAGAATTGTGGGGCGTCCTCGGCCACACTCTGATAGGCCTTGCGGGCGTTGGCGGCGTCGTCCGGCTCTTGCGAGCTGGTCTCTTCGTCCGCGGTTTTTCCTGAGGCATCCGCCGGCGCAGCCTCAGTCCCGCTCGTTGCGGCGGCCGCTGCATCCGTGGTTGCGTCCACCGAAGCTCCTGCTGCCGTGCTGCCGGTCGCGACTGATGATGCGAATTCGGAGGCGGCGGTGCCGAGCTTGCGGGCCAGTTCAGCGGCCAGACGGGCGACCACCTCGGGCGGCATGTTGGAGCTGCGCAGCATCTCCAATTGTTGCTTTGCCTCTTCGAGCTTGCGTTCTGCCTTCGTCTTGGCTTCGTCCCCGGAATTCGCCAGAGTCTGCCGCATCTGTTGCAGCGTCTGGGTGCTGCGCTGCAGCTTCAGCACACCCTGATCGGTCTCAATTCCGGCAGCAGAGATGACCGTTGCTGAAGACGTGCCGCGCAAGATGTTGGAGGCAGAGGTGGTTGCGACCTGCATGGACAATTCCCGACAGTCCGGGTCCCCGATTGCAATTCGGCGCATTCTGCAACGTCAGACTTGCGTGGACCTGTGTTCGGGGGCCGCCGGCAGCGTCGCGGCGAGCCGTTGCATCGTTTTCTCGAACAGCGGGGCTCCGCCCGGCATCCAGCCGAGCGCGCGGATTTTCGCTGTGCTCATGGGATTGACCGCCGCCCTGTCGGCGGGCGGGGGCAGCACGTGCCGACAGCCGGTCCCGCGCCGGATGGGCGAAAGGATATCGCGCGTATCGACTGATATGTCTGAGACGTTGAAGACCTCGCCGGAGATGCGGGTGCTTTCCGTCTCCAGCATCAGCCGTACCGCACGCCCGAGGTCGTGGCCGTGAACTTCCGTCCCCACACGCGAAACAACCGGCCGGCCGGCGAGGTAATCGGCGATGAGGCCGTCCCATTTGTTCGGCGAGAGGTCGCCATAGATGCCGGTCGCCCTCAGGCTTACGCCGGCAAAACCCGGGGTGGAGAGGTGGACAAGCGCGCGTTCGGCATCCAGCTTCGCCTGGCCGTAGAGCGTTTCCGGCTTGGCCAGCATCGTTTCCGCGAGCTCGGTTCCCTCGGGATGTTCGCCATAGGCAGCGCGGCTGGAGAGGAAGATGCAGCGGCGCGTGCCGGCGCGTTTGGCGGCTTCGAAAAGCCGGACGGTGCCGTCGAGGTTCAACCTGTGGAAGGTCTTCGGATCATCGCCTTCGCCGCCGCGATATTTGCCCGGAATATGGTTGAAGGCGGCGTGGACGAAGAAATAGGCGTCGTCGAAAATGTCGATCTGATCCTTATCGGGATCGAGCGAAAGTGCTGCGAATTCGACCGGGCGGGAGAAAAGGCGGGGTGGCGGCGCACGGCGCCCGCCGACGATCACCTGATAACCGGCGCTCAGAAGTTCCTCGACGACATAGCGGCCGACGAGACCCGTTCCGCCGGATACCAATACCTTCATGCTGCTCCTTCCGGATTGGCCAGCGCCGCAATCTCGGGCACATCGCCGCCATCGTGGAAACGGTGCCACAAATCGATCAAAGGTTGTAGCCGTGCCGCCTTCGGATGATCCTTTTCCCACGGTTTTTCATACTGGTAGTGCAGGATCGAAACGCTCTTCCAGTCCCAAAGCTCCGGCATGGTGAACCATACATATTGCAGCATGTTGAAATAAACCGGCAGGCCGTGCCAATCCGGGAAGAACGTCTCAAGAAAGGTCTGGTCGGTGCGCCGCCAGAAGGTCTCCGGCCTGTTGAGCCTTTCGAGCATGTGCCGGAACGTGTCTTGCGAGGGTGTAGCGACGAAGACGCCGGAATTCATGCGGCGGAAGTCGGCAAGGCTTTCATAGACATTGGGGGCAGCGGAAAACTCCGGATAGAGGAAAAGCCGGTCGACGTTTTTCAGCACGAGGGCATCGGCGTCGATGAAGACGCAGCGCTCGTATTCGACGAGCTGCCAGAGCCTGAGCTTGCAGAAATTGTCGAGCGGCGAGTGAAAATCCGGCTTGCGACCCTTGGTGAAGGGGGCGGCCGAATGGAGTTGGCCGCGGGCGTGGCGCTCGTTGAAGGCGGCAGACAGTGGCAGGTGCTCGACCTCGATCAGGCGGCAGCCGAGGGTCGTCAGCGGCGTTAGGGCGGCTGCATCGACGCCGCCGGTGTGGAGGATGACGATGTCGGCGCTAGTGCCCGTCCGCCTCAGGGAGTGGACGAGGGCGGTGGCACCCATGGCGTAGTCGGCATTGGTGACGAGGGTGACGTAGGCGAATACGGACGAGCGGTTCATCGTGTTCGACTGCCTCGATATGTCTCTTCTCCCCAGCGGGGAGAAGGTGCCGGCAGGCGGATGAGGGGGCGAGCGCCGACAGGAGCGAGTGCGCTGAGCGCGAGCGAAGGGCAATGAAGGGCGTGCCGTGTGGCCCCCTCATCCGACCCTCCGGGCCACCTTCTCCCCGCTGGGGAGAAGAGGGAGCAAGCCGCGGCCTTTCTAGCCTTCGTCATCGCTCAGCACTCATGATACCGACTTCAGCCGCTTGCCTTCCGGATCGTGGTTGATCGTCGCGGCGATGTCCTTGGTCCAGGCGGAGACGGCCGGCACGCGCGAGCGGTCGACGCGATAGGCGAATTTCTTCGCCACCTCGACGATCTCGCCGAGAAGGCCTGCTTCCAGCGTGATCGGCTCGAGGCCGAGAATGCGGAATTTCTCGTTCTGAACGATCAGCTCGTTCTCGGCGGCTTCCTTGCGCGGGTTGGGCAGCCAGGCGATGTCGGCGCCGCTTATCCCCGCGATCATCTGGGCAAGGTCGCGCACCCGGTGGGTTTGCGTCATCTGGTTGAAGATTTCGACGCGGGCGCCGCGGGCGGGCGGATTCTTGAGCGCCAGTTCGATGCAGCGCACCGAATCCTGGATATGGATGAAGGCGCGGGTCTGGCCGCCGGTGCCGTGTACCGTCAAGGGATAGCCGATCGCCGCCTGGATGAGGAAGCGGTTCAGCACCGTGCCGTAATCGCCGTCGTAATCGAAACGGTTGATCAGCTGCGCATGGCGGCGCGTCTGCTCGGTATGCGTGCCCCAGACGATGCCCTGGTGCAGGTCGGTGATCCTCAACCCGTCGTTCTTGGCGTAGAACTGGAAGAGAAGCTGATCCAGGCACTTGGTCATGTGGTAGATCGAGCCGGGATTGGAGGGATAGAGGATCTCCTGACTGACCGTCTCGCCGGCCGCGGTTTCGATGCCGACCGGCAGGTAGCCTTCGGGGATCGCCGCACCCACAGTCGAATAGCCGTAGACGCCCATGGTGCCGAGGTGGATGAGATGGGCGTCGAGATTGAGCTCGGTCAGCGCATTCAGGAGGTTGTGCGTGGCGCTGACATTGTTGTTAACCGTGTAATTCTTGTGGCGGTCGCTTTTCATCGAATAGGGTGCGGCGCGCTGCTCGGCGAAATGGATGACGGCATCCGGGCGGTGTTCGGAAAGCCATTTCTTCAGCAGTTCGTAATCCTTGGCGAGATCGATCAGATTGAAGTGGATGCGGCGTCCGGTTTCGGCATGCCAGATGCGGGTGCGCTCCTGGATCGAATCCATCGGTGTCAGCGATTGAACGCCAAGTTCCGTGTCGATCCACCGGCGTGAGAGATTGTCGAGGATATGAACGTCATGCCCGGCATCGGAGAGGTGCAGCGACGTTGGCCAGCCAATGAAACCGTCTCCGCCCATAACCGCAATCTTCATCACATCGTCTCCTGATCTGTCGCTCGATATCGGGAATAGTTAGGAATTATGACAATCATTCAATGCCTACCGGCTGGGCATTCAATGCCTGCCTGCCGGTCATTCAATGCTTGCCTGTGGGCAAGCGTTGCGCCAAAGAGGGCACCGCAGTTTGGAGAAAATTATGACGGAGCGCCCTTTTTCCATTTCGGGAGAGCTGACCGAGGCCGGTCACCGCCTCGTGCAGCGGGTCTATTATGAAGATACCGACTTCTCCGGTCTGGTCTACCACGCCCGCTATCTGCATTTCCTCGAGCGCGGCCGCACCGATTATCTGCGTTGCCTCGGCGTCGAGCAGCGCGAGCTCGTCAGCGCCGACGAGGAGGGCCTCGTCTTCGTCGTCCACCGCATGGAGATCGACTTCAAGAGCCCGGCGCGCATGGACGACGTGTTGACGATCCTGACCCACACGGAAAAAGCCGGCGGCGCCAAGATGGTGCTCAATCAGCAGATCCGCTCGGACGAGACACTGCTGATATCAGCCAAGGTGATTATCGCCGTCATCAACGCCAGGGGGCGGCCGCGGCGGCTGCCGGAAACGCTGGCGGCGAAATTCCTGGAAGGCAGCACGCCGCTATAGGCGCGAATCGCCCGGAATTCAGGCTTGTCAAAACTTGAGCTTTATGGGAAGGAATTCCCGCGCCGCAGGATGAGCGCTCTTTCGGCAGCCGGATCTTGCTCCGGTCAAGTAAACCATGGAACGAAATCTTCCAAACGCAGGCTTACTGTCACAGTCCGGCACTAACGATCTATTAACCATAATAGTGTCTTACTGGGAAAGTCGGAGTTTGTGCGGTGCACGCCTTCCTTTGACCAAATTTGACGGCAAGAAGGCGGAAGATGAGCTTGGAAGTTTGACCAGGGCTTTGGGCGGCGGCCGCCGGACACTTCTTGCGAGATCACTTTGTGCCGCCCGGTCCAGCACCGGGCGTTTGGATTCGGGGATTTTGGATCAATGGAACAAGTAGGATTGGCAGCAGCAACGACGGACGTCAGCCTCTGGTCGCTTTTCATGCAGGCCGGTATCGTCGTCAAGCTCGTCATGCTCGGGCTTATCGCAGCCTCGGTGTGGACCTGGGCGATCGTCATCGACAAATACCTGGCCTATGGCCGCGCACGGCGCCAGTTCGACAAGTTCGAGCAGGTGTTCTGGTCGGGCCAATCGCTGGAAGAACTCTACCGCTCGCTGTCGGAACGCAATAATACCGGGCTGGCGGCGATCTTCGTGGCCGCCATGCGCGAATGGAAGAAATCCTTCGAACGCGGCGCCCGGTCGCCGATCGGGCTGCAGATGCGTATCGACCGGGCGATGGATGTGACGCTGTCACGCGAATCGGAATTTCTCGGTGCCCGCCTCGGATCGCTGGCAACGATCGGTTCGGCCGGTCCGTTCATCGGCCTCTTCGGCACGGTCGTCGGCATCATGACCTCGTTCCAGGCGATTGCCGGTTCGAAGTCGACCAATCTTGCGGTCGTGGCGCCCGGCATCGCCGAAGCGCTGCTTGCCACCGCAATCGGCCTCGTTGCCGCTATTCCGGCGGTTATCGCCTACAACAAGTTCTCTGCTGATGCCGGCAAGCTCTCGGGCCGCATGGAAGGTTTCGCGGATGAATTCTCCGCCATACTTTCGCGCCAGATCGACGAGAAGCTGCAGCCGCGCGCTGCAGCTCAGTAACCAGCGGAGTATACTGACATGGGTATGGCTGTTGGAGGCAATGGCGGCGGGGGCGGCGGACGCCGCCGTCGCGGCGGTCGGAACAGGGCCGTGATTTCTGAAATTAACGTGACGCCGCTCGTCGACGTCATGCTCGTGCTTTTGATCATCTTCATGGTCGCGGCACCGATGATGACCGTCGGCGTGCCTATCGACCTGCCGGAAACGCAGGCCAAGGCGCTGAATTCCGAGACGCAGCCGATCACCATCTCCGTCAAGAACAACGGCGAAGTGTTCCTGCAGGAAACGCCGATCCCGGCCGCCGAGATCGCCGCCAAGCTCGAGGCGATCGCCACCACAGGCTATAACGAACGGATCTTCGTGCGCGGCGACGCGACAGCGCCTTACGGCGTCATCGCCGACGTCATGGCCCGTATTCAGGGCGCAGGCTTCAAGAATATCGGCCTCGTGACGCAGCAGAAGAAGGACCAATAGCGTTCAAGATGAAGACCAGCGTCGTCACATCTGCTGTTCTGCACTGCCTGGTGCTCACCTGGGCGATGGTGTCACTCAGCGCGCCTGAATCCTTCAAGGTGGAGGATTTCGAGGCGATGCCGGTCGATCTCGTGCCTGTGGAATCCATCACCCAGATGCAGCAGGGCGACAAGAAGGCTCCGAAGAAGGAGACGTCTGCACCCGTGCCGACGACGCGTCCGCCGATCGCGCAGCCGGCCGAGAACGCCGGCGACAACAATGTCGACCTGAAGACACCGCCGGTTCCGAACGCCAAGCCCAGCAATACTGAGGCTGTTGCGGCGAATTCGAGCGACAAGCCGATGCCGAAGGTTGATCCGAAGCCAAATGACGTCAAGGAGATCGTCAAGGAGGAAACGGAAGTCGAGCAGCCGAAGGAGGTCGCTTCCATTCCGCCGCCGAAGCCCGTCGAGGTGACGCCACCGAAGCCCGAGGAGAAACCGCCGGAAGAACAGGCCAAGCCGGAGGAGCCGCCGAAGCCGGACGCCGAGGCGCTGCCGGACAATGTGCCGACGCCTGTCGCCAAGCCGCAGGTGAAGCCGCCGGAACCACAGAAGCCGGCAGAAAAGCCACCGGAAAAGACTGCAGACCAGCCGAAGACCGCCGACACACCGACCGACAAGAAAAAGGCGGACAAGAAGCAGGAAACGGCGAAGTCCGCCTCACCGATGAAGAGCGACTTCAACGCCGACGAGGTTGCTGCGTTGCTGAATAAGACCGATCCTTCCGCTGGGGGTGCGAAGCGCTCGACGCAGGAAGCATCGCTTGGTGCGAAGAAGAGCAATGGTGGTGCTGCACTTAGCCAGAGCGAGATTGATGCCGTACGCGGCCAGATCTCTGGCAACTGGACGGTTGTTTCCGGATTGGCGGGCGCCAACGAGGTTCATCTTAAGGTTCGTGTTCAACTTGATCAGGCCGGTAATGTCGTTGGCGAACCCGAGGTCATTGCGTCAGGCGGGCCGGATTCAACACGCCAAGCGCTCAAGAGCAGTGTCTACCGCGCTGTTATGAAATCATCTCCTCTCAAAAATTTGCCTGCAGACAAATATGAAGGAGAAAACGGCTGGAACGAGATGGACCTCAACTTCGATGCCAGTGATCTGGGGATTTAAGTGTCGAAGAACCTGTTCCATTTCACGAAGCCTTTCGGGATATACGCGGTGCTGACAGGGTTCATCCTTGGCCTCGCATTTCCACTCAGTGCAAATGCAGAGACGGCTGTTCGCCGAAATGGCGACGTCCTCAGCGCGGCTGAAGTTACGGCGCTGAGAAACGCGATCGAACGTCAATTCATCGTCGACAGCCGCCTGAAAGATATCGGCAGCGTGCATATGACGATTCACATAAAGCTCGCTGGAGACGGACAGATCGTAGGCAACCCTGATGTGCAGGTCATCGGTGGCAGTGAGCGTACGCGGAAAAGTATTGCCGATTCGGGCCTTCGCGCAATTCGTCGCGCAGCTCCTTTTACGATGCTTCCAAAAGAGAAATACGATGTCTGGGATGAAGTCACGTTTAACTTCGACATCAGCGCTCTTACCCATTAGATGCTGAAAGGCTTGTTTCATATGGTCAAATGTTCCCTTATCCGCGCGCTGGTGGTCGCCGTCGGCATGACTGCTGCCGCCGTTGTCTCCTCTCCGGCAAATGCACGTGTCGAAATCAACATCAACAAGGGCAATATCCAACCGCTTCCGATCGCGGTGACCGACTTCCAGGGCGACATGGGTGCGCAGGTCTCGCAAGTCATCGCCGCCGACCTGCAGCGCTCGGGGCTTTTCGCGCCGATCAACAAAACCGCCTTCATCGAGAAGATTTCTAATCCCGACGCTTCGCCGCGTTTCGAGGACTGGAAGGTCATCAATGCACAGGCACTGGTCACCGGCCGGGTTACCAAGGAAGCGGATGGGCGTCTTCGCGCCGAATTCCGCCTGTGGGATACTTTTGCCGGACAGCAGATGGCTGGTCAGCAGTTCTATACGCAGCCGGAAAACTGGCGGCGTGTGGCGCACATCATCGCCGATGCGATCTACAAGCAGATCACTGGTGAGGAAGGCTATTTCGACACCCGCGTCGTCTTCGTCTCCGAATCCGGCACCAAGCAGCAGCGCAAGCGCCAGCTGGCGATCATGGACCAGGACGGCTTCAACGTGCGTATGCTGACGGATGGCAGCGATCTCGTGCTGACGCCGCGCTTCTCGCCGAGCCGGCAGGAAGTCACCTACATGTCCTTTGCCAACCAGCAGCCGCGGGTCTATCTGCTGCAGTTGGAAACCGGGCAGCGCGAAGTCGTAGGCAATTTTCCCGGCATGACCTTCTCGCCGCGCTTTTCGCCGGATGGTCAGAAGGTGATCATGAGCCTGCAGCAGGACGCCAATTCCAACATCTATACGATGGACCTGCGCTCGCGCACGACGACGCGTCTGACCTCGACGGCTGCGATCGACACTTCGCCTTCCTATTCCCCCGACGGCGCGCGCGTCAGCTTCGAAAGCGACCGCGGCGGAAAACCGCAGATCTATGTGATGAATGCCGATGGTTCCGGCCAGACCCGTATTTCCTTCGGTGACGGCTCCTATTCGACGCCGGTCTGGTCGCCGCGCGGCGATCTCATCGCCTTCACCAAGCAGGCCGGCGGCAAGTTCTCGATCGGCGTGATGAAACCGGATGGTTCCGGCGAGCGCATTCTGACGACCGGCTTCCACAATGAGGGCCCGACCTGGGCGCCGAACGGCCGCGTGCTGATGTTCTTCCGCCAGGCGGCAGGCTCAGGCGGGCCGCAGCTTTATTCGATCGATCTGACCGGCTACAACGAGCAGCTTGTGAAGACGCCGAGCTACGGCTCCGACCCGGCCTGGTCGCCGCTTATGGAGTAGGCGATGCGCTGCTGCCTTCATCTCGTCCCAAAGTCATGGAATCGAGCGACCAAGGGACAAATCAGTAATTCGTTAACCATAATTTTTGAGGGGCGGTTAACCGAGTGCGGTTACTGTCCGGAAACCCTGATGAACCCGCAAGGAGACCGGCCATGAGCCGAATTCATACCCCGGCAATGAGCCGCATGCAGAATTTTGCCCGCAACCCCGTCATGATCGCGCTGGTGGCCGGTCTGGCGCTCGCAAGCTGCGCAAAGAAGCCGCCGAACAGCGCCGGTGATCTCGGCCTCGGCGCCGGCGGCGCTGGTGGCTCCGCAACGCCGGGCTCGGCCCAAGACTTCACGGTCAATGTCGGCGACCGTATCTTCTTCGACACCGACTCCTCGTCGATCCGTGCCGATGCCTCGCAGACGCTCGACCGTCAGGCTCAGTGGCTCGGCCGCTACCCGAACTACCAGATCACCGTCGAAGGCCATGCCGACGAACGCGGTACGCGCGAATATAACCTCGCGCTAGGTGCCCGCCGCGCGGCTGCAGCCAAAGATTATCTCGCTTCGCGCGGCGTCCCGGCGCAGCGCCTGAAGACGATTTCCTACGGTAAGGAACGTCCGGTTGCCGTCTGTGACGATATTTCCTGCTGGTCGCAGAACCGCCGCGCAGTCACGGTTCTCGGCGGCGCCGGCATGTAATCTGCCGATTTAGTTCGCTTTCGCAAGGCGGTCCTCTCGGGGGCCGCCTTTCTTTTTGACCACACTTTGGCCAGACTCCGTTGCTTTTTGACAGCAATTGGAAAAATCTCCTGTTCGTGCCATCGAGGTGCGAAGAATCACTGGGACAGGACGATACATATGAAGAAACTTGTCGTGGCAGGCATGCTGTGCCTCGCGGCTGTGACCGGGAGCGAACGGGCGGCCTATTCCGCCTCGTTCTTTGGGCTGCATCTCGGCGGCCGGTCCACGGAAAACCAAGCGGCGCCGCCTGTTGTCAAGGTGCAGAGCGGCGATGCCGAGGTTCGCGTGCAACAGCTCGAAGAGCAGCTTCGGCAGCTGAATGGCCGGATCGAGGAGATGAGCTTCCAGCTGCTGCAGATGCAGGAGACGATCCGCAAGCAGCAGGAAGACAATGAATTCCGCTTCCAACAGTTGGAAAAGACCGGTGCCAGCGGCGGCGGTGCCAAAGCTCCTGTCAAGAAGAGCGAGACCGATACCGCTCCGGCAGCGTCCGGCGGCGATGACGTTGCCAGGGTGATCCAAGCACCGCAGGGAGCCGAAACGGCTCCCTCTACCAACGTGCCCAGCAATACTGGCCTCGGGCAGCCGCCGAAGGAGCTCGGCTCGATCGATTTCGATCAGAACGGCAATCCGGTCGGCGGAACCGTCGATGCAAATGCGGGAGTGGGCTCCGGCCCTATCCCCAATGCCAATCCCGGCGCGCCGCAGCAGACTGCCTCGCTTGGCGGTGAGGCGGACCAGTACAAGTCGGCCTATGGTCACGTCTTGTCCGGCGATTACAGCACGGCCGAACAAGAGTTCACCCAGTACATCACCCGCTACCCGAGCAGCGCGCGGGCGGCGGACGCCAATTTCTGGCTTGGCGAAGCGCTCTATTCGCAGGGCAAGTACAATGAGGCGGCCAAGACCTTCCTCAATGCGCACCAGAAATACGGCACATCGGAAAAGGCGCCCGAGATGCTGTTGAAGCTCGGCATGTCGCTGGCTGCCCTCGACAATACCGAGACGGCCTGTGCGACGCTGCGCGAAGTCTCGAAGCGGTATCCGAAGGCTTCGCGTGCCGTCATAAGCAAGGTTGCGAGCGAACAGAAGCGCCTCGCCTGCTAAGGTCTTCCGGCATGTCTCCGGAAGCCCGATCGCCGCGAGAGGCGATCCTCCAGTTTCTCACCTCGCTTCAAAGCCCCGCACACATTCTCGTCGCCATATCAGGCGGCAGCGATTCCACCGGCCTGCTTCTCCTTCTCGATGAAGCCGTGAAGGCTGCGCCCCATCTCAAAATTTCCCTATGCGCTGCGACCGTCGACCATGCGTTGCGCGCCAGTTCCGCAGACGAGGCGCGAGAAGTCGCAGCCCTCTGCGCGTCGCTCGGTATTGCCCATGCCATAACGACCTGGCAGGGCGACAAGCCGAAAACCGGCATCATGGCTGCGGCCCGCGAGGCGCGTTACGGCTTGCTCGCCGAAGCGGCGGAAGCTCTTGGCGCCGATCTCATCGTCACCGCCCATACGCTCGACGATCAGCGTGAAACGCTTGCCATGCGCGGAATGCGAACGGAGGAGGTTTCGACCGGTATTGCCGATGCGGTGCTCTTCGACCGGCGTTTCTGGATCTTGCGGCCGCTTCTCTTTTCCAGCCGGGCCGATATCCGCGCTTTCCTGAGCGAGCGGGGCGCGGGTGGATCGACGATCCGAGCAACGAAGATGTGAAATACGAGCGCGTGCGAATCCGACGGGAGCTTTCGGCCGATGCGGGTGCCGAGAGGAATATCCGCGCCGTCTGGGAAGAGCGACTGGCTGTTTCAACCAAGGGAGCGGACTGGCTGGATCACCATTTCAAGCTTCACGGCGGCCTGCTCGGCCAGGTGATGCCTGACGGATTGCGGCAGGATCGCGCCGTTCTCGACTATGTGCTTGGTCGTCTCACGGCCGTCTTCGGTGGGCAACCATTTGCGCCGGGGAGGGCGCAAATGGAGCGCCTTCTCTCATTTGCCGCCGGCGGGGAGCCGGGGCGGATGACGGTCGGCCGGGTGGTCTTCGATCTCAGACGGAACGGGCTTTACCTCACGCGTGAAAGCCGGGGGATCTTGCCGCTGGTCTTGCAGCCCGGGGAGGCGGGCGTGTGGGATGGGAGGTTTGAGGCGCGCAATGGGTCGGCGATTGATGTGAGGATAGAAGCGCAATCCGGCCGTTCCTCCCTCATTCCTGTGCTCGTCACAGGAATCCAGCCACCGCGCGTCGGCGCGGTGATTAACTCTACAACACACGACGAGTCTTCCGCGCCCAAGGACTTGGGCGCACTAGATTCCTGTGACGAGCACAGGAATGAGGGAGGAGGGGGCAGAGGCCTTCCCAAGTCAGCATGGAGACGCGCCATGGCCTCGGCACCGGTTTTATCGGCCGGAGGAGCGCCCTTATCTCAGGAATACATCCGCATCATCCACCTCACGCCCTATTTCGCACCCTTCGACCGCTTTTTGACACGATTTGATTTCATCTTTGCCAACAGGCTTTCGGCGGTTTTCGCGACGGCGCCCTATGCGAGGCCGCCTTTAAGAAGTATTGACGGAAAAACCATCTGACCTGGGGTGTCGCCTTGGCAATCGCACGGCGCAACCCTATGTTAGAAACGAATAAGACGGTCGCCATGAGGCGGCTGTTCCAGTGCTGGGGAGTTCAATGAACCCTAACTTACGTAATTTCGCCTTGTGGGCGATCATAGCGCTTCTGCTGATCGCCCTTTTCAGTATGTTTCAGACGGCGCCGGCGCAGACGGGCTCCCGCGAAATCCCTTATTCGCAGTTCCTGCGTGAGGTCGATGCGGGCCGCGTGAAGGATGTCGTGGTCACCGGCAACCGGCTGAGCGGAACATATCTGGAGAATAACAATAATTTCCAGACCTATTCGCCCGTTATCGACGACAGCTTGCTCGATCGCCTGCAGGCCAAAAACGTTGCTGTCACTGCGCGTCCGGAGACCGACGGTTCCTCCGGCTTTCTGAGCTACCTCGGAACGTTGCTGCCGATGCTGCTCATCCTCGGCGTCTGGCTGTTCTTCATGCGGCAGATGCAGGGCGGCTCGCGTGGCGCGATGGGCTTCGGCAAGTCGAAGGCCAAGCTGCTGACCGAAGCGCATGGCCGTGTCACCTTCGAAGACGTCGCCGGTGTCGACGAGGCCAAGCAGGATCTCGAAGAAATCGTCGAATTCCTGCGCGATCCGCAGAAGTTCCAGCGTCTCGGCGGCAAGATTCCGCGCGGCGTGCTGCTCGTCGGTCCTCCGGGCACCGGCAAGACGCTGCTCGCCCGCTCGGTTGCCGGCGAAGCCAACGTGCCCTTCTTCACTATTTCGGGTTCCGACTTCGTCGAAATGTTCGTCGGCGTCGGCGCTAGCCGCGTGCGCGATATGTTCGAGCAGGCGAAGAAGAATGCGCCCTGCATCATCTTCATCGACGAAATCGATGCCGTCGGCCGTCACCGCGGCGCCGGTCTCGGCGGCGGCAATGACGAACGCGAGCAGACGCTGAACCAGCTGCTGGTCGAGATGGATGGCTTCGAGGCGAATGAAGGCGTGATCCTGATTGCCGCCACCAACCGCCCCGACGTGCTCGACCCGGCGCTGCTGCGTCCCGGCCGTTTCGACCGTCAGGTCGTGGTTCCGAACCCGGATATCGTCGGCCGCGAGCGCATCCTCAAGGTACATGCCCGCAACGTTCCGCTGGCGCCGAATGTCGATCTCAAGGTTCTCGCCCGCGGCACGCCCGGTTTCTCCGGCGCCGACCTGATGAACCTCGTCAACGAAGCCGCCCTGATGGCCGCCCGCCGCAACAAGCGCGTCGTCACCATGCAGGAATTCGAAGACGCCAAGGACAAGATCATGATGGGCGCCGAGCGCCGATCCTCGGCCATGACCGAGGCGGAAAAGAAGCTCACCGCTTACCATGAGGCCGGCCACGCCATCACCGCGCTCAATGTCGCCGTCGCCGATCCGCTGCACAAGGCGACGATCATTCCGCGCGGCCGTGCACTCGGCATGGTCATGCAGCTTCCCGAGGGCGACCGCTACTCGATGAGCTACAAGTGGATGGTGTCGCGCCTCTGCATCATGATGGGCGGCCGTGTCGCCGAAGAACTCACCTTCGGCAAGGAGAACATCACCTCGGGTGCCTCCTCCGACATCGAGCAGGCCACCAAGCTTGCCCGTGCCATGGTCACGCAATGGGGCTTCTCCGACCAGCTCGGTCAGGTCGCCTATGGCGAGAATCAGCAGGAGGTCTTCCTCGGCCACTCGGTTTCGCAGTCGAAGAATGTTTCGGAAGCAACCGCGCAGAAGATCGACAATGAAGTGCGCCGCCTGATCGACGAAGCCTATACGCAGGCCCGCACGATCCTGACGGATAAGCACGACGAATTCGTCGCTCTTGCCGAAGGTCTGCTCGAATATGAGACGCTGACCGGTGAAGAGATCAAGGCGCTGATCCGCGGCGAGAAGCCGTCGCGCGATCTTGGCGATGATTCACCGCCAAGCCGCGGCTCGGCGGTTCCGAAAGCCGGCGCACGGCCTGCCGCCAAGGGTGATGAGCCCGAAGCCGGCCTTGAACCGCAGCCGCATTGAGCGGCTGCCACGATTGTGAACAAGGCCGGATTTCCCCAGCGGGGAGATCCGGCCTTTTCTATTGGTAACGGGATATAATCATTTTTCTTGCTAATTTACGTGCCGATCGCCGCATTTTGTGGCATTCCGCTGAATTGAGGCAAGAGTGAATCACGCTCCTGGATTGACGACATTCCATGGAAGCCGGATTCGCTTGGAACGGTGCGCTGCCTTGAATGGCGCGCGAAAAGCGCAGGAGTGCAGATGAAGAGACGCTATTTCGGTACGGACGGCATTCGTGGCCAATCCAACGTCTTCCCGATGACACCGGATCTCGCGATGCGGGTCGGCATTGCCGCCGGCACGATCTTCCGCCGCGGCAATCATCGCCACCGCGTCGTCATCGGCAAGGATACGCGTCTTTCCGGTTATATGCTTGAGAACGCCATGGTCGCAGGTTTCACCGCTGCCGGCCTGGATGCCTTTATTCTCGGCCCGATTCCGACGCCTGCCGTCGCGATGCTGACCCGCTCGCTGCGCTGCGATATCGGCGTGATGATCTCGGCGTCGCACAATCCTTACGAGGATAACGGCATCAAGCTCTTCGGCCCTGATGGTTACAAGCTTTCCGACGACCTCGAAGCCGAGATCGAGGATCTGCTCGAAAAGGACCTGAACGCCCAGCTTGCCAAATCCGACGATATCGGCCGCGCCAAGCGCGTTGACGGCGTGCATGACCGCTACATCGAACATGCCAAGCGCACGCTGCCGCGCGACGTGACGCTGCAGGGTCTGAGGATCGCGATCGACTGCGCCAATGGTGCCGCCTACAAAGTGGCGCCTGCCGTGCTCTGGGAGCTCGGCGCCGAAGTCGTCACCATCGGCAACGAGCCGAACGGCACCAACATCAATTTGAATTGCGGCTCCACCAGCCCGGTCGCGCTGCAGAAGAAGGTCGACGAAGTGCGTGCCGATATCGGCATTGCGCTCGACGGCGATGCCGACCGCGTCATCATCGTCGACGAAAACGGCTCGATCGTCGACGGCGACCAGCTCATGGCCGTCATCGCCGAGAGCTGGGCCGAGAGCCAGCAGCTGCGCGGCAACGGCATCGTCGCCACCGTGATGTCCAATCTCGGCCTCGAGCGCTTCCTCGACGATCGCGGCATGGCGCTTGCCCGCACGCGCGTCGGCGACCGCTACGTCGTCGAGCATATGCGCCAGCACAATTACAATGTCGGCGGCGAGCAGTCAGGCCACATCGTGCTCTCGGACTACGGCACGACTGGCGACGGTCTGGTCGCAGCGCTGCAGATCCTGGCTGCGGTCAAGCGGACCGGCCGCACCGTCAGCGAGGTCTGCCGCCGCTTCGAGCCGGTGCCGCAGCTGCTGCGCAATGTCCGCATCAGCGGCGGCAAGCCGCTGGAGGATATCCAGGTACAGAAGGCGATCGCCGATGCCGAAGCCGAACTGGCCAAGAACGGCCGCCTCGTCATCCGCCCCTCGGGCACCGAGCCGCTGATCCGTGTCATGGCCGAGGGCGACGACCGCGCCCAGATCGAGCGCATCGTCAACGAGCTGATCGGCACGATCTCGAACGTGCGGACTGCCGCCTGATCCTGTGACAATAGATTACTGAAGGAGCCGGTGCGCAAGCGCCGGCTTTTTCGTTATGCGCAATGGTTCAGCCAGATTCTATGCTTGCTGCAGGCCGAATTCTTATCGCTGCGACCCGTGTTTTTCTTTCAGGGGTATCTGCAGAATACGGTAAATAATCGTGGTTAAGCAGCTTTTAACGTTTCCCGTTCATTATCCATCCGAAGCGTATCAGTTTGGCAGCGACTTGAGCCTGCCGCCTCAACGAATTTTGGAGTGGGATCCATGAAAAGAAGCTTGTCCGGCATCTTCGCCGCATTGTTGATCGCGACAAACGCCTATTCCGCGGACCTCGCCCCTGCCGAGCCGATCCCAGAGCAGCCGCCTGAAGTCACGGTCAGCGAAGCGACCGGCTGGTACCTGCGCGGTGATGTCGGTTATGCCTTCACCGATCTGCGCGGCGCCCGCTATTTCCAGGGCAGCAACTCCAACGAGGTCGATTTCGACAGGGCCGATCTGGACGACGCGTGGACGGTCGGCGGCGGTGTCGGTTATCAGATCAACAGCTATCTGCGCACCGACCTGACCTTCGACTATCTGACGCAGGCTGATTTCAAGGGCTCGACGGTCGGACAGTGCGGCTTCCCCCTGGTGGATTGCACGTCGAGCGATCGCTCCTCGCTGACCGCCTACACGCTGCTTGCCAACGCTTACGTCGATCTCGGCACCTATGGTTATGTCACGCCTTACGTCGGCGCCGGTATCGGTGGTTCCTACGTCAAGTGGAAGAACCTGCGCAACGTCGCCTGCGCCGATGACGGCAGCTTCTGCGATGATCAGGTCACCCATGGCGGCAAAGGCAACTGGCGCTTTACTTACGCCCTCATGGCCGGCGCCTCGATCGACGTCACCTGCAACGTCAAGGCCGATGTCGGCTACCGCTACCTGCATATCGATGGCGGCAACATGTTTGGCTATGCCGAAAACGGCGGCCCCGGCCGAGACAAGGGTCTCAGCGTCCACGAAGCCCGCGTCGGCGCCCGCTATCTGTTCGGCGGTTGCGCTCAGGCAAGCTACGAACCGCCGCCGGAAATCCCGCTGCAGCCGGCGGTCTACAAATAAGCTTCATTCTCTTCCGTCAGAAAGCCGCCCGCCTGGGCGGCTTTTTGCTGCGTCAAGCGCGCCTGCGTCAAAATATCCTCTCTCTGCGACACTTCGATCTTGACTAAGACGCCTGCTATCCATACACACGGCGGCGGGACACCCTTCCCCAACGAAGGGCTTTCTATCTGAGAGGATAGCATCATGGCGAAGACCGCAAAGCCGGACATCCGTCCGAATAATACTCATTTTTCTTCTGGCCCCTGCTCGAAGCGCCCCGGTTGGTCGCTCGACGCTCTTTCCGACGCGGCGCTTGGCCGTTCGCACCGCGCGAAGGTCGGCAAGACCAAGCTGAAGCAGGCCATCGACCTTACCCGTGAAATTCTCGACGTGCCGGCGGATTACCGCATCGGCATCGTTCCGGCGTCCGATACCGGCGCCGTCGAAATGGCGCTCTGGTCGCTGCTCGGCGAACGCGGCGTCGACATGCTCGCCTGGGAAAGCTTCGGCGCCGGCTGGGTCACCGATGTCGTCAAGCAGCTGAAGCTCAAAGACGTGCGCAAGCTCGAAGCCGGTTACGGCGAGCTTCCCGATCTCTCCACCGTCGATTTCGATCGTGACGTCGTCTTCACCTGGAACGGCACCACATCAGGCGTGCGCGTGCCGAACGCCGATTTCATCCCTGCCGACCGTAAGGGCCTGACGATCTGCGATGCCACCTCGGCCGCTTTCGCGCAGGAACTCGATTTCGCCAAGCTCGATGTCGTCACCTTCTCCTGGCAGAAGGTTCTGGGCGGCGAGGGTGCACACGGCGTCATCATTCTGTCGCCGCGCGCCGTCGAGCGTCTGGTCAGCTATACGCCCGCCTGGCCGCTGCCGAAGATTTTCCGCATGACCTCGGGCGGCAAACTGACGGAAGGCATCTTCCAGGGTGAGACGATCAACACGCCGTCGATGCTCTGCGTCGAGGACTATATCGATGCGCTGGTCTGGGCCAAGGGCCTCGGCGGCCTCAAGGCGCTGATTGCGCGCGCCGATGCCAATGCCAAGGTCATCCACGATTTCGTCACGGCCAACGACTGGATCGCCAATCTCGCCGTCAAGGCGGAAACGGCCTCCAACACCTCCGTCTGCCTGAAGATCGTCGACAAGGACATCGCGGCGCTTGACGATGACGGCCAGGCGGCTTTCGCCAAGGGCCTGGTTGGACTCCTGGAAAAGGAAGGCGTTGCTTATGACGTCGGCCATTACCGCGACGCGCCGTCCGGCCTGCGCATCTGGGCCGGCGCCACGATCGAGGCATCCGACATGCAGAAGCTGATGCCCTGGCTTTCCTGGGCCTTCGAAACGCAGAAGGCGCAGCTCGCTCAGGCGGCCGCCTGACGTGATCGCATCCGGCTCCGCCACAGGGCGGAGTGGATCAAAGAATAAGAGCATGGTGTCGTCCGAAAACCGCATACACTTTTCGGCATCATGCTCTGGCATCCCTGATTTCATCCATCGCTGAACACTTTTGAAGGAGGCCACAATGGCACCTCGCGTTCTCGTATCCGACGAATTGTCGGAAACCGCCGTCCAGATTTTTCGCGACCGCGGCGTCGAAGTCGATTTCGAACCGCAGCTCGGCAAGGACAAGGACCGTCTGCTCGACGTCATCGGCAAGTATGACGGTCTCGCCATCCGCTCCGCCACCAAGGTGACGGAAAAGATCATCCAGGGGGCGACGAACCTCAAGGTCGTCGGCCGCGCCGGCATCGGTGTCGACAACGTCGATATTCCGGCCGCCTCGCGCCGCGGCATCATCGTCATGAACACGCCTTTCGGCAATTCGATCACCACGGCCGAACACGCGATCGCGCTGATGTTCGCCGTCGCCCGTCAGCTTCCGGCAGCCGATACCTCGACGCAGGCCGGCAAATGGGAGAAGTCGAAATTCATGGGCGTCGAGATCACCGGCAAGACGCTCGGCGTCATCGGCGCCGGCAATATCGGCTCGATCGTCTGTGCCCGCGCCATCGGCTTGAAGATGCATGTCGTCGCCTACGATCCGTTCCTCTCCAAGGAGCGTGCCGAGGAGATGGGCGTCACCAAGGTCGAGCTGGACGAGCTTTTCGCCCGTGCCGACTTCATCACGCTGCATGTGCCGATGACCGACAAGACGCGCGGCATCCTCAACAAGGAAGCACTGGCAAAGACCAAGCCGGGCGTTCGCATCATCAACTGCGCCCGTGGCGGCCTGGTCGATGAGGCAGCCCTTGCGGAAGCCATCAAGTCCGGCCATGTCGCGGGTGCCGCCTTCGACGTCTTCGAGGTCGAGCCTGCCAAGGAAAGCCCGCTCTTCGGCCTGCCGAACGTCGTCTGCACGCCGCATCTCGGCGCCTCGACGACCGAGGCGCAGGAAAACGTCGCCCTGCAGGTGGCTGAACAGATGGCGGATTACCTCGTCAAGGGGGCGGTCTCCAACGCCATCAACATGCCGTCGATCACGGCTGAGGAAGCGCCGATCCTGAAGCCCTTCATCCGGCTTGCCGATGTTCTCGGCGCCTTCGTCGGCCAGGTCACCGAGGAGCCGATCAAGGAAATCGAGATCCTCTATGACGGCATCACTGCCAACATGAACACCCGGGCGCTGACGAGCGCGGTGCTTGCCGGCCTCATCCGCCCGCAGGTCGCCGACGTCAACATGGTTTCGGCGCCGATCATGGTCAAGGAAAAGGGCGTCGTGCTTTCCGAAGTCAAGCGCGACAAGACAGGTGTCTTCGACGGCTATATCAAGCTGACGGTGACGACCGAGAGCATGACGCGTTCGGTCGCCGGCACGGTGTTTTCGGATGGCAAGCCGCGCTTCATCCAGATCAAGGGCATCAACCTCGATGCCGATGTCGGCTCGCACATGATCTACATCACCAATACCGACGTTCCCGGCATGATCGGCTTCATCGGCACGACGCTTGGTACTGCCGGCGTCAACATCGCCAACTTCCAGCTCGGCCGCGACAAGCAGGGCGGTGACGCCATCGCGCTGCTCTATGTCGACGGCGACGTGGACGACGCTGTGCTCGGGCAGCTGACGGCCCACCAGGCGATCCGCCAGGCAAAGCTGCTCACCTTCAATATCGACTGAGTTTTTTCCTCCCAAGGAAAACAACAAAAACCCGGCGCTGGAAACGGCGCCGGGTTTTTGCTGCATCAGCAATGGAAGAATTCAGTGGTGCTTGCGTCGGCGGACGATCCGGCCGAGGCGGGCGGCATCGTCCTGCGCCTTTGTGCGATGTAGAAAAGCGAGCCGGCTGCCGTCAAAACCCTGGAAGAATTCGTCCCAGGAAATTTCTTCCATCGGCGCCGAGGAGAAATCGACGCCGACGGTTTCGCTATCCCGGGCGTCCTTGATACGGGCGGGATGGCCGCCGCGTTCCTCGATCCAGTGTCTGATCCTGCTGTAATCCGCTGTCGTTCCGAACCTGGCCATCAAACCCTCCACAGACATTCGATTGCGACCTTCATCTCCCGCAACGCATGATAGAGCGAAATGTTCCGGGCTGCCTAAATTATTTTGTCGAATGATTTTCGGTTCAACTGCCCTGCTCAAGCATTCGTTATTTTGAGAATTGTGGGTCAACCGGCATAATTCCCACGGGCTGGAAAGGAGGATGTCTATGAAACGCTATTCATTCTCGATAATCGGACTGGCGCTCTTGACCGCCATCATCGCCAATCCGGGCATCGCATTCGCCTGCAACAAGCTGATCGGTACCTGAGCCGCACCCCCGCTTCCAAGGCGTGGCTCAGGCTGCGCCTTGCTTTGCCCGGGAATTCCAAAAATCCGCTATCCGAGGCCGCCCCTTGCGTCTCGATACAATCCTTTCTATATCGGTTGCTCATCGAAAAATGGCGGCCGATCCCGCCTGATATCGGCAAATCCGCCGCAATTGCAGCGCAAGGGCGGATCGTGACCCACGCAGAATTTGGCACCACCGTTGAACACACTGGATTTTGACAAGCAGCCGGAAGAGACCCGTGTCGTCGTCGCCATGTCGGGCGGCGTCGATTCATCCGTCGTCGCCGGCCTTCTCAAACAGCAGGGTTACGATGTGCTCGGCATCACGCTGCAGCTTTACGACCACGGCGCCGCGGTTCACCGCGCTGGTTCCTGCTGCGCCGGCCAGGATATCGACGATGCGCGCCGCGTCTGCGAAACGCTCGGCATTCCACATTACGTGCTCGATTACGAAAAGCGCTTTCGCGAGACGGTGATCAATCCCTTCGCTGAAAGTTATGTCGCGGGCGAAACGCCGATCCCTTGCGTTTCCTGCAACCAGACCGTCAAATTCGCCGATCTTCTGGCGACCGCCAAGGAGCTCGGCGCCGATGCGCTGGCGACTGGCCATTACATCCGCTCGCGGCCGAACCCGTCGCCGGAGCATCCCGGCCGCCGCGCGCTTTACCGCCCGGCCGATGCCGACCGCGACCAGAGCTATTTCCTGTTCGCCACGACGCAGGAACAGATCGACTACCTCCGCTTTCCCTTGGGCGGCCTGCCGAAAGCCGAGACCCGCAGGCTCGCCGAAGAAATGGGCCTCGTCGTTGCCAAGAAGGCCGACAGCCAGGACATCTGCTTCGTGCCGCAGGGCAAATATTCCGACATCATCACCAAGCTGAAGCCGAATGCGGCGCTCGCCGGTGAGATCGTTCATCTCGACGGCCGGGTGCTTGGAACCCATGAGGGCATCCTGCACTTCACCATCGGCCAGCGCCGCGGCATCGGCATCGCCACCGGCGAGCCGCTCTATGTCGTCTTTCTCGACGCCCGCTCGCGCCGCGTCATCGTCGGACCGAAGGAGGCGCTGGAAACCCATCGCGTCTATCTGCGCGACGTCAATTGGCTGGGCGACGAGACGCTTGCGCAGGCTGCCTCCGGCGACGGTTTTGCCTGCTACGCCAAGGTTCGCTCGACCAGGGCGCCGACGCCTGCCGTGCTGCATATCGATGCCACAGGCACCTATGTCGACCTGACGGTCGGTGAGGCGGGCATCGCCCCCGGCCAGGCCTGTGCGCTTTATTCCGCGCCCGGCGACAATACCCGCGTCTTCGGCGGCGGCTTCATCGAGCGCTCCGAGCGCGAACCTTCGGCCGAGGCCTCGCTCAAGGCCCTCTTGGCCAGTCCCGTCGCCGCCTGAAACCGATAGGAGAGGGCGGGCGGCAAAGCCCACCGTTTTTCTCGATCATGCGCTTGACACAAAGCCGAAGCGCACCTTATAAGCCGCTCATCCCACGAGCCCGCAGCGCTTCGCGAGCAGGTATCGTTTGACCAGTGGCGGAGTAGCTCAGTAGGTCAGAGCAGAGGAATCATAATCCTTGTGTCGGGGGTTCAAATCCCTCCTCCGCTACCATTCATTTTCTATTGAAATCAAATTGATAGCGGAATTAACGCCCTTCTGGCTGCATTTCCCATGTTGCATGTATTGCGGCCGGCTTCCCTTGATTCCCGGCATTTCCCTGCGACGACGGCAAATCCATGCGACATGACACGCAACATGCAGCTGCCCGAATTCGGTGGGGGGCGTCATTTTTTTTAAAGCTTGCTAAGGCCGATTTCATCATCCCGGCCAGCGCGCATATCCGACAACGCGCTTCATCCGTTCTAGATTGAGTTGGCGCCCTTGGCTGAACTGTTGGAAGTTTTCTTCAACCCAGGTGTAGCCGCCCTGGCCATCTGGTACCCGTGACCTGATTTTGCCCCGAGATTTACGGGCAGGACGTATGTCAATTTCTGTCGAGACCTTTTCACCGCGCATCATCCTTTCGTGATCCATGTCCGCAAGGACGGGGTCGAGCTGAGTTTCAGGTAGGGGTTTCTTCATCCGCTTTGGCTCCCTTCGTGTCTGTCGATCGCCGGCCGTTCTTGAGGGCACGATCTTGTGGAAAGGCGGGGTATTCTCAATGCTGATTTGGGATTACATCAGCAAATCACCAAAGCCGGCCGGAATGGATCTCGATGGAAAAGAACGAAGAGCGTGTTTGCGAAGCGATCATTCGCATTCTCGAACAGAAGACAGCGCAAAGGCGCTCTGCGATTACACGCCCCGAGAAAGATTATTCCGTTCATCCCGATCGCCGGGTTGAAGTGCGTTTCAACCTTGGCGATTGCCGCTACGCCATCGAACATACATTGATCGAGCCGTTCACAGACTTCCTTAAGATTGGCGATCGGTTCACCAAGTTCGCCGGCGAGATCCTAGATACGCTCAAGGGTACGATGCCCGGACCGGGGATCTATCAATTGTCCTTCCCGATCAATCCCACAGCGGAACACAAGGGGGCAGCTTTGGCAGCCCTGCGGCAGCCCATCATTGACTGGGTTCGTCGAGCTGCAGAAGAGTTGTTTCAGGAGTGCCCGGAAGTCCAAAGTCGCGACAGGCGACCGCATGGATACAACGGAAAGCGCCAAACTGAGATCGGCGGCCTGCATCTGATATTGGTCCGTAGCTTGCATTGGTCGAGGAGTAGCAAGTACGACGGGTTTTTTGACATCGCGCGTCGGATCGACGACAACTTGGAAGCCGAGCGCGAAGCAAGGATAAAAACTGCGTTTACAAAAAAGCTGCCAAAGCTTTTGGCTTGGGGCGACGAGGGTGACGTTACGGTGCTCGTCCTGGAGTATTCCGACATTGCTTTGACCCACCATGTTTTGGTAGCGGAAGCAATTGAACGCTTGATCGATCAAGGGGTCGCTATGCCTGATCAGGTGTTCATCGCCGACACTACGCTACCTAGGCCGTGGGATTTCCATCAACCAATAATCGACGGCGCCTTTACAATCGAAATGGAGCGGATGGAGGCCGAGCCTCCACAAGACATCGGATATTAGCCCCTGTAGGCCAGCATGCATCGCGTCAGCAACTCGGCGAGTGCTTTGATCGCATCGCCGTGGTTTCGCGAGGCAGTTCGAAGGGAGCCTCGCTCCATGATGGGCTCGTTATCGTACCGGGTGAGGAGTGGCGGCATGGGCCAAGACATGAACGACATCAAGGACGCCGCCGCCGCGAAGGCAAAGATCGCGGCCAGCGAAGAAACCTGGCCGGAAGACGTCGTCTCCGCGCTCGTCGCCGGGGGAAACCCGGTTCAGGTCTTCCGAGGTCGAGCTTGCGAACAAGGTCGGGCTGTCGAAGCCGTACATTTCCGGGATTGAAAACGGCAAAAAAATCGGATCGATGGACCTATGAAGGCGATCGCGGTCGCGCTCGACGTCGACCTGAACGACCTCGTCTGACTGGTCGCTTCGGTTCTCACGACTACTCCCAAAGCGCTGAATTTCTCTGCGTCACCACTCGGTATGAATTGAATGCGAGACGGCCCCTTCGAAGGCGGACGGAAGCCGCGTTCTCGCCGATCGCATCGACAAGATCTCTGCGAAGCAATTCCGATCGGTGGCCAACGATCACTTCTTTCAAGTCCATCTCCCTATCGAAAGCCTTAAAGAATAGTCCTTTGATCATCGTGTCCTGCTCGTCAATCCTTATAAATAGCCGCACTTCATTCTCGTATTTCCAATGGGCATATTTGGTCGACAGGACCTTCTTGTAGAACTCCCATTGCTTGTCGTCTGAACCGTTCATGGCGATCATGTCAGCCTTCAAAAGGCGGGATCGATAGACAACAGGCGTCAAAAATGGGTCTGGGATGTCGAAGCCAAGGCACATCCCGCGATGTCGATCGGCGTAGTGCGCCCATTGGACAGGGTTGCGCCAATCGCGACTGAAGCAGAGGAGACCCGCCCATTCGTTCAATTCGGCTTTCGTGCGCCTGAATACCGATCGAACGGCAGGATCAGGACTAGCGATCTCGAGTTCAAATGGATCATTGAGATCGGATATGCGGGCAACCTTGAGACGCTGGCGACGAATGTTGTCGAGGCCCCATTTCTCGTCAATGAAATGATAGACGCGCATTGCCCATCTCCCGAATCAAGGATCGCCATCAATCAGATCCCATCATTTGGTTTGCGACAGTGACCTGGCTGACCGGCGTCGATACCAGTCCTAAATCACAGCTATTCATCACAATTTCGCAGTGCATTGCCGCTAACAGGCATTGCACACAGAGGCTTTAGAATTCAATCGTAAATTGGCAGGCCGATTTGATAACACGGGGGATGATGGTGGAAGCAGACACGATTGATAAAATATGGGAAGCGGATCGGCTTGAACGTCGCCAGGACGCTGACTTCCTCTACAATTTTATCACCGGAGAGATCTCGAAGCGACGAAATCGGGGGAAACGCAGTTCCTATTCCCTTAACGTTGATGCGTCCTGGGGAGGAGGAAAATCCTTCTTTCTCGCGCGTTTTGGCAAACAAGCTGAAACGCGTGGACATGTGGTCGCCTATGTGAATGCGTGGCAGGACGACCATACGGGCGACCCTTATATTGCAATCATGGCCGCCATCGATCGCGCATTTGCCCCTTATGTGAAAAAGGACACAGCAGTCGAGAAGGCGATGAGGGTTCTTAAGTCAGACGGCGGTCGTATCGCCCTGAATGTTGCTAGCGGGGCGGTCAGGTCGCTGGCGAAGAAGCACCTAGACCTTAGTGCGGGCGATATCCTCCGGGAAGACGATAATTCGTCGTTTGCAGAAGAGGTTGCCGATGCGGTGATCGAAAAGTCTATCGAGACCGGTTCAGCTGAAATTGACAAGCTTTTCAATCGAGCGCTCGACGCGATGATCAAGCAATTTCAACAGGCCGACAAAGCAATACATTCTTTTCGCGAGAAATTGGCCGCGGCTGTGAAGACTTTGGACGGCACACAAGCGGGAAGAAAAGCTCCATTATTCATTTTGGTAGACGAACTGGATAGATGCAGGCCGTCATATGCCGTACATCTCCTTGAAAGGATAAAGCACCTATTCGAGGTAGATGGCGTTGCCTTCATCTTCGCGACAAATTCGCAGCAACTTCAACACAGCATAGCCGGCGCTTATGGCCAGGGCTTTGACGGTTTTACCTACCTCAAAAGGTTCTTCGACCGGACGTACGTGTTCAGTGAAATATCTTTGAAACGCCGTGTTGAAGAACTGTGCAGCGTAATCGATACAGAAAAGGCTAATGTTCCGTACGATGACATGGTGGAATTCATTTCCTCGGGACTTTCGGCCTACCATCTCAATTTGCGGGCAAGCGAACAAATTCTTGAAATGATCGAGGTAACCATTTCCGCTTGGCCGCACGAAAGTCCGATTGACATGATCCTGTTATTTCCTCTCTGCGCATCATTTTACCAATCCGGCATCGTGGATTGGCAGTCTGCGCGGGAGAACATGCCGAACAGCTGGCACCTCGGTGACGTCAAATGGACACTCAACGTGAAAGACGCCTTCAGCTTAGCAATTGCGCGGTTTATGTCGCTGGAAAAGATCCAGCAGTATCTCAACACTAATGAGCAGGGGCCCATCAAGGACTATCTTGGCCGGACTTTCGGTCATGAAATTTCTCCCAGGCAAAAACTTAGCGAGCCGAGCATTCAGATAGAGATAAGCCAGTTGGTAGCTAACGCGGGGAGATTGTTGCAGCCGGTCGAGACGGCCAAGAGCTATGAGCGTGACATCTAAGTTTGTTCAGAAATGTCACGCGATGTCACGCTGCGATCGGGCCTTCGATGCGATCGGCAGCATCGTGATTTTGCTCGGCTGCCGATATTTTCCTCGCTCAAACAATATATAGCCGAGCCGGCAAAGACCATCTAAGGCGGTCATCAGCGTCCCCAAGTGAACGCCAGCGCGCCCGGCGATCTCGACCGGCTTTTGGGCCAACGTGCCGCTTTCGTCGGTGTCTTCGGCAATCATGAAGGCGACGCTGAAGGCGAAATGGGAGACCGAGGGTGGCTGATCAACCGGCCGCCTAGGGCTTCCCCTCAAGCTTGTTCAAGAGCGAATGGGACATTCTTCGATCACCGTGACGGCCGATACCTATGGCCACCTATTCCCGAGAACGGATGATGCAAACGAACTGGCGGCTGCCGAGGCAGCACTACTTGGAGGAAGTTATGACTGAAGACGAACAAGACCAGGCGATGAATGAATTTCTCGCGATGGTGGGTCGTTATGTGATCGTGTTCCAATGGATTGAAAGCAAGATGGAGGAGTGCCTTCTACTTTGGTGGGGCCATGAAAATTGGGCTCAATCAAAGGATCGTTTGTTGAACATGACCAACAAGCAGAAGGTCGACACGCTCTGGAAAGAGTTTCGCGAAAACCCTGCCAACGAACGGGGCCGTAGCCGGCCAGATTGGGTAAAGCAATTTGAAAAATTGGTCGAACGCCTACACCTTGAGCGAAAGCGCCGAAATAAACTTCTGCATTCGCACTATCTTTTCGATTTCTTGCCTATCGGACAACCTGTCATGCAGATCGACCCGAAAGAAGGTAATCGCTATCTTGGCAAAGAAGCACAGGATGACATCCACGGCGCCGTTCGAGACCTCGCGATCGACCTGAGTTTCGCCCATACGCAAGTCATCCATGATTACCGATAAACGGTGCAGCCTAATCAATGGCTGCGACATGGATGCAACATGATATGTCAGAAGCCCTGAAAACAGGGCTTTTACAAGGTATCATAATCCTTGTGTCGGGGGTTCAAATCCCTACTCCGCTACCAACTCTCATTGCAGATTTTGGCGATTTTGCGGCTTGCTTCGAGCCGGTGCCGGCAGCCGTGGCAGTTCATCAGTCGCAGCGAAACAGGCGTGCGGCCGGCAAAGTCGGTCAGCTTCCGATCTGCGGGATTTCCGCTGGCGCCGAAGACCGGACTATTGCGTCAGAAGCAATATTGGCAGCTTCATCGTCCAAAGGTGAGATGCGGCAGCGATAATAATAGCCCATACGGCAAGCGAGAACGTCACCGCCGCTAACTTGATTCCGACTGGCTGCATCATTTCCTCCGTCCCAGCATCCGTGTCCTCCTCGGACATTCTCATGCTAGCAAACAGGCAGGTCTGTCCGCTATCGCAAGAAATTGGTACCAGGTAGGCGGCTACAGTGTGAGGATGCTTCCCGAGCGACAACGTTCGTAATGGTTCTTCACCATGATGAACCGTTTGGCCTTCCTGGCATCTGGAACATCACCTCGTTCCCGATGCTGCCGGAAGGCCGACTGCTTGTTCATCCGAGACGCCACTCAAACGATGAAATGAAAATTGTCGTATTGCGCGCCATAATAATCAGGACCGCTCGTTTCGGTGATGACCGGCTCGGTGTCGAGCACGAGATAGTCGATCTGGCCATAGGCGCTGAGATCAATCACTTGCGGATCATGAATGCTGTCGGCGGTCACGTTGACCGTGACCAGAAACACGGTATCGCCGTTCAACCTGCCTTCGATCGTCAGAACGTTGTCATAGTCTGATGTGCCATTTGCTACGCTGAATTGCTCGATCTGGAAGGTGCCGCCATCGGCCGCCTGGATGGGTGTCCAGAACACGCCGCCTGACAGGTAGTGGTTGCCGTCGGCTTCTTTATGGATCGTTGCGTCGTCGCCATCATGCCAAGCGCCCCAGTCAAAACCCTTGTAGCCCGTGGGGAAATCGTGTTTGCCGACATCCTCGAAATTGACGAAGATGTCGCCACGTTCCGGCAGGTCGACAGCGATATTGAGCAAGCCGAAATCGGTGGCGCCTTTGCCGTCCGAGATCTTGAAATTGAACTGGTCGACGAGTTGATCGCCCGGGCCGAGCGCTGCCACCACCGGGTTGGAGTGATCGAGTTCATAGGTGTAGTTGCCGTTGGAATAGACGGTCAGCGTGCCGTATTTTCCCTCGATTGTCGTCGTCGTGGCGGGGCCATCCGGATCGGCCGGCTGCGGAATTCGCTGTCCGTTCACGAAGTTGAGGCGCACAAGATCTCCGTCGGCATCTGTGGAACTGGTGCTATCCAATATGTTGCCGTCGATCGGGTTGTCGATGTTGAAAATAGGCTGGTATACGTCACCTGCGACCGGCTTATGATTTGCCATTTCTACCTCCCATCTGAAGACTCATTCGAATATGCAACCCTATCGGGTGTCTGGCAACGGAATTTGACGGGCATCAGATCAATCCAGCCTGTTAAAATCCAATAGGCGCAACTTATCTGCAGTTCAAACATCCAAGTAGAACGATCGACATTGACGTCTATTCCCTTGACGGTGAAGATTTATGTTCGTCTTACGCTGAGATCGCTTCGGATAACGTGGTCTTTTCTGCCTGTTCAAAAGTCCTATCGATGTTGGCCAGAAGAAAGCTTGCAGGCAGCTTGATAATGCCGGTTCATGATGACGTGAACGTGAAGATATACTGCAGTGATTGCTTCAGTGCAGACCGCCGACCCCGAGCAAGCTTTCGACAACCTCGTGGTCCTTGGTGAGGCCTTCCGGCGTTCCCGACCAGGCCAGTCTGCCTCGTTCGAGAATGACGACCTGATCGGCGAAATCGAGGGCGCTCTGGATGCGCTGTTCCACCAGCACGATGGTCATGTCGCCTGTCTTGGCGAGCGCGGCGAAGGCAGCCATCAGCTCCTCGCAGATAACCGGTGCAAGACCCTCCAGCGGTTCGTCGAGCAGCAGGACGGACGGGCGGCCGAGAATGGTGCGGGCGGTTGAGAGCATCTGCTGCTCGCCGCCGGAGAGCTGGCTGCCGAGGTTGCGGCGGCGCTCCTTCAGGCGCGGGAACATGGCATAGGCTTCCTCAAGCGCCGTTTTGGGCCGCGCCTTCAGGCCGACGAAGAGGTTTTCCTCGACCGTCAGCGTCGGGAAGACGCAGCGCGTCTGCGGCACATATCCGAGACCCTTATGCGCGCGCGTGGCGCTCGGCGCCGTGGTGACATCCGAGCCGCCGAGGCGGATGTGGCCGTCATATCGTCTGGTCTGCCCGGCGAGCGTGGCCAGAAGCGTGGTCTTGCCCATGCCGTTGCGGCCGAGAACGGCTAGCCGGGCGCCAGCCGGTATGGAGAAGGAAATGGCTTCGAGCACGCGCGTCGGCCCATATCCGGCCGAGAGATTTTCGACCTCAAGCGACAGGGCTGGCATTGGCATAACTCCCTAGATAGGCCTCGCGCACGCGGGCATCCTTGGTGACGTCTTCAGGCCGGCCATCGAAGATGATCGCGCCGGCGGCCAGCACGATGACACGTTTGGCAAAACGGAAGACAAGATCCATATCGTGTTCGATCATCAGGACGGCGAGATCGGCAGGCAGATCGGCCAGTGCCTGCTCGATGCGGCCGGTATCGCTTTGCGGCACGCCGGCTGCCGGCTCGTCGAGCAGCAGCACCTTCGGCTTCAGCGCCAACGCCACGGCGATCTCGAGAAGCCGCTGCTGGCCATAGGCGATTTCGCTGACCTTGCGATGCATCAGCGGCGTCAGCCCGAGCTTTCCCAGGAGATCGTCGACCTCCGCCGTGACCTCGGGCATATGCAGGAAATTGCCGAACATGCGTCCGCTGCGTCCGTCCCGCTGAAGAATAGCGAGCCCGACATGTTCGGCCGGTGTCATATCCTGGAAAAGCCGTGTCACCTGGAAGGATCGCACCAGACCGCGTTTGACCCTGCCGATCGCGCCGACTTTCGTGACCACCTCGCCGCCAAGCCGCACCTCGCCGGAATCGGGGGGAAGGTTGCCGGTCACCAGGTTGACGAAAGTAGTCTTGCCGGCCCCGTTCGGGCCGATCAGCGCCACGCGATCACCCGGCGACATCGCTAGCGAGACATTATTGGTAACGGCAAGGCCGCCGAAGGCTTTTTTGAGATTGGCAACTTCGAAGACCGGGCTCATGAGCGCTGCTCCCGGCGGCGGCCGATAAAGCTCGCGGCGGTCCCGTAGAGACCTTTCGGCGCGAAAAGCACGACGGCGATCAGCAGCGCACCGACCATGGTCAGCCAGTGGAAGGGATTGGCGGCCGAGACATAGTCCTCGAAGAGCATGAAGATGACCGTGCCGGAGAGCGCACCGAAGAGAGAGCCGGTACCGCCCAGCACGAGCATAACCAGCGCTTCGGCCGATTGGGTGAAAGACAGGCTGTCGAGACCGACGACCTGCGTCGAGATCGCATTCAAGGCGCCGCCGACCCCGGCCACGGCGCCCGAAATGACGTACATCCTGATCAGCGCCGCCTTCGGCGACGCACCCATAGCGCGGATGCGCAGCGGGTCCTGCTTGATGCCGCGGCAGAGCATGCCGAAGGGCGAGCGGACCAGGAATCTGAGCAGCACGAAGACAATAAGCAGCAACGCCATTCCGAAGAAAAAGGCGGTTTGACCGTAAAGATCGAATTCGAAAATGCCGAAAATCGGGTCCGGCGCGATGCCGGAAAGCCCATCGCTGCCTCCTGTCCATGACGACGCTTTGTTAGCGAATTCGTGGAAGAGGTTGATGAGCGCAATCGACAGCACAAGCTGCGGCAGTCCGTGCGCCCGCAGAATGATTGCGCCGCTGAGCAGCCCGGCAATGGCGCCGCCTGCAATGCCGGCTAGCATCATCAGCAGCGGATCATTGATGCCGTAATGCGCCGACAAGATCCCGGCGGCATAGGCGCCGGAGCCGAACAGCGCGGCATGGCCGAGCGTGGCGACGCCGCAATAGCCGGTCACGAGATCGAGTGACAGAACGAGCAGCGCGATCGTGATCATCCGGGTCAGAAGGGCGAGATTATCGGGGAAGGCGAAGTAGCCGATCGCGGCGATGGCTGTCATCACCGCTATTCCGATCAGATCGCGGGCGAGGGCCCCGCGCCGACGCTGAAGACGTCCGTTTTCGTTGTTCATTACGAGCGCCATCTCACTTCGCCCTCCCGGCAAGGCCGCGGGGGAAGACGCAGATGATCGCGATCACCGCAAGGTAGAAGAAGAATTCGCCGAATTCAGGCATCAGATAACGTCCCGTCGTATCGATCGCCCCGAGCAGCAGGCAAGCGATCAGCGCGCCCGGAATGGAGCCCGCGCCGCCGACGGAGACGACGACCAGGAAGGTGACCATGTAGCGCAGTGCGTAATAGGGCTCGACCGGCAGGAGTTCGGCGCCGACCACGCCGCCGAAGGCGGCAAGCCCGACGGCGACGGCGAAGCTCACGGCATAGATGATCTCGGTGCGCACGCCGAGTGCCGCGGCCATCGCCGCATCGTCGACGGAGGCGCGTAGCTTGACGCCGAAGCTCGTCCTTTCGATCGCGAACCAAAGTGCGAGAGCAACGGCGAGGCCGCAGAAAATGACGAAAAGCCGGTGAACGGGAATGGTGCGGAAGCCAAGATCGGCCGATCCCTGCAGCGTAGCCGGAAGCGGTATGGTTTTCAGCGTCGGCCCCATCGCGTAATTGGCGATGCCGATGACGCAGAAGGTGATGCCGATGGTCATCAGCACCTGGGTTAGCTCCGGCGCGCCGTAGATCCGGCGGTAGAGGAAACGCTCGAGCGGGATTGCGACGAGGATCGTGACGACGATGGCGGCGATGACCGCTATCGCATAAGCGAGGCCGAGATCGCGGGCGGCATAGGAGGCGATATAGCCTCCGATCATCGCGAAGGCGCCGTGCGCCAGGTTGACGACCCGCATCAGCCCCATGGTCACGGAAAGGCCGATCGATATGACGAAGAGCACCATGCCATAGGCAAAAGCGTCGACGGCTATGCTGAAGACTGTCTGCATGGAAATACCTTGCTTCGATGCGACGGGCGCGGGTGGGCCCGCGTCCGCCGCCCATCACGATGCCGGATGTTACTTGGCGGCGGCCAGGCCCGGATCGCCCTGCTTTTCGAAGGTCTGGACCTCCTTGTTGATGTAGGTTCCGTCATCGGCCTTGGCGACTTCGCGCAGATAAATGTTCTGCGTGATGTGACGGCTTTCCGGATCGATCGAAACCGGGCCGCGCGGGCTTACCCAGGCCAGGCCCTTCACCGCATCGACCGCCTTTGCGGCATCCTGCTTGCCGCCCGTCGCCTCGATCATCTTGTAAATGACATACATGCCGTCATAGGCGCTGACCGCGGGGAAGGAGAGTTCGGCCTTGTTGCCGATCGCCTTGGCGGCAGCCTCGACGAAAGCCTTGTTCTCGGGCGAGTCGTGCGAAACGGCATAATGGAAGCTCGTCTGGATGCCGAGTGCGGCGTCACCAAGCGCCGGCAGGTCGGATTCCTGCGTCAGATCTCCCGGCGCAAAGAACTTGATGCCGGCGGCCTTCAGGCCGTTTTCATTATAGGCCTTGACGAAGCCGAGCGTCGTCGGACCGGAGGGCAGGAAGGCGAAGACGCCTTCCGCGCCGGAATCCTTGATGCGCTGCATGATCGGGCTGAAGTCGTTGGTTGCGAGCGGCATGCGGATCGCCTCGACCACCTGGCCGCCGGCCTTTTCGAAGCCGGTCTTGAAGGCATTCTCGGCGTCGATGCCGGGGCCGTAATCGCTGACGACCGAGATCACTTTCTTGACGCCGGCGTCGAAGGCGACCTTGGCGATCGGCGTCGAGGTCTGCCAGGTGGTAAACGAGGTGCGCACGACCAGCGGGCTCTTGGTCACGATCGCCGAGGTGGCGGCGTTCATGATGACCATCGGCACATTGCCCTGCTTCAGGATCGGCGTCACCGCCATGGCATCGGGGGTGAAATAGAAGCCGGCGAGATACTGGACCTTTTCCTTGACGATCAGCTCCTGCGCCAGCGCCTTGGATTGGGCGGGATCGGCCTGCGGCACGTCGCGATAGACGATCTCGATCGTATCGTTGCCGACCTTGCTGCCATTGACCGCCATATAGGCGTCGATGCCGGCCTTGAAATTCTTGCCCTGAAGGGCGAACGGACCGGAGAACGGGCCGATGACGCCGACCTTGATTGTGTCGGCATGGGCAACGCTGCTGAGCACGATTGCCGCAAGCGCGGCGATAACGAGCTTCTTCATGGTTTTGGTTCCTCCCTTTTCAAAATGCGGACCGCGATGGTTCGCACCAGTCTCAAATCTTCATGTCAGAATGGCAATCCCACATAGTTTTCGGCGAGCGCCGTCGAGGCCGCACGGGAATGGGTGAGATAATCGAGCTCCGCCTCCTGGATCTTCTGGTCGAAATCGCCGGTATCGGGAAAACGGTGCATCATCGTCGTCATCCACCAGGAAAACCGCACGGCCTTCCACACGCGGGCAAGCGCGGTCTGCGAATAGGCGTCGATGCCGTGGTCCGAGCCTTCGCGGTAATGCTCGATCAGTCCGGAGAAAAGATAATGGACGTCGCTTGCCGCAAGGTTCAATCCCTTGGCGCCGGTCGGCGGCACGATATGGGCTGCGTCGCCGACGAGGAAGAGCCGGCCGAAACGCATGGGCTCGGCAACGAAGGAGCGCAATGGCGCGATCGATTTCTCGAAGGAGGGCGCCGTCAATAGCGCTTCGGCATGATGCGTCGGCAGACGCCTTCTGAGTTCGTCCCAGAAGCGATCGTCGCTCCAGTCCTCGATCTTCTCGTCGAGTGCGCATTGGATGTAATAGCGGCTGCGCGTGGCCGAGCGCATCGAACAGAGCGCAAAGCCCCTCGGATGGTTGGCGTAGATCAACTCATGGCTGACCGGCGCGACGTCGGCAAGCAGGCCCAACCAGCCGAAGGGATAGACCTTCTCGAAGCTTCGGATCGACCGTTCGGGAACGGCCTTGCGGCTCGCCCCGTGAAAGCCGTCGCAGCCGGCGATGAAGTCGCAATCGATGCGCTGTGTGACGCCGTCCTTGGTATAGGTGACGAAGGCTAAGCGGCCGTCGAAATCATGCGGAGTGACATCGGCGGCATCGTAGATCGACAGGGCGCCGCTTGCTTCGCGGCGCTCCATCAAATCGCGCGTCACCTCGGTTTGCCCGTAGACGGTGACGCGCCTGCCGCCGGTCAGGTCGTGTAGGTCGATGCGATGGTCGCGGCCGTCGAAAGCCAGGGAGAAGCCGTCATGCGGCAGGCCTTCGGCATGCAGCCGCGCTGCCGCCTTGGCCTGATCCAGCAGCCCGACCGTGCCTTCTTCCAGAACGCCGGCGCGCACCCGGCCAAGGATGTAATCCTTGTTGACGCGGTCGAGAATGACATTGTCGATGCCGGCCTCGGTCAGAAGCTGACCGAGCAGCAGGCCGGATGGTCCCGAACCGATGATGGCGACCTGGGTTCGCAAATGCGTCCTCCCTGACATTTTTGCGTTTTGTCAGATTCTGCCGCGCCGGCCGGATCATCACAATGGACATTCCAGCCTAAAAATTGCACTAATCGAACATTGGCGCGGGAGGAAGCCGATGAGCAGACACATACCGACCTACGAGCTCTACGGCGAAAACATCGGACGATCACCGGAGTTTTGGCTGCATTGCGAAACAATTCGCTCCCGCAGCAGTCTGCATCAATGGGAAATCCGCCTCCACCGCCACGAGAGCTTCTTTCAGATATTATACATCGAAGCTGGTTCAGGCGATGCAATTTTCGGCGAGAGGAGCCATACCATCCGCCCGCCGGCAATCATCACCGTGCCGCCCGGGCTCAACCACGGCTTTCGCTTTTCGCGCGACATCGACGGCCTCGTCATCACGCTGTTGAGATCGCATCTCAGCCACCCGCTCGGCGACCGAAGCCAGCTCGGCGAATGGCTGGCGACGCCGCATCTGACGCCGCTCGATCCCGATAATGCCGAGGCTGCCTATGTCATCCAGACGTTGCGCCGGCTGGGCAACGAGTTCGAAAATCGCCGCAGCGGCCGCAACGAAACGCTGGGGGCTTACGTTGCCCTGGCGCTGCGACTGACGGCGAGGATTTCGCATGAGGGAGATAGTTACGAGCTTGCGTCGAATGAGAATGAGCGGCGCATGGAGATGCTGAACGAGCTTCTTCAACAGCATTTCCGATCGCACAAGCCCGCTTCCTTCTACGCCGGCGAGCTTGGGGTTTCGCCGACGCATCTCACCCGTATCGTCCGGTCGATGACCGGCAATACGCCGCACGAACTGATCGCCGGCAAACTCATCGAGGAGGCGAAACGCCAGCTCGTTTTTACGCTCGGCAGCGTTCAGGAGATCTCCTTCCGGCTCGGCTTTGCCGACCCCGCCTATTTCTCACGCTTCTTTCTCAAATACACGGGAGAAACGCCGCGAGCCTGGCGCGTGAAGGAGAAGGTTCGGCTCGAGGGTGCATAGGTTTCGGGCGCTTACACACGACGCCTTCTCCTTCAGACACCACGCATGCGATCGAAGCCGTTACGGTCCTCGCGCCAGACATGCGAGGTCAGCAGGCAGTTCAACGACGAGATCGGCTTTCGCCATTCGAGCTCGCGCGTCACGTATTTTGTCGCTGTGCATCCCATCATCTTGTTCGGCTGCGATTGTGACGCGGCGTGTCTGCCGGGCGGGAAGCCGCGACGGGCAATATCGTCCGATGTCAGTGGTTTACCGGCCAGACAGGCGTCATGAGAGCTTCACGCTGCGGAATTATTAACAAAAGGCAAATTTGCAAAACGGAATAAGGAACTATGCCATGGCCGATATTGCCCCCAGCCAGGTTCATAGCGACACTTCCCACCCGCTCCACAGCTCGAATTCATCAGGCAAATGGTTCTTGCCGCTCTTCGCGCTCGTTCTGGTCTGCGGTCTTGGATATGTCGCCTATGCACTCGGACGCGACCTGACAACCGCAATTGCCGTTCCCTGGATTCTCCTGGGCCTTGCGCTGCTGATCGCGCTCGGCTTCGAATTCGTCAACGGTTTCCACGATACGGCCAATGCCGTCGCCACTGTCATATACACCCGTTCGATGCCGGCCGAATTCGCCGTCATCTGGTCGGGCTTCTTCAACTTCCTCGGGGTGCTGACTTCGAGCGGCGCCGTCGCTTTCGGCATTCTGGCGCTGCTGCCGGTGGAACTGATCCTGCAGGTCGGCTCCGGTTCCGGCCTTGCCATGGTCTTCGCGCTGCTGATCGCCGCGATCGTCTGGAACCTCGGCACCTGGTATCTTGGCCTGCCGTCGTCGAGCTCGCATACGCTTGTGGGTTCGATCATCGGCGTCGGCCTCGCCAACCAGTTCCTGGCGCCAGCAGGTACGGCAACGAGCGGCGTCGACTGGTCGCAGGCGACCAATATCGGCCTGTCGCTGCTGATCTCGCCGCTGATCGGCTTCGGTCTTTCCGCTGTTCTGCTGCTGGTGATGAAGCTTCTGGTGCGCAACAAGGCGCTCTATGCCGAACCGAAGGGCAACCAGCCGCCGCCGCTCTGGATCCGCGCGATCCTGATCTGCACCTGCACCGGCGTCAGCTTCGCCCACGGCTCCAACGACGGCCAGAAGGGCATGGGTCTGATCATGCTCATCCTGATCGGCCTGGTGCCGACGGCCTTCGCGCTGAACCACACGCCTGATGTGAACTATCTCGAAGCCTACAAGTCGGCATCGGTCCAGGTCGAAACCGCACTTGCCAAATATGTGAAGCCGGGTGTCACCGTCACCGACTACAAGGCCGAGGTCAGCGACGCCGTCAAGAACAAGACCTGGACGGATGCTACGACACCGGCCTTGCAGCAATATATCCATCAGACAAGCGCTGAAGTCGCCGCCTTCCCAACGCTCGAAGCGGTGCCGACCAATCTCGTCGGCAACGTCCGCAACGACATCTACCTGATCGGCGAGGCGCTGAAGCTGATCGACAAGCAGAAGCTGCTGCCGATGGATGCTGGCGATCTTTCGGCGGTCACGAACTACCACAAGGCCGTCGACAATGCGACAAAGTTCATCCCGCTCTGGGTGAAGGTGGCGGTCGCGATCGCGCTTGGCCTCGGCACGATGGTGGGCTGGAAGCGCATCGTCGTCACCGTCGGCGAAAAGATCGGCAAGACGCATCTGACTTACGGTCAGGGCGCGGCAGCCGAAGTCGTGGCGATGGTCACCATCGCTTCGGCCGATCACCTCGGCCTGCCGGTCTCGACCACGCATGTGCTGTCGTCAGGCGTCGCCGGCACCATGGCGGCGAACGGTTCCGGCCTGCAATGGTCTACCGTGCGCAACATGCTGATGGCCTGGGTGCTGACGCTGCCGGCCTCGATCGCGATTGCCTTCGTGCTCTTCGTGATCCTGCGCCAAGTCTTTTAAGGCATAGCGTCAGGCCGTGGAGGCCAGACTGGCATTGCGATCGCTGATGAAGATGCCCGCCTCGGCGGCGGGCATCGCCTTGCCGAAAAGATAGCCCTGGCCGATGTCGCAGCCGAGCTGCAGCAGGAAGGCGAGCTGGCCGTGCTCCTCGACACCCTCAGCGGTGGTCTTGATGTTGAGGCTCCGGCCGAGGCCAAGCATGGCGCGGACGATCTTTTCCTGACGTTCGTCGCCGCGATAGGTGGCGATGAAGCTTTTGTCGATCTTGATCTTGTCGAAACGATAGCGGGCGAGCTGCGCCAGGCTCGAATAACCCGTGCCGAAATCGTCGAGCGCGATCTGGATGCCGGCCGCGTGCAGTTCATCAAGGATGACGGCGGCGATGGCCGGATCCTGGATCAACGCGTTTTCGGTGATCTCCACTTCCAGGCGCTGCGGCGGCAGCCGGCTTGCCGAAAGCACCTTGAGAATGCGCGACGTCAGCAGCCTGTCTTCCATCTGTACCGGCGAGACGTTGAAGGACAGCATCACATGCTCCGGCCAGGTGAGTGCATCGCTGCAGGCCTGGGCGAGAAGATCCTCGAACAAGGCCGTAATCATCCCGGTTTCCTCGGCGATATCGATGAAGACCGGCGGCGGGATGTTGACGCCGTCCTCGCCGATCCAGCGCGCCAGCGCCTCGAAGCCGCAGAGCTGACCGGTCTTCAGGTCGATCAGCGGCTGAAAAAAGGGTTTGATCGCCTTGTTGGAGATTGCGGCACGCAGCCTGGTTTCCAGCGCCGCGCGTTCCGCAACTTTGTCCTGCATAGCCGGTTCGAAAACCAAATAATGGTTGGGGCCGCGTGATTTCGCCTCGTACATGGCGAGGTCGGCCCGATGAGCGGCATCCTCCAGCGGTTCGGTTCCCTCGGCCCAGCGGTCGTAGCCGACGCTGGCGCCGACTTCGACGGCAAAACCATCGATATGGATCGGCCGGGTGACCGCCTGGATCAACAATTTGGCAAAACGCTCCTCGCGCTGCGCTGTCAGGGCAAAGGCGACAATGATGAATTCGTCGCCGCCGAAGCGATAGACGCAATCGGCATTGCCGAGCGCGCAGATCCTTCTGGCAACCTCGATGAGCAGAATATCGCCGCCCTTGTGGCCGACGAGATCGTTGACTTTCTTGAAGCCGTCGAGATCGACGGAGAAAAGCGTGACGTTCTGGTCCCACTCCTCGATCTGGTCCTCGTCGTCCTTGATCGGCCGTGACAGGATCTTGCGTTCGAAGGCGTAGCGGTTCGGCAGCTTGGTCAGATGGTCGTGAGTTGCGGTCCAATCGGCCTTCGCCTGGGCGGCGGCGCGCAGTTCCGTTTCCTTGCGCAGGTCGGCAATGCGCAGCACCGAATAGATGAAGCTCATGGCGCCGGCGATGCCGAGAGCCAGAACGAGTTTGTCGGCACCATATTCGCCGAAACCGGTCATGAAGAAGACAAGGCTGTCGTCAAGCTGCAAAAGCGCGCCGAGGAGCCAGAGAGTTATCCCAAGCCCGACGATCGATACGCATTGCCTTCCGGCCCTGCTCTGGAAAAACACCGGCATATGGCCTTCTCCATCTCCACCCTATGCCGAACTATCATGAAAGTCTGAAATGTTCGTTGAAACCAGAAGGCGAATTTTTGGGGACAGCAGCCTCTTGCTGCACCGTCGAGAGACGGACGCACTTCTGGTGACGCGGGGAACGGAAAAAACGAAGGCGAGCGTGCTGGTGCATCGCTCGCCCTTTCTCGTGTTTCAGGCGGTGACCATCAACAGCGGAACGCTGACGATGAGACCGACCAGAACCGTGATTGTGGCGACACGCATTAAACGCAGGCGACGCGTGCGCTCCCCACTCCAGTCATATGTCATGTCTTCCATCTCCTTGGGACAAGGAAGTAGTCCCGGCGAAACCGGGTTCAATAGAGATGACGCGATTTGCTTGTGTAAGGCTGGATAAGCATCAGGGATCGCTAATGCTGGAAACGCAGAGACCAGCGCCGTCCGTTGCTGGTCATGCGAATGACGGCGAGCGGCTCGACATCGATGAGCCAGAAGGAGGAGGGCGGTGCCTGGAGCACATGGGCTACCGCCGCTCGGATGACCGTGGCGTGGCTGATGGCGATCACATGGCCGCCGAGGGCGGATTCGTTGTCCATCCAGCTGGCGACGCGTGTTCGAAGATCAACAAGGCTCTCGCCTCCGTGAGGGGCGGCTTCCGGACTTGTCATCCAGGCCATGAGGTTCTCCGGCTCCTCGGCCTCGATCGCCGCGATCGACTTGCCGGCCCAGCGGCCATGATCGCAATCGCCAAGTGCAGGGTCTATGCGAGCTTGAAGGCCGAGCGCGTCGACAGTCTGGCGGGCACGCAAAGCCGGGCTTACGGCGATACGATCGGCGCGGGGCAGGGCGGTCATCCTGCCGGCTTCCTCCGTTGCCTTGGTTTCCAGCGGTTCGTCGATCGGAAACATGGCTTTGCGGCTCGCCGCCGTTGCACCATGGCAGATCCAGGTAAGGCGCGTGTTCATACAGTAGAGCAGCCCTTGGCCGGCAGGTGAAGTATCGTTGACAGTCTCTTCGGCGTGCAGATATAACCGGGCTGTTGCGGGTTTGGAAGCCGGTGGAAATCCGGCGCGGTCGCGCCACTGTGACCAGCGTGTCGAAGGTTTTTCGCGCTGGAAGTCAGACCTTACCGCACAAGCACTCTTTCGACTGAACGCGTCATTCCGGAGGAATACATGTCTGACACCACTTTCGCGCCCGTCGCGGCACCGGCACCGATCCCCGTAGGAGAAATCCTGCCCTGGGCGATCTTCGGCGGCCTGCTGATGCTCATCGCCATCTATTTCGTCGGCACCGAGGAAGGCGCGACCGCGCTGTTCAACGGCATGTATGTGCACGAATTCGTGCATGACGCCCGCCACCTCCTCGGCTTTCCCTGCCACTAAGGGGGATACTGACATGGTCGGAAATCTTCTACTTCGCGGCATGCTCGCGGGGCTGATCGCTGGCATTCTGGTTTTTGCTTTCGCCCATATCTTCGGCGAGCCGCTGGTCGATGCGGCAATCGCCTTCGAGGAGGCGAGCGCCCAGGCGGCCGGCGAAGCTGCCGAACCTGAAATCGTCAGCCGGGCCACACAGGCCGGTCTTGGCCTTTTCACCGGCGTCATGGCCTACAGCATTGCCGTCGGCGGGCTTTTCGCGCTCGCCTTCGCTTTCGTGCATGGCCGCGTCAGCAATCTTTCGGCGCGCGGCACCTCGGCGGTCATTGCCCTTGCCGCCTTCGTGGCGATCGTTCTCGTTCCCGCTATCAAATATCCGGCCAACCCGCCGGCGGTCGGCAATGCCGATACGATCGGCGTCAGGACTGAGCTGTTCTTCCTGATGATCGTCGTTTCGCTTGCTGCCCTGATTGCCGCGGTGGCGCTGTCGCGCCGTCTTTCCGAGCGTTTCGGCCCCTGGAACAGCGCGATCATCGCTGGCGTCGCCTATCTCGTCTTCATCGGCCTCGTGCTCTATTTACTGCCGCCGATCAACGAGGTGCCGGAGAACTTCTCGGCCATGGTGCTCTGGCGTTTCCGGACGACAACGCTCGCCATGCATGCGGTCCTCTGGGCAACACTTGGCCTTGCCTTCGGGGCGCTGGCGGAAAAGCGGCTTGCCGTGAAGGACGGGCAGCGGAGCCGGCCGGCGAGGGCCTTCTACTGAACGCATCGAGGGGCGCCGTTTTGCCGGCGCCCTTAGGTTTTCGTGCCACTATGAAAAGCTGCAGAACCATAACACTCCTGTCGACGGCTTTTGCCGCCGCTTTCTTTTGCCTGCCTGCTGAAAACGCCCTTGCTCATAGCCGCAACGCCGGCGGCAGCCATGCCGGCCTCGATATACCTGAAATCTCGCATGGAGAGATGGCGGTGATTTCGGACTATCGCGGCCGAATTATCGACCTGGCGTCCCGTGCAGTCGATACGAACGAGCCCTTCCGGCGCGTTCTGAACTATGCCGAAATCCAATATTCCTATTGTCTCTGGGGCCGGATGCCGGGCAGCGTGAGCGACGAGGAGAGCCCATTCAACGAATGCGCCCATGCCTATCTAGCGGCGGCCAAGGCGGTCTTGCTCTCGATGCGCGAGATGCCGGGGGAGGCCGTTGCGGCTGATGAAATCATTTCCGCGGTCGATGCCGACATGGTGCGGCGCAGCCTAGCGCTCATCACCTGCCGGTTCAGCGGCGAGGCCTTCAACACCGCCGATGTCGTCAAACCACGCTGGAATAAGGTGCCGTTTCATCTAGCCAGCATGGCGTCGCTGACGGGGCTTGCCGCTCTGTTCGCGCTTGTGGTGTTTGCACTTCGCCACGGTCTGCGGCCGACGGCTCAATCGTCGGAATAGCGCTGCTCGCGCCACGGATCGCCATACATGTGGTAGCCGTTCTTTTCCCAAAAGCCGGCTTCGTCATCCGGTATCAGCTCGATGCGGCGCAGCCATTTGGCACTTTTCCAAAAATAAAGATGCGGCACGACGAGGCGCATCGGGCCGCCGTGGTCCGGCGTCAGTGGCAGGCCTTCCCAGGATGTCACAAGGATTGCGTCCTCGGCGGCGAAATCGGCAAGCGGCAGGTTGGTGGTATAGCCGTCATAACTCGTCAGCATGACGTAACCGGCTTGCGGCTTCGGCATAGCGAGATCGAGCAGATCGCGGGTCGAAACACCCTTCCATCTATTGTCGTAGCGCGACCAGGTGGTGACGCAGTGGATATCGCTGACCTTCGTGCTCTGCTCGATCGCCTGGAAGTCGGCCCAGCTGAGGCTGAGCGGCGTTTCGACGAGGCCGCCCACATCGAGCCGCCAGCTTTCCATGGAGATGGCGGGCTGCTGGCCGAGATCGAGCACCGGCCAGTTCTTGACGAGGTGCTGGCCGGGCGGGAGGCGCTCGGTTTCAGGGCGGGCGATGCGGCCGGTCAGGAACTTGCCCTCAGCCGCCCAGCGACGCTTGGAGCTGGTGAGCTTACTGTCGGCGGGGGTGTTGTCGTCGCTCATGAGCGGAGCCTCCTTGCGATGCCGCAATAGGACATTCGGCCTGCCGGGTGTCAAGTTTCGGCAGGCTCTTGGAAATCCCTTTCGGCGTCATTAAACTTGATACTGTCGGGTATGCCTCGCTGGGGAGTGGAGGCGGAAAGGGGAGGAGCCGGACCTGTCTTCGAGATATCACGCGATAGCGGCGTTGCTGGTGGTGCCGCTGATCATCTTCGCCTTCTTCACCTATGGAAGCGCAATCGCGACACGCGCCTATATGGGGGAGGCCTCGGCGCAGGCGGGAACGGCGCTGCGCCTTGCCGTCTCGGCGCTCAGCGGTCACCTCAACCGCTACGAGGCGCTGCCGGCGCTGATCGCCGACCACGACGACATCAAGGAACTGGTGAGCGCGCCCGACGACACAGCCTTGCGCGACGCGGCCAATCTCTATCTCAAGGAGATCAACGGGCTGCTGAAATCCTCCGATATTTATGTGGTCAAGCCGGATGGAGAGACGATCGCGGCCAGCAATTACGACGGACCGGGAAGCTTCGTCGGACAGAATTTCAGCTATCGGCCGTATTTCCAGGATGCGATCGAAGGCCGGCAGGCGCGGTTCTATGCGCTCGGCACGACCTCGCTGAAGCGCGGCTATTATTTCGCTGCGCCGATCAGGACCGGCGCGGATATTCGCGGCGTCATCGTCTTCAAGGTCGATATCGACATGATCGAATCCTCCTGGGGCGGTGGCGAATACAAGATCTTCGTCTCCGATCCTGAAGGCATCATCTTCATGTCCGGCAGCCCGGAATGGCTTTACGGCGCAATCCTGCCGCTGACGGCCGACCGTATCGCACGCACGGAAGCATCGCGCCGTTATGCCAATGCCAGGCTGACGGAGTTGCCGGTGACGCGCCAGCGCTTCGAGCCGCATGAACTGATGACCCTTGCCGGCGAGCGGGGCTCAAGCGAATATCTGGTGCTGTCGCACTACATGCCGGCCGAGGACTGGACGGTGAACGTGCTGATGGAGACGAGTTCCATCCGCACCCAGGCGCGCACGGCGCTGGCGGCGGTCTTTCTCATCCTCTGCATTGCCGGGCTCGCGGTCGCGGTTCTGCGCCAGCGACGGGGGCGGCTTACCGAGCGCATGCAGCTGCAAACGGAGGCCCGCAACGAGCTGGAGCGACGTGTCGAAGAGCGCACCGCCGATCTTGCCCGCGTCAACAGCCGGATCGAAGAGGAGATATCAGAACGGCGTCTGACCGAGCAGCAGCTCCGTCAGACACAGGCCGATCTCATCCAGGCGGGCAAGCTTGCCGGCCTCGGGCAGATGTCGGCTGCGCTTTCGCACGAGTTCAACCAGCCGCTTGCTGCCGCCAAGACCTATACGGACAGTGCCTCCGTTCTCATCGATCGCGGCCGGATGGAGGAAGCGCGGGACAATATCCGGCGGATCGGCGGACTGATCGACCGCATGGCCGCGATCAGTCGGCACCTGCGCAACTTCGCCCGCAAACCGAATGAGAAGCTCGGCTCTGTTTCTCTCGATGAAGCGATGCATGACACGCTCGAGATCATCGCCTGGCGGCTGAAGGCGGCCGATGCCGAGCTCCGGCTTGATCTGGGAACCCGGCCGCCGGTGGTGCGTGCGGGTTCGGTGCGTCTGCAGCAGGTGCTGGTGAATGTGATTTCCAATGCGGCCGACGCGGCGGAAGGGCTTGATGATAGGCGCATCGAGGTTTCGGCTTTCGAGGAGGCGGGCAAGGTGGTGCTGACAGTGCGGGACCATGGGCCGGGCGTGCCGGCGGCGATTGCCGAGCGTATCTTCGATCCCTTCTTCACGACCAAGGGTGTGGGCAAGGGGCTCGGTCTCGGGCTGTCGATCTCCTACAATATCATCAAGGATTTCGGCGGCAGCCTTTCCGCGGCCAATCATCCGGAAGGGGGCGCGGTGTTCCGTATCGAGCTGCAATCTGCGGCAGGGCTGATGCCGGAGGCGGCGGAATGAACGATGCGAAGATCCTGCTGGTCGACGACGAGGAGGAGTTGCGCCGCTCGACGGCGCAGGCGCTGGAGCTGTCCGGTTTCAGCGTCGAGACCTTTTCGAACGGCGATCATGTGCTGGAATTGATCGGCTACAGTTTTCCCGGCGTCGTCGTCAGCGACATCCGCATGCCCGGCATGGACGGCATGACGCTGATGCAGAAGATCCGCGAACTCGACCCGGAAGTGCCGGTCATTCTGGTTACCGGCCACGGCGACGTTCAGCTGGCGGTGAAGGCGATGCGTGAGGGCGCCTATGATTTCATCGAGAAGCCGTTCACGCCGGAGATGCTGGCCGGCGTCATCCGCCGGGCGATGGAGCGGCGCGGCCTCGTGCTTGAAAACCGTCTGCTGAAGGCAGTCGCCGGCAAGCGCGACGATCTCGAAGCGCGGCTGCCAGGGCGCACGCAGGTGATGGTGGATCTGCGCTACCGCATCCGGGCGATCGGGGCGAGCGATGCCGATACGCTCGTTGTCGGCGAGACCGGGGCCGGCAAGGAAGTGGTGGCGCGGGCGCTTCACGATATCAGCGCCCGGGCGAGCCGGCCGTTCATCGCAATCAATTGCGCCGCGCTGCCGGCAAACCTGATCGAAAGCGAGCTCTTCGGCCATGAGGTGGGCGCCTTTCCCGGCGCGGTGAGGCCGCGCTACGGAAAATTCGAACATGGGCGCGGCGGCACCATCCTCCTCGACGAAATCGGCTCCATGCCCTTCGACCTGCAGGCGAAGTTCCTGCGGGTGCTGCAGGAGCGGGTGATTTCGCGGTTGGGATCGAATGAGACGGTGGCGCTCGACGTGCGCTTTATCGCCACGAGCAAGGTGGATCTGGAGGCGGAGGTGGCGGCTGGGCGCTTCCGCGCCGATCTCTTCTATCGGCTGAACGTTGCGACGCTGCATGTGCCGTCGCTGTCGCAGCGCCGGCCGGATGTTCCGCTGCTCTTTCTGCAGCTGGTGCGGGAGGCGGCCGCCCGCTACGGCCGCGACGAGGTGGCCGCGCCGCCCGAGGTGATCTCCGACATCGCCCAGCGCGACTGGCCGGGCAACGTGCGCGAACTCAGGAATGCCGCCGACCGACTGGTTCTCGGTCTCGATGATGGCGGGCCGCAGTCCGAGGAGGCGACCGGGCTTGCGGAGCGCGTCGCCGAATTCGAACGGGGCGTCATTGCCAGCGCGCTGGTGGCGCATGGCGGCAGCCTCAAGCCGGTTTATGAGACACTCGGCATTTCCCGGAAGACACTCTACGAAAAGATGCAGAAATACGGGCTCGACAAGCGGATGCTGACCACCGAAGGCTAATTCCGGCCGCTGCCCGTGTTCGCGATGGGTGGAAATCCACCCATCGCATCAGCCGTTTGTTTCCAAATCGACCCATGCTGCATCGCACTGTCGCAAAATAATCTCTCGGAAGTGGCTGCAATGATTGCGGCTCGGTTTTTCCCGGCGGCAAATAGGCCATGCCCGGCACGGAGGATGTGTCGGCGGGCTTGCTTGTTTCATCAGGGAGGAAACGATGAAAATTCTGAAGGCCATGCTCGGCCTGACCGCGGCTGCCGCAGTCTCTCTTCTCGCCGGCGCCGCTTCGGCGCAGACCTATCCCGAACGCACCATCACCATGGTCGTGCCCTTTGCGGCCGGCGGCCCGACCGACACCGTCGCGCGCCTCGTCGCCGAATCCATGTCGAAGGATCTCGGCCAGCAGATCGTCGTCGAAAATGTCGGCGGCGCCGGCGGCACGCTCGGCGCCGGCCGCGTGGCGAGTGCTGATCCCGACGGCTACACGATCCTGCTGCACCATATCGGCATGGCGACCAGCGCCACGCTTTATCGCAAGCTCGCCTATGACACGCTCGGCGCCTTCGATTATGTCGGCCTCGTCACCGAGGTGCCGATGACGATCGTCGCCCGCAAGGATTTCGAGCCGACCGACCTCAAGGGCCTGATCGACTACGTCAAGGCCAACAAGGACAAGGTGACGGTCGCCAATGCCGGTATCGGTGCGGCCTCGCATCTCTGCGGCATGATGTTCATGAGCGCCATCCAGACACCGCTCACCACCGTTCCCTACAAGGGCACCGGCCCTGCCATGACCGACTTGCTCGGCGGCCAGGTCGACATCATGTGCGACCAGACGACCAACACGACCAAGCAGATCCAGGGTGGCACGATCAAGGCCTATGCCGTGACCTCGCCCAAGCGCCTCGACGTGATGAAGGACATTCCGACGGCAGTCGAAGCCGGCCTGCCAGGCTTCGAAGTCGGCATCTGGCACGGCCTCTACACGCCGAAGGGCACGCCGGCCGCCATCAACGAACGCCTGTCGAAGTCGCTGCAGGTCGCACTGAAGGACCCGAATGTCGGCGCCCGCTTCGCCGAGCTCGGCACGACGCCTTCCTCCGACGCCGATGCTACGCCGGCTGCGCTGAAGGCCAAGCTCGAAAGCGAGATCGCCCGCTGGAAGCCGGTGATCGAGGCTGCCGGCGAATATGCGGACTAGTGAGGGATGCGCCAGGAATAGCCCCTCACCCTAACCCGACCGGGGTCGAGCCACTGGTCTCGACCCGTCCTTCGGACCCCCGCATGCGGGGAGAGGGGAGCCCCGAATAGCGACGGCAAAGGCGAGAGGCCGCGGCGGATCTCCTTCTCCCCGCATGCGGGGAGAAGGTGTCGGCAGGCGGATGAGGGGGAATCGCCGCAGCAACCGCATCACGTGAACCATCTCCAACTCCAGGAGACACCATGAAATCCATCAGTTTCGATACCACCAATGCGATCTGCGGCGGGCTTTTCGTCGCGACCGGCGCTTTCTTCGCCATCCAGTCGCTGGGGCTCGACCTTGGCACGGCGGTGCGCATGGGGCCCGGGTATTTTCCGCTGGTGCTAGCCGGCGTGCTCGTGCTTCTCGGCGCGATCATCTTCATTCAGGCGCTGCGCGTCGAGGGCGAGCCGATCGGTCTCTTTGCCTGGCGCGGCATGTTCTTCATCCTGCCGGCGCCTGTCTTCTTCGGGCTGACGGTGCGCGGGCTCGGATTTGCGCCGGCGCTGTTCTTCACCGCATTCATCGCCTGCTTCGCGTCGCAAAAGATGAACGTGTTCTTCGCGATCATTCTTTCGCTGCTGCTGACGGTCTTTTCGGTGGGGGTCTTCAGCTATGGGCTGGGCCTGCCGTTCGAGCGCTTCGGCCCCTGGGTCCGGTTCTAGGAGACGATGATGGATCTTTTCAGCAATCTCGCGCTCGGCTTTGCGACAGCCGGCACTCTGGATAACCTGCTCTTCTGCCTGATCGGCGTGCTGCTCGGCACGCTGATCGGCGTGCTGCCCGGTATCGGCGCCACGGCGACGATCGCCATGCTTTTGCCGATCACCTTCCAGCTCGAACCGGTCTCCTCGCTGATCATGCTGGCCGGCATTTATTACGGCGCCCAGTACGGCGGTTCGACGACGGCGATCCTCATCAACATGCCGGGCGAATCCTCCTCCGCCGTCACCGCAATCGACGGTTACCAGATGGCGCGCAAGGGCAGGGCGGGAGCAGCGCTTGCGATCGCCGCACTCGGTTCGTTCTTTGCCGGCACGGTCTCGACCTTCCTCGTTGCGATTTTCGCGCCGCCGCTTACCGCCATCGCGCTGGAATTCGGCTCGGCGGAATATTTCTCGCTGATGATCGTCGGCCTTGTTTCGTCGATTGCGCTCGCGCACGGCTCCGTCGTCAAGGCGCTGGCGATGGTGGCGCTCGGGCTGCTGCTCGGTCTCGTCGGCACCGACATCTATACCGGCACGCCGCGCTTCACGCTCGGCATCCGCGAATATGCCGACGGACTGAATTTCGTGGCGCTCGCGGTCGGGGTCTTCGGCGTGGCGGAAATCCTGCGCAATCTTGAAGGCGAGTCGACCCGCTCGGTGCTGATGGCCAAGGTGTCCGGCCTGTTGCCGTCTCGTCAGGAATTCAAGGAGATGATCGCGCCGATCATTCGCGGCACGGCGATCGGTTCGGCGCTCGGCATCCTGCCGGGTGGCGGCGCGATCCTTGCCTCCTTTGCCTCCTATACGGTGGAGAAACGCCTGTCGAAGACGCCGGAGGAGTTTGGCAGGGGCGCCGTCGCCGGCGTGGCGGGTCCGGAATCGGCCAACAATGCCGGGGCGCAGACCTCGTTCATTCCGCTTTTGACGCTCGGCATTCCGGCCAATCCCGTCATGGCGCTGATGGTCGGCGCCATGATCATTCAGGGGATCGTGCCGGGACCGAATGTCGCCACCGAGCAGCCGGCGCTGTTTTGGGGCATCATCGCCTCGATGTGGATCGGCAATTTGATGCTGGTCATCCTCAACCTGCCGCTGATCGGGCTCTGGGTGAAACTGCTGACCGTGCCCTATTATGTGCTTTTCCCCATCATCATGGCCTTCTGCTCGATCGGGGTCTACAGCGTCAACGCCAATGTCTACGACCTCTATGCCGTCGCCTTCTTCGGGCTGATCGGCTACGTGCTGGCAAAGCTTCGCTGCGAGCCGGCGCCGCTCCTGCTCGGCTTCGTGCTCGGGCCGCTGCTCGAAGAGAACCTGCGGCGTGCGATGATCCTGTCGCGCGGCGATCCCACTACCTTCGTCACACGGCCGATCAGCGCCACGCTTCTGGCGATCGCGGTCGCCGTGCTCATCGTGGTCTTCCTGCCGAGCGTCAAGAAGAAGCGCGAAGAGGTGTTCGTCGAGGAGACTTGATGGTTGAACTTGCGGGCTGTTTGATCAACAAAGGATGATCTGACGCGGGCGCCGATGGGCGCCCGCTACGCTTGACAGGATATCCAGGCTCATGACCATCCCCGCCCGGATCAAGGACGATCTGCCGTTCCTGACCTCTTTGCGCCGCGATCTGCATGCCCATCCCGAACTCGGCTTCGAGGAGGAGCGCACTGCCGGCATCGTCGCGAGGCTTCTCGAGGAGGCTGATATCACGGTGCATCGCGGGCTGGCCGGCACCGGCGTGGTCGGCACGCTCAAAGTCGGCAACGGCACGCGCAGGATCGGGCTCAGGGCCGATATGGATGCGCTCGCCATGCCTGAAATGGCGGAGCGGGCTTATAAATCGACTGTATCGGGAAAGATGCATGCCTGCGGCCATGACGGCCATACGGCGACGCTTCTTGGCGCCGCACGATATCTTGCGGCGACGCGGGCTTTTTCCGGCACGGTGCATTTCATCTTCCAGCCGGCCGAAGAGGGCCGCGGCGGCGCGAAGCGCATGGTGGAGGAGGGGCTGTTTAAGCTTTTCCCCTGTGACGCCGTCTACGGGCTGCACAATATGCCGGGGCTATCGGTCGATGAGATCGCCGTGGTCGAGGGACCGCAGCTTGCTTCCTCCGACAGCTGGCGCATCACCTTTCGCGGCATCGGCACGCACGGCGCCAAGCCGCATCTCGGCCGCGATCCGATCACCGCCGCCGCCACCTTCCTGTCATCGCTGCAGACGATCGTCGGGCGGGTGGTCGATCCGCTGCAGCCGGCCGTCGTCAGCGCCTGTTTCCTGCAGGCGGGCGACCCGAAGGCTTTGAATGTCATTCCCGATATCGTGGAGATCGGCGGAACGGCACGGGCCTATTCGCCCGATGTGCGCGATCAGCTGGAGAGCCAGATCGGCCGGCTGGCCAGCGGAACGGCCGCCATGTACGGCATATCGGCCGATTATCGTTTCGAACGACGCATACCGCCCGTCGTCAATGATGGGGATGCGACCTCCCGAGCGCTTGCCGCCGCCGGCACGGTGTTCGGCGGGAAGGTACGGACGAGCTTTCCGCCGTCGACAGCAGGCGACGACTTTGCCTTCTTCGCGCAGAATGCGCCAGGCTGCTACGTCTGGCTCGGCAATGGGCCGGCAGTGGACGGGGCGCTGCATCACAACACCGCTTATGATTTCAATGACGAGGCGCTTGGGTATGGGGCGGCTTATTGGGTGGCGTTGGTGGAACGGGAGTTGAAGGGTTAGCACCACGTTTGCGGCCCCCTCATCCGCCCTGCGGGCACCTTCTCCCCGCTGGGGAGAAGGGACTTGTAGCAACGTCTCGATTCCCCTTCTACCCCTCGGGCAGAAGGTGCCCGTAGGGCGGATGAGGGGGCTGCACGGCAATCCCTCACTTGATGGTCTGTGCGTCCAGACTTACAAAACCTCCGACACGGGACTTTCCAGCACCTTGCCCGTCACCACATCGGCAATCCCCCGGTCGGTCTGGTGCGGGCCGGCATTGCAGGCAAGCGTGGCGCCGAAGCAGGCCTTGAAGACCCGATAGGGCGGTTTCCAATCGACGATTTTTTCCATGGCCTTGCGGATGCCGGCGAAGGCCGAAGCTGTGTCCTTCAGCGATGCGTCGGTCACCAGGCCGGAGAGCGGCAGCGGCAGGATTGCCTCGATCGCGCCGTCTCTGGCGACCGCCATGCCGCCGCCGGCTGATATGACGGCGTTGGCGGCGAGCGCCATGTCGCGGGCATTGCCGCCGAAGACGGTGAGGTTGTGGCTGTCATGCGAGACGGTGGTGCAGAAGGCGCCGCGCCATTCGCCCCAGCCGGTGAGGAAACCGATGCGCGGGATGCCGTCGGTCTTGCCGTGGCGATGGGCGACGGCGATCATGGCGCTGCCGGTCGGCGGCACGACGAACCCATTCCTGACCTCCGTCTCCGCCTCGCCCCATTGCGTGAAACGCGGGCGGTCGATGGTGGCGACGCGGACGCGTTCGCCTTTCGAGGGGATGCGGAAATCATCCGCGACGAATTGCGGGAGCTTCACCGAATTTTCAAGCGGCGCCGTATCGAGCTGCTTAATGCCACCCTGCATGCCGCCGTCGCGGGCGACGATGCGGCCGCTCGAGATGACCAGCCGCGCCCGGAATTCCTCAAGATCTTCGAAGAGCACGATGTCGGCGCGGCGGCCAGCGGCGACAAGGCCGAGATCGGAGCGCTTCAGGCGCTGAGCGGCGTTGAAGGTCGCGGCCCGGAGCGCCCATTCCGGCTTCATGCCGTAGCGCACCAGGCGGCGGACGACATCGTCGAGACCGCCGCTTTGACAGAGTTCATCGGGAAAGACGTCGTCGGTGCAAAGTGTCACGGTCGCGGGCAGGTGGCCGAGACCGTTCAGCACCTCGACGAATTCCTGAAGCAGATGGTCGTGGGAGCCGCGCAGCTCGATTGTCAGGCCGGCTGAAAGCTTGGCGGCGAGGTCGGCGCCGGAGGTGAGTTCGTGGTCGGAGGTGACGCCCGCTGCCATGAAGGCGTTGAGATCTGCACCCCCAAGGCCGCGGGCATGGCCGCAAACGAGCTTGCCGGAGGCGAGGCCGGCATTGACGATGGCGCTCATGCGCGGATCTCCGTCGATGACGCCGCGCATGTTCATGACCTCGGCGACGCCGCCTACGGCCGAGGCGCGCAACATCTCGGCGATGACGGCGGCATCGAAATCGGCGCCGGCAAGTTCCAGCCCCGGTGCCGATGGCACGCAGGAGGGAGCGAGCAGGATCATGCGCAGCGGCAGTGAGCGCGCCGCTTCGATCGCCCAACGCACGCCGTCGAGACCATGGACGTTGCCGAATTCATGCGGATCCCAGACGATGGTGGTGACGCCGCGCGGCAGCACGGCGCTCGCATATTCGGCCGGCGTCACCATCGAACTTTCGACATGCATATGGGTGTCGATCAGGCCGGGTGCTGCGATGCTGCCCGCCGCATCGATGATCTCGGCCGCATCAGTGCGGCTTGCCGGGACATGGACGCTTGCGATCAAGGCGCCGACGAGGCCGATATCGGCCTCCCGGATCAGGCCGGTCACCGCGTCGAGCAGCCGGCCGCCGGTAATCAGCACATCGAAGGGGGCGTCGCCGCGCGCGGCGGCAACGGCGCGGGCGCGCAGGGCGGGATCGTTGAGATCGGCGGGTTCCTGGCGAGGGGTGGCGTTCATTTGCGGGCCTCGTTGACCAGGGCGGCGAGAATGATCCCGCGCGCCCTCTCGGCATCGATTTCGGCGGCGAATTGCGCGTTGAAGGTCGCATGCGTGGCGCGGGTCTCGACGACGGTGCGGCCACGGGTCAGGCTGCCCTGAAGCTCGACGTCGATGCGCGCGGGGCGAAAGCCGACGATATCGGGAGCGACGAAGGCGACCGCGGCAGAAGGATCGTAGATCGCCATACCGGGACGGCCGCGGCTGGTGCCGATGCGGATGTAACCTGCAAACAGATCGGCGATCAGCTCGGCATTGGCGCCGCCGGCATTGCGCACCGGCTCGGCATCCTCCGGCCTTGCCAGCACCTTGCGGCAGAGGTCGAGATCGACCATGCGCAGCGGCAGGCCATGGGCGATGACGATGGACAGAGACTCGGGATCGGCGAGCGCATTGAACTCGGCAGAGGCCGTGTGATTGCCCGACGTGACGCCGCCGCCCATCCAGACGAGGTCGCTGATACGGGCGGCAAGATCGGGGCGGGCGAGTGCCACGGCGGCGATATTGGTGAGCGGGCCAAGCGCCAGGATGCGGCGCTGGCCCTGGCCGTCCAGCCAGCGGCACAGTGCTGCGAAGGCATCGCTCTCGGCAAGGGCTGATGCTTCCGGCAGGCTCTTGCCGATGGTTGGGATGCCGGTTGCGCCGAGGATCGCCTGGGCGGTTTCGAGCTTGCCGAGAACCGGCATGGCGCGACCGGTGTGGATGGGGAAATTCCAGCCGAAGGCGCTGGCGGCGCCGGCGGCATTGCTTCTCACCTGCGGCAACGGCGCATTGCCGAAGACCAGCGACACGCCGTCGATCGCGTAATCCGACTGTGCCACCACCAGAATGGCGGCGATGTCGTCGAAGCCCATGTCGGTGTCGATCCAGACGCCCATGATTTCACCCGAACCGTTTGAGATTGGCCGCGCCGACAACCGGCAGGTCGAAGGCGAGCGCGCTGCCGATCTCGTGCGGCGGCAGGCGTGCATCAATCTCGGCCTTGATGGGCCCAAGCGGCGTATCAAGAAGATATTCGCGGGTGTTGCCGGCGAAAGAGGTGCCGCGCACCGTACCCTGAAACGGACCGGACCCAAGGTTCACCATGCGCGGACGCCAGGCGAGGCCGGCCGTGGCTTCCGGGGCCGGAGCGGAAAGCGCGACAGGCCCGTTCGGCGTCGCAAGCTTATCGTCTTTCAGCGCGAAGACATTCTCGAAGCCGACGAAATCGGCGACGAAGGCGGAGGCGGGATTGTTATAGATCTCTTCAGGTGTGCCGATCTGCTCGATGCCGCCATTCAGCATCACGACGATGCGGTCGGCGAGCGCCAGAGCCTCCGTCTGATCGTGGGTGACGAAGATCATGGTGACGCCGGTCTCTTTCTGGACGCGCTGCAATTCGGCGCGCATTTCGAGACGAAGCCGGGCGTCGAGATTGGAGAGCGGCTCGTCGAGCAGCAGCACTTTCGGCTCCATCACCATCGAGCGGGCGAGGGCCACGCGCTGCTGCTGGCCGCCGGAGAGCTCGGCGGGTTTGCGGCCGGCGAAGGCTGAGAGGCCGACCGATTTCAGGCCGCCGCCGACGCGGGTGTCGAGATCGGCGCCCGACATGCCCTTGAGACGCAGGCCGAAGGCGACGTTTTCGTAGACCGTCAGATGCGGGAAAAGCGCATAGGATTGGAAGACGAGGCCGACCGCGCGTTTGTTGGCGGAAACGCGGGTGATATCGGCGCCGTCGAGACGGATGCGGCCGGAGGCGGGCGTCAGCAGGCCGGCGATGGCGCGCATCGTCGTCGTCTTGCCGCAGCCGGAGGGACCGAGAAGGGCGACGAGCTCACCTTTGCCGATCGTAAGGTCGAGATCTCCGACCGCAACCGTGTCGCCATAGGCAAGCGTCAGCTTGTCGAGTTGAAGATAGGCATCAGACATAACGCGAGAATCCCAGGAAGCGTTCGGCGAGGAAGACGATGCCGATCGAAAGAAAGGCGAGAAGGGCTGAGAGCGCCGCAATGGACGGATCGTAGGTGGTTTCCATGTAGCCCAGCATGTCGATCGGCAGCGTCCGGACGCCGGGGCCGGAGAGGAAGAGCGAGACTGGCACCTGATTGAAGCTGGTGACGAAGCCGAGGATGAAGGCGGCCAGAATGCCGCCGCGGATATTCGGCATCACCACGCGGAAGAAGGCACCGAGCCTGGAGGAGCCGAGCAGCACGGCGGCCTCCTCGATATCCGAACGCAGATTGTCGAGGCTCGCCGAGACGACGCGCACGGCATAGGGCAGCACCAGGGCGGTATGGGCAAAGAACAGCGCGAGCGTGATGTTGAAGCCGAAGGGCACGACGAGATAACGCAGCAGCGCCAGGCCGACGATGATGCCGGGGACGATGATCGGCAGCGACACGACGGTGCGGACGGTTTCGGCCGCCGGCAGCCGGTAGCGCGACAGGGCATAGGCGGCCGGGATGCCGAGGAGGAGGGCTGTCAGCGTTCCGAAGACGGCAAGGAACATCGACATGGCGAAGCTGTCGCGGAAACTCTCGACGGTGAACACCTTCATGACCCAGCGCAGCGACAGTCCCTGCGGCGGGAAGGCCAGCGTATCGCCTGCCGAGAGCGAAGCGGCGATGATGATCAGGAAGGGGCCGATCAGAAAGACCAGCAGCAGGAAAAGCACGACGGGCGAAAACAGGCGCAGTGTCATCGGCGGTTCCTCGCCGTCGCGAGGCGTTTCAGCAGGATGTTGGCGGCAAAGCTCATGACGATCAGGATGAAGGCGATGACGCTTGCCGAGACGAAATCATTGGCAACGGAGACCTGCTGATACAGCAGCGTTTCCAGCATCAGCACCTTCGAGCCGCCGAGCACGGCAGGAGTGATATAGGCGGTCAGCGATCCGGTGAAGACAAGCGTGCCGCCGACGACGAGGCCTTCCCTGGTCAGCGGCAGGATGACCTTCCAGAAGACCTGGAACCAGTTGGCGCCAAGCACGCGGGCAGCGGGAATGGCATCCTTCGGCATGTTTTCGAGCGCACTGATCAAGGAAAGTATCATCAGCGGCAGAAAGAGCTGCAGGAGACCGATGAAGACGGCGGTTTCGGTGAACAGCAGCCGCAGCGGCTCGGCGCTGAGACCGAGGCCCGTTATCGCCTGATTGACGATACCGGTGCGGCCGAGGATGACGATCCAGGCATAGGTGCGCGCCACCGGAGAGATCATCAGCGGCAGGGTGACGAGGCCAATCATGCGGCCCTTGCCATTCGGCGGCAGGTTGACGATGGCGAAGGCCGCGGCATAACCGATGACCGCCGAGACGGCGGTGACTTCGAGGCCGAGCCGGAAGCTGCGCAGGAACACGGTGCGGTTCAGCGTCTCGGAGAAGAAACCGGCATAGGCCGACAGTGTCCAGCCGCCGCCGGCACGGAAGCCTTCCGACAGCAGGATCGCGACGGGCAGCAGGAAGACCAGGGTCGCAAAGACGGCTGCCGGCAAGGCAAGCGCCAGGGCTTCTGCGCGGTTCTGGAACATGAGGCGCCTTTCGAGCGGACAGAGGATGGTCCCGGCAGCGGCGCCGGGACCGTTTCTCAGGCAGACCTTACTGGCCGACCTTTTCGTTCCAGCTCTTCAGCCAGCCGGCGCGGTTGTCGAGGGCGACGGCCGAAGGGATCAGCTTAAGGCTCTTGGCGGTTTGCTCGCCATAGGTGAGGTTGTTGGCGGCGGCTTCGGAAAGCTTGACCTCGCTGTTGGCCGGGCTGTCGACCAGCTTTTCGGCGAGTCTGGTCTGGATGTCGGTCGAGAGCCAGAAATCCATGAACTGCAGGGCGAGATCCTGGTTCTTCGAACCCTTGGTCAGCACCAGCACATTCATGCCGCCGGTCTGACCCTCTTTCGGTGTCGCCCAGGCGACCGGAACATCGAGCTTGGTAAAACCAGCCCAGGAGAAACGGCCGATCGGTGCGGCCCAGATTTCCTCCTGCTGCATCAGTTGCACGAGCTGCGAGGATTTTTCGTAGAAGGTGACGATGTCGTCCTTCTTCTCGCCCAGCGCCTCGATCGGCCCCTTCAGATCCGGCGTGTCCTTGCCGAGCGCCTGGCCCAGCATATAGAGCGCCGGCGGCCCCTGGTTGGTCGTCACGTTCGGAAAGGCGACGTGGCCGACATACTCCGGCTTCAGGAGATCGGCCCAGGAGTCGATCTTCATCTTGTCGGAGCGATAGGCGATCGAGGTGGCGTAGAAGGTGTAGCCGACGCTCATGCCGTCGCCGTTCGGATCCTTGGCGACGTCGTAGAGCTTGGTGAAATTGGCGAGCTTAGCGGTGTCGACTTTGTCGATCAGGCCGGCACGGGAGGCGGCCAGCGCATCGGCCATGGAAACGGCGGCGAGATCTATGACGGGATTGGCCTTGTTCGCTTCCATCTTGGCCAGGCGTTCGACGCTGTTGCCGGTCTCGACCACCAGATTGCAACCGCATTTGGCTTCGAAGGGATCGTAGACCAGCGTCTTGAAATCGTCCTGGGCAAAAGCATAGACCGAAATGGTCAATGTGCGGTCCGCTGCTGTTGCTCCGAGCGGAGACAGGGCGGCGAGTGCTGCCGAGGCAATGAGCGCTTTTTTCATCTTACATGTTCTCCATCTCTGAGGTTTTTGGTGCCGGGTCCGCAAGGCCCGGATGATTGGCGGACGATCAATTGCATGGGGACACGGTCGATCTCGGCGGTCACGAGCATGCCCTGCCGGATGCTGCTCGCTCTTATGGTATCCACCAGTGCCGACACGGCAATCCCGGCAATAGCGTCCATGTCCATACGAACAGTCGTCAGCGACGGTGTGACGACCGGCGACCAGATGAGATCGTCGAAGCCGGTGACGCTGACATCGGCGGGAATGTTGATGCCGGCCTGCTGCAACTCCGTCAGCGCCCGCAGCGCCTGCAGGTCGGAGAGGGCTGCGAAGGCGGTGAAACCCTGCCTGACTTTTTCGGCGAGACCGAGCGGGCAGCCGTTGCCGCTATCCCGCTCTAGCCTGTCGATCCACAGCGTTTCCGCATGCATGTCCGAACGCATGCCGGAGCGGATGCCATCGGCGCGGTCGTTCTGGACGCTGGATTCCTGATTGTTGCCGATGATGAGGATGCGGCGATGGCCAAGGCCGGCGAGATGGCCGGCGATCTCGCAGCCACCCTGCCAATGGTCGGCGGCAACGGTGTTGCCTGATGTCGATGGGGTATCGATGACGGCTATGGGACAGGCGGCCGAAGAGATGCGGGTGGCGCGGCGGGGAATGACGACCATGCCGTCGACGCCGCGCTCGACCAGCCGATTGATCGCCTCGGTCTGGGCGGCGACATCGCCGCGGGAATCGGCGATCAGCACACCGTAACCGGCGGCAGAGGCGGCGAATTCGATCGCCTGGGCGATCTTCGGGAACAGCGGATTGGCGATGTCGGGCAGGACCAGGCCGAGAACGCCGCTGCGGCCGGTCCTGAGTGCCCGCCCGGCCTGGCTCGGGACGTAACCGAGCTCGGCGGCATGCTCGCGAATCCTTTCGACCAGTTGTCCGGAGACGCGGCCCTTGCCTGATAGTGCATTGGAGACGGTGGCGACGGAGACGCCGAGCGACGTCGCTATCCTGCTGAGGTTCGGTCCCGAACGCGATGAAGCCATGATCGACGGCGCTCTGATTAATCGTTTAATCAGAGCTTTACCTCAGCTCTTTTCGCTTGTCGATTCCCAATTCATCTTATCGCGCATTATCCGCGATACAAACTCGGCCGACATGAAAAAGCCCCGCGAGACGATCGCGGGGCTCTGTATGTCCAGACGGCACAAGGCAGCCGATCAGGTCTTGGCCGGCTTCACCGCGACAGTGGTGTTGGCCACGGTCGTCTTGCCGCCGGGGGCATAACCGCCGCCGACCGCGATGTTGAGGGAGACATAGTCCTTGGCCATCTGCTGAACTGCCTGGGCAAGGCTTGCCTGGGCGAGCGAAACCTGGCGCTGGGCGTCGAGAACGTCGAGCAACGAAGAGGCGCCGTCCTTGTAAGATGCAGTCGACAGTTCGAGGGTTTCCTGCGTGGTCTTCACCTGCGCCTGGAGTGCAGAGACCGTGCGGGCGTCACGCCGAACGGCGGCGAGCGCGTTCTCAACCTGCTCGACGGAGGTCAGCACCGTCGATTTCCAGTTGAGGTAGGCGGTTGCGGCGTCGGACTGTGCAGACTTGACGTTGGCGCGCAGGCGGCCGCCATCGAAGATCGGCAGGTTGAGGGTCGGACCGAAGGACCAAGGCGTCAGGCCGCCGTGGATGCCGCGCTGGTTGATGTAGGACGGCGAGATCGAACCGCTGAGCGAGATGCTCGGATAAAGCTGCGCCTGGGCAACACCGATATTAGCCGTTGCGGCGGCGAGATCGCGCTCCGCGACGCGAACGTCGGGGCGGTTGCGGATCAGGTCTGCCGGGATGCCGGAGTTGATGCCGCCGCGGAATACGGGCTGTCCATGACCCTTCAGCAATTCGTCGACGAGGGCCGAGGCCGGCAGGCCGAGCAAGGTGGCAATGTGATGGGCCGATATGCGGATGTTGGTTTCGAGGCCGGGAATTTCGGCGAGCGTCGATTGTACAAGGCCTTCGGCCTGGACGACGTCAAGACGCGAGGCGGCGCCGGCTTCAAGCTGGAATTTGGTAAGCTCGTAGGTTTCCTGACGCGACTTCAGGTTGGCCCTCGAAAGCGCCAGGCGCTGCTGATAGTAGCGAACGTCGATATAGCTCGAGACCAGATCCTGCACCAGGGTCAGCTTGGCGACATCGGCGGAGGCGTAGGCGGAATCGAGCGAAGCAAGCGCGCTCTCGGTGCTGCGCTTATAGAGGCCGAAGAGATCGAGCAGCCAGCTCAGCTGGACTTCGCCGGCACTGGTGTTGCGCGTGTCGAACTGCGTGCGCAGCTCGCCTCTCTGGCCGCTGACCGTGTGTGAGCCGCCGACCGTCAGGTTCGGCAGGGCGCCGGCGCCGGCGGTGGTGACGTTGGCGGAGGCCGCATTGATGCGCTCGATCGCCTGCTGGACAGTCAGGTTCTGATCGAGGCCGGCTTTGACATAGCCATTCAGTTTGGGGTCGTTGAAGGCGGTCCACCAGGCGGCGGTAGCAACATCGCCTACACTCTTCGTTCCGCCCTCTCCGAATTTGGCGGGCAGCGGCATCTCAGGAGGAACATGATCCGGGCCAACAACGCAGCCCGACAATAATAACAGCAATGCCGGTGTGGCGGCAAAACGAAGAGATACCATTCATTTCATCCTGTACTCGAGCAAGTCAATTCTTGTCCGAAGCTTCATGCTTCACTATCGGCCGCCGCGCCTCGTTTACCCAAAACACCATTCCGAAGCAGTCGGGCGCAATGTAGCAATCGAAACAGCATTATCACAGTGCATTTATATCACACTCCTGCCGCATTTTTGCCGCGTGTGGCAAAGATGCGTCGAATGACGACGAAGAACGACGGTACGAAAAAGATTCCGAGCATCGTTGCCGCCAGCATGCCGCCGAGAACGCCGATGCCGATGGCGTTCTGTGCCGCCGAACCCGCGCCTGTCGCGATCGCCAGCGGCACGACGCCGAGAATGAAGGCCAGCGAGGTCATGATGATCGGCCGCAGGCGCAATCTCGCCGCCTCCAATGTCGCCTCATAAAGGCCCATGCCGCTTTCCATGCGGTCCTTGGCAAACTCGACGATCAGAATCGCGTTCTTTGCCGCCAGCCCGATGGTCGTGAGCAGGCCGACCTTGAAATAGACGTCGTTTGCCTGACCGAACAAGGTCGCTGCCGTCAGCGCCCCAAGAATGCCGACGGGCACCGCCATGATCACCGAGAAGGGGATCGACCAGCTTTCGTAAAGCGCCGCCAGGCAAAGGAAGACGACCAGAACGGAGATCGCATAAAGCATCGGAGCCTGCGAACCGGAAAGGCGCTCCTGATAGGAAATGCCCTGCCAGGCGACCGTATAACCGCCGCCGAGCTGTTCGGTCAGCGCTTCCATTTCGTTCATCGCATCGCCGGAGGAGACACCGGGTGCGGAAGCGCCATCGAGCGGAATGGCGCTGACGGCGTTGAAGCGGGCAAGCGATGGCGCGCCTTTCACCCACTCCGTCTTGGTAAAGGCGGAGAAGGGCACCATTTCACCGGCGGTGTTGCGGGCGTACCAATGGTTGAGATCATCCGGCTGCATGCGGAAGGGCGCATCGCCCTCGACGTAGACCGGCTTGATCTCGCCGTTCAGTGTGAAGTCGTTGACGTCGCGGCCGGTGAAGATGATCGATAGCATCGAATTGACCGAGGCGATGTCGACACCCATGGCGCCGATCTTTTCCTGATCGAGGACGATGCGCATCTGCGGCTCGACCTCCTTGCTGCTGCTGCGCAGCGCCACGATCTTGCCCGAGGTGTTGCCCATCTGGATCAGCCGCTTGGAGGCGGCCGTCAGGGCGTCATTGCCGTGGCCGCCAGTATCGACGAGATACATGGAGAAGCCGCTCGATACGCCGAGACCCTGGATCGCCGGGGGCAGGAGCGCGAAGACCTGCGCCTCGCGGATGGCAAAGAAGTTGCGCAACGCGCGGTTGACGACCGATTGGGCGCTCAGAGTCGGATCGGTGCGCTTGGAGAAATCCTTGAGCTTGGTGAAGACGATGGCGCTGTTCTGGCCGGATCCGTTGAAGCCGAAGCCGAGCGCGCCGAACACGGATTCGACCGCGTCCTTTTCGTTTTCACGATAGTATTTCTCGACCTTCTCGACCACTGCCTGGGTCTGCTGGGTGGTCGAGCCCGGCGGCGTGGTGACGATGGTCAGCAGCACGCCCTGGTCTTCCTGCGGCAGGAAGGAACTCGGCAGGCGGGTGAAGAGATAGGCGCAGCCGGCGCCGACGAGCAGGAAAACCAGCATGACGCGGATCGGCCGTTTCAGCAGATAGCCGATGGCGCCGATATAGCCATTGGTCGAGCGCGTGAAGTTGCGGTTGAACCAGTCGCCGACACGGTGCTTCCTGTGTTCGCCGACCGGTTTCAGCATCGTGGCGCAAAGGGCAGGCGTCAGCACGAGGGCGACGAGGGCCGACAGCAGCATGGCCGAGACAATGGTGATCGAAAACTGGCGGTAAATGATGCCTGTGGAGCCGCCGAAGAAGGCCATCGGAATGAAGACGGCGGTCAGCACGAGCGCGATGCCGACAATGGCGCCGGTGATCTCGCCCATCGATTTTTCCGTCGCCTCCAGCGGCGAAAGCTTCTCTTCCGACATGATGCGTTCGACGTTTTCGACGACGACGATGGCGTCGTCGACGAGAAGGCCGATCGCCAGCACCATGGCAAACATCGTCAAGGTGTTGATCGAGTAGCCGGTGACCGCCAGCACCCCGAAGGTGCCGAGCAGCACGACGGGAACGGCAATCGTCGGGATCAGCGTTGCTCGCAGGTTCTGCAGGAAGATAAGCAGCACGACGAAGACGAGCACAATTGCTTCGATCAGCGTGTGCACGACCTTCTCGATCGACAGTTCCACGAAGGGCGTCGTGTCGTAGGGATAGGTAATCTCCACGCCCGCCGGCAGGCCGCGGCCGATGACCTCGAGAGCCGAGCGGACGCGGGCGGCGGTATCGATTGCGTTGGCGCCAATCGCCAGGTTGACGGCAAAACCGGTCGACGGCTGGCCGTTATACCGCGAGCCGCCGCCGTAGCTTTCCTGGCCGATTTCGATGCGCGAGACGTCGCTCAGGCGTACCGTCGCGCCGTCCTTTTCGACCTTGAGGATGATGTGCTCGAAATCGGCGACGGTGGTCAGCTGGCTTTGGGCAGTGATGGTGACGTTGATCTGCTGGCCGGGGGTCGCCGGCTGGGCGCCGAGCGAACCAACGGAGACCTGGGTGTTCTGCGCCTGGATGGCCGACGTAACGTCGCTCGGCGTCAATTGGTATTTCAGCAGCTTGAACGGATCGAGCCAGACACGCATGGCGTAACCCGAACCGAAGACGTTGATGCTGCCCACACCTTCCAGGCGCTGGATCTGATCCTCGATCGAGGTCGACATGATGTTGCCGAGGTCGACCGAGTTGCGCTTGCCGTCGGTCGAAACGAGCGAGCCGACGAGAAGGATACTCGAGGTCGAGCGGGTAACGCTGATGCCGGCATCGATAACGTCGCTCGGAAGCTGCGACTGAACCAGCTGCAGCTTGTTCTGCACCTGCACCTGAGCGATATCGGGGTCGGCGCTCGTCCCGAAGGTCAGCTGGATGCTGGCCGAACCTGTCGATGAGGTCGAAGTCATGTAGGTCAGGTCGTCGAGGCCGGTCATGCCGTCCTCGATGATCGTCGTCACCGATTTCTCGACAGTCTCGGCACTCGCACCCCGATAGGTGGCGTTGATGCGGACAGTCGTCGGGGCGATGTCGGGATATTGCGAGATCGACAGCGTGAAGATCGCCAGCAGACCGGCGAGCATGATGGTGATCGCAATGACCCAGGCGAAAATCGGACGTCGGATGAAAAACTTGGCCATCGGTTGTTCCTGTGCGGCTGAGACGGTGGCGTCGGGGCTCGAAGCGATTACTTCGCTGCGGGCTTCTGTGCGTCACCGGCCGCGGGCTGCTCGGCAGCCACGACCACGCCGTTGTCGGTGATCTTCATCGGGACCGGCTTCACCGGCATGCCTGATGTGATCGATTGCAGGCCGCTGACGATCAGCTGATCGCCGTCCTTGATGCCTTCGGTCACGAGCCAGGAATTGTTGGAGGGCGAGCTGTTTTCGAAAGCACGGGTCTCGACCTTGCCTTCGGCCGAAACGAATTGCGCCGTCAGCCGGCCGTTGGCGTCACGGCTCGTCGCCAGCTGCGGCAGCGCATAACCGTTCTCGGCGCCGAGTTCGACAGTCGCCCGGACATACATGCCGGGCAGGACGACCCGGTCGGGATTGGGAAAGAGCACGCGGATGATGAAGGTGCCCGTGGTCTCACTGACCACCTGCTTCGACATGTCGAGCTTGCCCTGCTGGTTGTATTCCTTGCCGTCTTCGAGGATCAGGTGGAAGACGACATTGGCTGCACCCTTGATGTCGCCGGCGGCCATCGCATCGCGCAGCTTCAAGAGATTGGTGCTCGATTCCGTCAGCGAAATGTAGATCGGATCAAGCTGGCGGATCGTCGTCAGCGCCGTCGTCTGATTGGCGGAGACGACGTTGCCGACATTATAGGCGGTCTGGTCGATGATGCCGTCGAAGGGGGCGATGATCCTGGTGTGGTCGAGGTCGATCTGCGCAGCGGACAGCGCGGCCTTTGCGGACTCGACTTCGGCCTTGGCCTGGAGCAGCGTCGTCTTGGCGGTTTCGAATTCGATCTGGGTGGCGCCGCTGCCGACCAAGCGCTGGTAGCGGTCGAGATTGCTTTCAGCGCTCGGCACACTCGCCTCGGCCTTGGAGATTGCCGCTTTGGCCTGCTCGACGGCGGCGATATAGGGCGCATCCTCGATCTGGTAGAGAAGGTCGCCCTTCTTGATCTCGCCGCCTTCCTTGAAGGCGATCTCGCGGATCAGGCCGCTCACCTGCGGCCGGATATCGGCCGTCTGGAAGGTCTCGGCGCGGCCCGGCAGGATCGTGGTGACCGGAAAACTACCCTTATTCAGCGTGATCACGCCAACCGGCGAGGCCTGCTGGGCCGCGGCAGCGCCTGCGTTGCCGGCGGGCTTGCTGGCGTTGTCGCTGCAGGCTGCGAGCAGTGCACCGAACGCCAGCGCCGAGGAGATGAGAAGGGCACGCCGTATCATTCTGAATTCCCTGTGCGGTGGCAATGGCCGTTCGATCCACGGGCTCGGCCCAGCCGAGCGAAGGCTTATAGAAGCGTCAGGATTGATCTGGCTGCAAATGCCATTATCCGAATTTAACAAAAGCTTTACGAAGTGACGTAAGTCAGCAATCATCACTTAGCAAGCGTTATTTTGCAGTGCGGCATCGACAAAGCCGACGATGTCCTCGGCACGATGCACGAGGGTTTCCTTGTCGTCGCGGGCAATCAGGATCGGGTGCAACACGCAGGCCAGGAGGTCTGCGACGGTGCGTGCCGCGCGCTCGGGATCGCGGCACTGATAGCGTCCCTCCGCGATGCCCTCTCGGATGATTTCGTCCAGCTTCAACTCGATTCGGGCGCGATAACGGTTGCCGGCCTCGAGTTTGGCCTCGATCGTCGAAAGCACCATTTCGAAGATGTAGGGATTTTTCTGGATGTCCTGCAGATGGCCTTCCAGCAGGCGCAGGACGAAGCGGAGCAATTGCTCCTTCGGGGGCAGGTCCTGGTCAAAGGCTGCGAAACGCTCGGTGGCATTGTCGAGATGGCGTCCGGCGATCGCATCGACCAGCGCGACTTTGGTATGGAAATGCTTGAAGACATTGGCGGGCGACATGTGCAGCGCGCCGGCGATATCGGCGATCGACACCGCCAGGTAGCCACGCTGACGAAACAGCATCTCCGCCATGGAGAGAATGTCCTCCCGCGTTTCCTCGGCCTTGCGTCTCGGCCTTCTTACCATCCGTCCCCCGCCGGGCCGGGCCCGATCCTTTTGGCTGATGTTAGCGCGATTGCACGAAATGCCGCAAGCCGATGATTGGCCGGAGGCTTCCGCGCGCTGCCATCTCAGGAGAAGTGGGGGGCGAGGTTCTGCCGGATGCGGGCAAGCGGTGTCTCGCCGCTATCGTCGGGAACAAAGCGCTCGCCGGTGATCGCCTCATAGGCCCTGATATAGACGGCCGAGGTCTGTTCGATCAGTTCGGTGGGGATCTCGGGGATCTCATCCTTATATGGGTCGCAGCGTTCCGCCACCCAGGCGCGGACGAAATCCTTGTCGAAACTTTCCGGACGTTTTCCGGCGACAAAACTGGCCGGATAGCTTTCTGCAAGCCAGTAGCGGCTGCTGTCGGGCGTATGGATCTCGTCGGCGAGGATGATGTTGCCGTCGCCGTCGGTGCCGAATTCATATTTGGTGTCGACGAGGATCAACCCGCGTTTGGCAGCCATCTCCTGGCCGCGGGCAAAAAGGGCGAGCGCATATCGCGACAGGGTTTCCCACTGCTCCTTGGTCAGAAGGCCGCGGCTGACGATTTCGGCAGGCGTCAGCGGCTCGTCATGGCCGCCGTCGAATTCCTTGCTGGTCGGGGTGATGACCGGCTCCGGCAGGATCTGGTTGTCGCGCATGCCGTCCGGCAGGCGCATGCCGTACATCTCGCGTTCACCCTTCTTATAGAGCGTCAGGATCGATGTGCCGGTGGTGCCGGCGAGATAACCGCGCACGACGATTTCGACCGGCAGGATGTCGAGCCGCTTGCCGATCACGACATTCGCATCAGGATAGTCGAGGACATGGTTCGGGCAGATGTCCTTCGTCGCCTCGAACCAATAGCGCGCGGTCTGCGTCAGCACCTGGCCCTTATAAGGAATGCAGGTGAGGATGCGGTCGAAAGCGCTCAGCCGGTCGGTGCTGATGATGATGCGGCGTCCGTCCGGAAGATCGTAATTCTCGCGCACCTTGCCGCGATAATAGTTCGGCAGTTCCGGGAAATGGGCTTCGGAGAGAATTCGCACGGCGCTCGACTGTCCTTGTAATTGGGTGAAGGCTTCCTGCTCTAGTTTCATCGCGGGGGAAGTCAAGTCAGATGCCAAGTATCGCATCACAGCCAGAACAGAGCCAGGAGAAACAAAGCGAGGCCATAGCTGGTAACGGCAAGCGGCCAGCCGGCGCGCAGGAAGTCACTGAAGCGGTAGCCGCCGATGCCCATTGCCAGCGTGTTGTTGTGATGGCCGAAGGGCGTCAGGAAATCCAGTGAGGCGCCGGCGGCGACGGCAATCAAATAGGCGCCCGGCGCGTGGCTGCCGGCCTTTGCGAATTCCAGTGCGATCGGGGTCAGGACGATCGCCACCGTCGCGTTGTTGACGAAGGGCGTCAGCGCCATGGCGAGGAAGAGGATGAGGGCGATGCCGGAGAGCGGCTGGCTGACCGGCACGACGAGGCTCAGCCAGCCGGCGATGATTGCGGCCGCGCCGGTGCTTGCCACCGCCTGGCCGATCGGGATCATCGCTGCCAGCATGATAATGATCGGCCAGTTGAGATCGGCCATCGCCTGCCGGATGTTCAGGTGATTGAGCAAGGCGAGCACAAGTACGACACCGGCAAAGGCGATGTCGGGAGGCAAGCCGGCCGCAGAGGCGGCGACGCCGCAGGCAAAGAGCGCGAAGGGCCGCCAGGAGAGGACGGCCGGTTCGGCCGGGGCTGTCGGGGCGAGCGGCAGGCACTCGCTTTCTTCGAGCGCTTCGGCGATTGCCGTTCGCGGCCCTTCCAGCGTCAATATATCGCCGATCGACAGTTGCAGGTCGATGAAACGGCCCTCGATGCGCGGCGCGCGCATGGATAGAGCGGTGACCGCGACGCCACGGCTTTGGAAGACTTCAAGCGAGCGGACGCGCGAACCGACCAGCGTGCTTTCCGGCATGACGACGGCTTCGACACGGGAGAAATCCGGCTGGAGGCCATGCGGATTGAAATCGGCGATCAGCGCCTGGGTGGCGGCTAGCCCGGCAAAAACCGCATCGGCGCCTTCGGCAAGCAGCACGTCACCGGCTGAAATCACCGACTGATCAAGAGGGCCGAAGACGAAATTGTCGCCGCGGATCAGGGCGTGCGGTTTGATGCCGAAATCCGCCGGACAATCGGAAAGCCGGATGCCGATCAGCGGCGAAATGTCGGGAATGCGGCGCTCGACGACGATGCGGCGCGTGCCTGGGGAGATCGTTGCCGGCGTTTCGTCAGGTTCAGGAAAGAGGCGCTGGATGCGAAAGGCGATGAGCAGAATGCCGGCGATTGCGACCGGCAGGCCGACATAGGCGAAATCGAAAAAGTGAAAGCCTGCTCCGGTCGCCTTGGCGAGCGCGTCGCTGACGAGCAGGTTGGCCGGCGTGCCGATCAGCGAGACGAGGCCGCCGAGCAGCGCCGCAAACGAGAGGGGCATGACAAGTTGGCGGCGGGGGATCGTTAGCGCCATGCCGAGCCGCAGCGTCACCGGCAGGCTGATTGCAAAGGCGCCGATATTGTTCATGAAGATGGAAATGAAGCCGGCAAGCGAGGAAGCGCCGGCGATGACCTTGAAGCCGGAAGGCTTGGCGGCGGCGAAACGGGCGGCGAGATTGTCGAAGAGCCTGGCGCGCGCCAGCACCTGGACGATCAGCAGGATCTCGACGACGGTGATGACAACGGGACTGGCAAAGCCGGTGAAAATGTGGTCGGCGGGATAAAGCCCCAGCGCATAGCCGGCGAGCAGGCCGGCGATCGAAATCACCTCGATGCGGATGCGATCGAAAGAGAAGAGAACGAGCATCGCCAGCAGAAGGATCAGCAGGGATGCTTGCTCGAACGTCATGCGTGGATCCGGTGTTTCATCGATTGGGCAGACTGTAATCGTTCCTCTGCGCTGTACAGAGGTGGCCTCAGGCAAAGATTGACCAATCCTCATGTCTCGCCTAAGGCGGGTGCCTGCCACCGGCCCGCGGCGTTCCGCTCCAAGATGGGCGTTGTAAAGACGCCGACGGTGCGTGCGATCCATTGCAGGCCGGCGGCAGCAAGGCTTTCGCGCCAGCGCTCTGACTGCAGCATGGCCGCGCCGATGACGACTGGTTCGATGCCGCAGGCCTCAAGCAGATCAAGAGCCGCGACGATCGAGGCGCCGCTGGAAATGACGTCGTCGATCACGGCGACGCGCCGTCCTGCCAGCAGCGGCAGCATGCGCGGATCGATATAGAGGCGCTTCTGCTGTGCCGGTGTGGTGATCGAGGACAGGGGGACGGAGAGCTCGTCGCGATACCAGAATTTGCGCGAGGTGCCGAGCGGAACATAGCGGCTGTGGCCGAGCTTCTGCGCAACGGCGGCGGCGAGCGTCAGGCCGAGCGTCGGCAGGCCGGCGACGACATCGATGCGCATGGGCCTGATTTTTTCGGCGAGGCTTTCGGCGAGCGTGTCGAGCACGGCGAAGCTCGCCTGGTTGATGATCAGCGAGGCGAGGGCGTGATCGCCGTCCGCGAGTACGCGGATCGGCAGGCGCATCTGACGGCCGTCTTCCAGCACGGCGACGTAGAAGGAGGCGAATTCGCCGTCGACGGCAAAGGTGCCGGGCGGATGAACCTCCTGCCAGAAGTCGTGCGGCGCCATCACCCTTTCATCAGTCAATTGCGTCTCGCCTTCTCGATGCCGGTTTTCCGCCGCAGCGACTGCAATTCCGCTTCGGTCAGCGCGCGCACGGCGCCTTTCGGCAGTTCGCCGAGCTCGAGCCCGCCGATCGCAACGCGGACGAGGCGAAGGCATTCGGTCCCGAGCGCCTCCAGCATGCGGCGGATCTGGCGGTTGCGGCCCTCGTCGAGCTCGACCTCGATCCATGAATTCCGGTCGCCCTGGCGCAGGCGCCGCGCGGCGGTTGCCGTCAGCAATTCGCCGTCGTGGCGGATGCCCGATGTCATGGCGGCAATGCCCTCATCGTCCATGATCCGGTCGATCTGGACATGATAGGTCTTCGTCACATGGGTGACCGGATCGAGCAGGATCTGGGCGAATTCCGTGTCATTGGTGAACAGCAGCAGCCCCTCGCTCGCCTTGTCGAGCCGGCCGACCGGAGAGAGATGCGGGATGTCGAAATCCCTCAGGCAATCATAGACCGTCGGCCTGCCTTCGGGATCATCGCGGGTGGTGACGAGCCCTCGGGGCTTGTTGAGCATCAGGTAGATTTTCGCTTCGGCGGCAATGACGAGGCCGTCGACGCTGATCCTGGCCGTCGCGAGGTCGACCCAGGCGGAGATATCGCTGATGGTGCGGCCGTCGACGGCAACGCGACTTTCGGCGATCAGCCGTTCGGCCTGGGTTCGGGAGCAATAACCAAGTTTGGAAAGGGCGCGGGGGAGGGTGACCCGCTTGGTTGCGCCGCCGGCGGCGGGCTTTGTCCGCTCGCGGGTCTTATGCGATGGGCGCCGTTCCCTCATCTGCGGTCCTTATGCTGCCTCGATGCCTTCTCTTGGCATGAACGGAGCAAGGATGCCAGCAAGGCGAAGAAAAAGCGGGGAGAAGAGACGCGTTAGAAAACGCCAGCGCTTTGGTGGAAGCGCTGTTACGGCATGGCAGGGTTGCGCTGGCTCAGCGGCAGGCCATAAAGCCGGCAAGTTCCTTGCGGCTGACAACGATACCGGCGGCGGCCTTGACCGGGTCCGGATGCGTATATGACAGACTTGGCATTTCGGGCAGGTCGAGTGCCTGACGCATATTCATGATGCCGACCGCGTAACGGCCGTTGACGCCATCGACGCTGACTTCAATGATGCAATTGGCCCTCTTGTTTTCCATGTTGTCCTCCCTGTCGTTTTTTATGTTCCCATCAATCGCATTAAAAATTGGTTTTTCTAAGACATAAGCATTTACGCACCCTGCCGAAAAACGGATCGGCGGGTGCGTAAAAATATGATTTTTCAATGGATACGGCAGGTCCTAGCGCCACCAATGGCGAGGCTCCGGCTGTGAGCTGCCGGAAAGCAGATAGCCGGCGAGGAATCCAATGGCGCCTGCAAGCACCAGCGCAGTGGTTGCCGCGGTCGGGTGTTCGCGGGCGGCGCCGGCAGCAGCTGCCCCTTCGGCTCTGATCTGGGCGACGGCGTTCTTAGCGCGGGGCAGGGCCTCGTCGTAAGCCTTGCCGGCGCGGCCGCGCACTTCGTAATAGGCTTCGGCGCCTTGAGCGGAAATCATCTTCTGCAGGCGCGAGACTTCCTGCTGGAGTGCGGCAATGTCCTTGCTGACAGATGCTCTGATAACATCGGTGTTGGCAGCCATATCGGTCTCCTTCCTTCAATGGGAAAGACAACACTTAAGACGGCGATAGGTTCCGAAATGTTCGCCGTTGATTTGTGACGGAAATTTAAAGCTCGTGGCGGAAAGCAGTTAATCCTCCATTAACCATAAATCCGCTCAAGCCGCTGTTTTCTCGTTATCTTTCGGTGGTAGGGAGCGGCTTTTCGAGGGTTTTTTGACCAACTGATAAAGGAATTTTCAGGAATCCGTCCCGAAAGGTGCCCTGTGGATAATATCGACCGACAAAAACACTAGGCGAATCAACCTGTTACAAAATTGTCAAAAAACTTTGGTTTGGTGTGTTGA